>QHRF01000102.1 GCA_003220055.1 Verrucomicrobiota bacterium | reverse complement strand
CGTCCCAGATAATGCGCCACCTCGCCGCCGCCGGTGGAATGGCCGACGTGCACGGCGTTCTTTAGATCGAGGTGTTTGGTTAAAGCCGCCAAGTCATCGGCGTAGTGATCCATGTCGTGCCCGCCACCGGTCTGGGTCGAGCGTCCATGTCCGCGTCGGTCATGCGCGATGACGCGATAGCCCTGTTTGAGGAAGAACAGCATCTGCGTGTCCCAGTCATCGGCCGACAGCGGCCAACCGTGGCTGAAAACGATGGGCTGTCCTTTGCCCCAGTCTTTATAAAAGATGTCGATGTTCGCTCCATTTTCTTTTCCGACGGTGATGTATGGCATCGTAATTCTCCTTTTCTGTAATGGTTCAATTCCGACCGCGTTTTATTGTTGTCATCGGCCAGCTCCGCGATCATGTCCAAGGGTTCGACGTATTCGGCATCGTTATCGAGCACTCGCTGAATGCGGGAAATGTGGCCGATCGATCTCAGTGTAAGTCCGCCGATCTTTCGAATCCGCTCTGCGATGGGATCCGTCATCGCGAAAAGCTGGTCAGCCTGTTCGTCGAGGAGCAGATGGTAATCGCGGAAGTGAGGGCCACTCATGTGCCAGTGGAAATTTTTTGTTTTGAGATAAAGCGCAAACACGTCCGCGAGTATGGCGTTCATCGCTCCCGAGATGTCTTTGCTAGCCGAACGTGTCAGATCGGTCGGCGTTGCCAGCGGAGCCTCGCGCCTGCGCTCAAGTTCCGATTTGTTTGTCGAATTCGACTTTTTCATAAGGCGGTCCTTGGTTGAACAGCGCGACACGTAACGAGCGCGCCCCTCACTTAATTCCACGCCTTGGGATCAGCATTGTCACGTTTCATTTATGTTACTTTTTCAGTCGCCCCCGAATGACGCCCGGACATCGAGGCTTAGATTGCTATCGCGATTCGCCGGGAATTTTTTGTGGTGCGGGCGTGACTCCCCCATGCTCGCTCGGACTTTCGTTCGCAGCCCGGAAGGTTGTCCGGCCAGACTCCGACTTGTAAGCCTCAGGCGAACCGAACCATCGACAGGCCGCGAGCGAAAACATGGCAGTGATGGCAAGCGCGGCAAAAATCTTCACGTTGGTTAGCGCTTTTTGGCGCTCACCGACAAACTTTGCAAAAGGGACAAGGCTCGCGCGAGATCTTTTTCGTCGGTGAGATCGAGCCGAAGCGGGGTGATGGAGATCCAGTTGTGCTTTTCTCGCGAATAATTCTTGGCGATTTCTTTAAGAAACGTTTGAGTCGGTGAAATGCGCCGATCTCATCACGTCTCATCGCGCGAGATCGAAAGGAAATTTTTGATCAAGCGACTGCCGGTCAAAATCCTGCGCTCGCGCCATTTTCCGATCGCGCAAGGTTATCTCGCGAACGAGCCGGGTGGCCGGCATGTTCGATTGCGGAAAAAAGCCAAGACAGCTTCGCTTACCTTCAAGGTTGGCCGGGGTACTTCACGCGAAGAACGCGAAATCCGACTGAGTCCGAAACAATTCGCCATGCTGTGGCCGGCGACGCGCGGTCGTCGATTGCGCAAGACCCGTTACGAGATTCCGTGGAAAAATCTCAAGATCGAAGTCGACATCTATCACGGTCGCAACCATGGTTTGGTGGTGGCGGAAGTGGAATTTCCAAACCACGCGAGCCGCCGCCGTTTTAAACCCCCGCGTTGGTTTGGGCGCGAAATCACCGGTGAAAAGCGATACAGCAATGTGAGACTGGCCCGCGAATAGGATGAGCTACGAATTGAAACATGGTCAGACCCTCGGCGATAATCTGCGCCGGATTTGCCGCAAACAGATCGAAGGCGCGATTGCGATCACGACCGGCGAGAAGAAGACCAGCGATACGCTGGTCCACGAAGTGCGCAAACATTTGAAGAAAGCGCGGGCGGCTCTGCGGCTGGTTCGCAAGGAAATCGGACATGGTTTATTCCGGGAACAAGACCGTTGCCTGCGCGACGTGGCAAGACTCACCTCCGAGATCCGCGATGCCGAGGTGCGCTTGCAAACTGTGCGCCAACTTCAGGGGATTACTCAACGCCGGGCTCGCGGTGGTTATACAAAACTCGAAGGCATGCTGATCTTGGAGTTGGAAAATTTCATGGCGGCGTTTGCCGAGTGGCAAACTCAGGCCGTTCCAATGCTGGAGCGCGCGCACGCCAACGTCGATTGCTGGCCGCTCGACCAATTTAATTGCAAGCAACTTCGCTGCGCCGTGCAAAGAAGCTACAAGGGCGCAAGGAAAGCTCTTGCGAGAGCCGAAGCCGCGCCCACGACCGAAAATTTTCATCGGTTCCGCACGCGCGCAAAGAGGCTTTGGTACGAATTGCGAATCTTGCGACCGATCAATCCGGTCGTGCTCAAAAATCTGAGCGACGATCTGCGTGCGATGGCCAATTTGCTCGGGCGCGCGCATGATTTGAGTTTTCTGGGAGACCGGCTTCGCGGCGGGAACGAAAAATCGGAATGGGAACGCGAGGGGCACAAACTTCTGGCCGTAATCGAAGTGAGTCAGGGCGACCTGCAGCGCGGCGCGGCAGAACTGGCCGAGCATTTTTTTGCCGAGCGTCCGCGCGATTTCGGGGATCGAATTGCCAGCTGGCTGAAAGATTGGGAGAACCAGATCGCACCATCGCTGGCTGAAGCGCTGGTCAGGTAACTCGCGCGTCTATTTCTTGGCGATTTTCGGCGGGAACAGCCAAAGCAAGCGGCCATTTCGCCACGAGCGATCGAGCTCCACTAAAGCGACGCCGGCCTTCGAAAGTTTGAGCGACGCGCCGGTCAATTGCGAGATCGTCTGAGTAAAATCCGGCTCGTGACCGACAATCATCAAGCTCTCGGCCGGATATTTTTTGAGCAATCGCTCCAATTCCTGCCGGCCAAAACCGGGCGCCAGCAATTTGTCTTCGCGGCATTTTACTTTCAGATGTTCCGCCGCAATTTCGGCGGTTTGTGATGCGCGTGGGAGCGGACTGGTCACAACCAAGTCGGGCCGCGCTTTGACCCGTTTCAAAAACGCCGCCACTTCGTGCATTTCCTTTTTACCCCGCTTCGTGAGCGGCCGCGCGTCATCAGATTTTTCCCAGTCCGGCCAATCGGCCTCGCCGTGTCGAAGAAAATAGAGGTCCATTTGCCGATCCTAACTTTTCCTCTTCCTCGTAATCTTAATCTTCGCCCGCATGGTCAGAGCACACGCCACTTCGGCCGGCGTGTGCTCTGATCAGTTTGCCAGAGGCGGACGCCGCCGAGATACGCGTTCCGATTATGTCCTTGTTCAGCGCCTTCCGGCAGCACGCTCAGTTTCTTAGTGTTACCTCCGCCGAGCACGACGTAGTCAACGATAAATGATTTCTTGAGCTGAGCTACCGCTCCCATTACCAGGCGCTCCCATTCTTTTTCGCCAAGCTCGGCGATTCCAGGCTTGCCCAAAAAATCTTCGATAATTCGGTCGTCGCAATACGGCAGATCGCCCAGTTCCAGTGGCAGAACCATGTCAGGGAAGACAAGGGTCGAGCCGAGTCCGGTGCCGAGCCCCAGAAACAACATCCGTCCGCCATGGTAACTGCCCAGTGCTTGGAGCGCGGCGTCGTTCACAACTCGAACCGGTTTGCCCAGTGCTTTTTCGAAATTGAATCGGACCCACCCCTTACCGAGATGTTTCGGCTCGGCGAGAATTCGGCCGTCCCGCACCGGCGCCGGAAATCCAATCGAGATCGCGTCGAACTTCCATCCATCAATTTCCACTTTGATTTGCTTGACCATTTCACGCGGTGTCAGTTTTTGTCCGGACTTGAATTTTCGTTTCTTCGCGCGCGAGATCATCAACTTCACGTGCGTGCCGCCGATATCGATGACCAGGATTCTTTTCCTCATGACTGCTTTGGTGGGGGTGGCGCAACCGTGATTGGAATCAATTTATCCGCTGGCGGAGATTTCTTGCGACCAAGTTTCTTCGCCCGTTCCCGGGTAACTTCGCGGAAGTGCCATTGTGCTTGCGAGCGAGGCTCCGGTCCCTCCGGTTTCAAACGCCGGTAGCTCCCGTCCGGCTGCAGCTCACGCGCTTTGACGCGGTCGTTCAGAAACCGGGGAAGCACTTCATTTATAATATGATCGCGTAATGGCGGAGTCTCGATTGGAAACGCGACTTCGACCCGGCGCAGGAAATTTCGCGGCATCCAATCGGCGCTGGAGAGAAACAGTTCGGGCTGGCCGGCGTTTTCAAAATAATAGATCCGGCTGTGCTCGAGAAAACGGCCGACAATGCTGATAACGCGAATGTACTCGCTCAAGCCGGGGACCTTCGGGCGCAAACAACAAATACCGCGCACGATCAAATCGACTGTCACCTCGGCAGAGGAGGCTTCGTAGAGCGTCTCGATGATCTCTTGATCGACCAACGAATTGAGTTTGGCGATGATTCGGGCCGGTCTCCCCGCGCGCGCGTGGTCCCGCTCACGTTCGATCAAGGCGATGAGCCTTTTCTTCATGTCGAACGGCGCGACCATGAGTTTTTTTAGACCGGGATAACCGGCCAGCCCGGTCAGCGTGTTGAAAACGATTCCGACCTCCTCGGTCAACTGCGGGTTGCTGGTCAACAAACCGAAGTCCGTGTAAGTGCGCGCTGTGCGTTGGTGGTAATTGCCTGTCCCAAGATGCACGTAACGCCTGAGCTGATCGGCGTCGCGCCGAACGATGAGCAATGCTTTGCAGTGCGTTTTTAATCCGACCACGCCATAAATGACATGGGCACCTGCTTCCTCAAGCCGCCGCGCCCATTGAATATTGGCTGCTTCATCGAAACGCGCGCGTAATTCCACAATTGCGGTGACTTGTTTGCCGGCATTGGCCGCGTCGATCAGCGCCTCGACGATCGGCGAGTCACCGCTCGTGCGATAAAGGGTGATCTTGATCGCGAGCACTTGCGGATCGCGCGCAGCTTCTTCGACAAGATCGACAATCGGTTCAAAGCCGTCGTAGGGATGATGCAAGAGCACATCCTGACGGCGCATCACTTCGAACATGTCGGCTTGCGGCGGCAATGCAGGATCGCGTCCCGGTTGAAACGGGCGGTCCTTCAATTGCGCGAATGCGTCGTTTGTCAGCAGCGGGGTCAGATGCGTCATCGAAAGCGGACCATCCAGTTTGTAAACGTCGGCTTCGGTTAGATCGAAAAAGCCGGTCAGCAGCTCGATGAAATCTTTCGGGCAATCGGCTTCCACTTCCAAGCGGACGGCGTCGCCACGACTGGAACGACGCAGCTCCTGCTCGATTGTTCGAAGAAGATTCTCCGCTTCTTCCTCGTCGATGTAGAGATCGCTGTTGCGAGTGACGCGAAAGGCGTGGACCGCGTCGAGAATCAAACCCGGGAACAATTCGGCGATGTGCTGTTTGATCAGCGAAGCGAGATAAACGTATTCAAAGGTCTCGTCGTCGCCTTTGCCGCGCGGCATCAAAATCAGCCGCGGAACTACCCGCGGCACCTGCACGATCGCGAGTAGTGGTTCTCCGCGGCGCTGCGTCTTCGCTCGAACGAGCAAGTTGTGACTCTTGTTCAGGAGGTCTGGAAATGGATGACTCGCGTCCACGGCCAATGGCGTCAGCATCGGAAGAACTTCCTCCTGAAAGTATTTGTGCGCCCAGGCGGCGCGTTTTGCGTTTAGCTCCGAAACATTGCGAACGCGAACCCCGTTTTTTGCCAGCTGGGGAAGCAACTCCTTATTCCAAAGCTCGTACTCGGTCGCGACTAGCTCGTGGGCAAGACGCTGAATTTGATTAAACGTTTCCGTCGGACTCAAGCCATCCGCCGCAACATCGCTGGTTTCGCTTTCGATCTGTTGTTTGATACCGGCGACGCGGATCTCGAAAAATTCGTCCAGGTTCGAGCTGAAAATGCAAAGAAACTTTACTCGCTCGATCAGCGGCTGGGTCGGGTCCTGCGCCTCTTCGAGGACTCGTCGATTGAATTCGAGCCAGCTCAGCTCGCGGTTGATGAAATTCTTCGGATCGCCGAAACGCTCGTGCGCGGTTTGCTCAGAGTTTAGTGCAACAATCTGAGCGCTTTCTTCCGTTTCAACCCTGGATTGCGCTTGCGCCATATTTGCAAGATCGACAATCGTCCGTGATTGAGGTCTCGGCAACGCCGGGCGTCGAACGATCGAAGAATCGAACTGGTTGGAAAAGGCGCTAAAAGATCGCAGCGACCCGGGCAAGAATGTAGCTGATCAGCCCACACGCCGGCAGCGTAAACACCCACGCCCAAACGATTCGCTCCACTACACTCCATTTAACACCGCTGAAACGTTTGACCGCGCCGACACCCATGATCGACGTGCTGATGACATGAGTTGTGGAAAGCGGGATCCCGCGGGAGCTGGCAACTTGAATAATAAGCGCGGCGGTTGTTTCGGCGGCGAAACCATGCACCGGCTGCAATTTCACCATGTGGTGCCCGAGAGTGCGAATGATACGCCACCCACCCGCAGCCGTGCCAGCTGCCATAGTAAGCGCGCACAAAACTACGACCCATTTCGGGACGATAAATTGCGGCGTGCTAAGAAAACGGAACATTGGCGGCAGTCCGTCGAAGGAATGACCCGTCGTCGCGGTAAAAAGCGCGAGCGTGATAATACCCATCGTTTTCTGCGCGTCGTTCGTCCCGTGACTGTGCGCCATCCAGGCGGCGCTGATCAGTTGGAGTTTTCCAAATATGGAATGGACCAGATGAGGCGTCGCTGCGCGCAAGGTCAGAGTCAAAATAAACATCAGCATTCCGCCCAGGATGAAACCGAGGAGCGGTGACGTGACCATCGGCACAACTACTTTCGGCAAAAGTCCGGTACGCCAATGCAACACATTCCAATTGCCGTGGGCGTAAGCAATCGCAGATCCGCAAAGTCCGCCAATGAGCGCATGACTGGAACTCGACGGCAGACCGAGGAACCACGTAATCAAATTCCAGACAATCGCGCCAATCAAGGCGCACGAAATAGCGCCAATGGTGACGACGTTTGTGTCGACCATTCCTTTTCCAATGGTTGCCGCGACCGCGGTGCCAGCGAGAGCACCGGTCAAATTGAAAAACGCCGCCAGGCCGATCGCCTGACGCGGCGTCAACACTTTCGTGGAGACGACGGTGGCGATCGCATTGGCCGCATCGTGAAAACCGTTGATGTACTCAAAGAGAATCGCCATCACGACGACAAAAAGGAATAGAGTCATCGCGGGTTACGCGGGGGAATTGGCTCAGGAATACTTCAGCACGACTTGGAGGATGATGTTTCCGGCATCCCGGCAGCGATCGATCACCTTTTCGAGTAGCTCATAGATATCGCGCAAAAAGATAACGTGCTTGGCGTCGTAATCGCCGTGATACAGATCTCGGAGGACGTCGAGCTCGAGCTTGTCAGCGTCGCCTTCAATATTTTGCAGGCGATTATTTTTCTCCCTCGCGCGGGGGGCATCGATGCCTTTGCGCAAATCTTTCACCATGTCCAAAACGCACTCCGCCGCCTGATCCAGCAGATCGAGATGCTTTCGAAAACTCACTCCATGCATGTCGCTCGGACAAATCAGAATCCGTTCCCCTATCTTCTCCACCGTTTTCGGGATTTTATAGAGCGATGCTGCTAAGGCCTGGATATCCTCGCGTTCGAGCGGTGTGACGAAGGTCTTGCAAAGCTGTTCGGTTAATTCCTGGGTGATCTGTTTGTCCTTGCGCCGGCTGTGGACGAATTGCTCCAGACTTTCCGGCGAGTCATAGTGCTCGACTTTGCCTAATAACGCGACGAGATGATGCACACTGGCGTCCGCTTGTTCCGCGCTCGCTTCCAGGAGATCGTAAAACTTGTCGTCATGTCCGAGGAGTTGTCGAATTGAAAACATAGCGCGCGCCAGCCAACCTGCTCTAGCCGAAGTTAGGCAGGGGCGTCAACTATTCCGCCACCATGCGACGCCTCAGCCATTGCTCGCCTGAACCAACGCCTGATGACGAATGTCTTCCGCGGCTGCGGCATAGACTGCGTCTTCCGCAATGTTGGTGGCGTGATCCCCGACGCGCTCGAGGCAACGCGAAATGAAAATCAGATTGAGATAGCCCCTGAGCTGCTTCGGGTCCTGGGCCATGCGATCGGTCAGCTTCCGGTTCGCCATTTTGTTCATGTGGTCGAGATCCTTGTCCCGGGCCACGACGGCGCGGCCAAGATCGACATCTTCCCGGACAAAAGCGTCGATTGCGTCCTTGAACATCGCCATGGCGTGGGCCTGGATCGGAACAATGATTTCGACTTCTGGAAGCGGTGGATGTCGATTCAGTTTTCGCGCCCGGCGAGCAATGTTGGTGGCCTGGTCGGCAATGCGCTCGATGTTGGGGGATAATTTCATCGCCGCGACGACACGGCGGAGATCGGAAGCCACCGGTTGAAACCGGAGCAAAACGTCGACACCCTCTTTGTCGATTTGCTTTTCCAGCTGGTCGATCTCTTCGTCGTCGGCGATTGCGGTGGTGCAAAGATTATCGTCTCGCTGCAGCAATCCCTTGACCGCGCGGTCGAGGGTGCGCTCGGCCAGGCCTGCCATCATCAGCACGTTGTTGCGCACCGAACTGAGTGCTTCGTCGAACGTGCCAAGAATATGTTTCGGTGGCATCATGTCGTATTAACCAAATCGCCCGGTAATATAATCTTCTGTGCGTCTTTCGCTCGGGTTTGTGAAAATTTTCGTAGTCGGTCCAAACTCGATCAGCTTGCCGAGATAGAAGAAACCGGTGTGATCGGAAACGCGCCCGGCCTGTTGCATGTTGTGCGTGACAATCACGATGGTGTACTGCCTTTTCAATTCGTGAATCAATTCCTCGATCTTTGCGGTCGCGATCGGATCGAGCGCCGAGCACGGTTCGTCCATCAGGACGACGTCCGGTTCCACCGCCAGCGCGCGAGCGATGCAAAGCCGCTGCTGCTGCCCGCCGGACAAACCAAGGGCGCCTTCATCCAGCCTGTCTTTCACTTCGTCCCAGAGCGCAGCACCGCGCAAGCTCTTCTCCACCGCTTCATCGATCCGCGAGCGTTTGTTCACTCCGGCAATGCGCAGACCATAGGAAATATTTTCGTAAATCGATTTCGGAAATGGGTTCGATTTTTGAAAAACCATTCCGACTCGCCGGCGAAGATCGACCACATCCACTTGGGGCGCGTTAATATCGATCCCGCCGAGGTGAATTGTGCCCCGGGTAATGCGCGCGCCCTCGATCAGGTCATTCATTCGATTGATGCAGCGCAATAAAGTCGTCTTACCGCAACCCGAAGGGCCGATAAACGCGGTCACGGCCTTCGGCGGAATGTCGAGGCTGACGTTGTGTAGTACTTTGTTCCCGGCGTAAGCGAAATCGAGATCGCGCACGTCGATCATGATTTCAGCGCTCTCGGTCTCTTCGACCGGGCGATCATTCTGGCGCGGAACTTGTTGGGGCAGCGTTTGTGGCATTTCAAGTAAGCTTACCATGATAAGCGTCTCCGTTGTCTCTCTCTGAGCAAGATGGACGTTAAAGCGATCAGCATGACGACGGCGAGGAAGACAAAAGCCGTCCCGTATTGGACGCGCTCGGTGTATTCATTCTGCGGGATCTTCGAGCTGACTACGTAAATGTGATAAGGCAGCGCCATTACGCCTTGGAAAAAGAAATTAGTCCAGTGGCTCACCTGCCACGGCATTTCGTCGCGCATGGCGTAAGCGGCAGTAAACATGATCGGCGCCGTCTCGCCGGCGACCCGGGCGATCCCGAGGATCGAAGAGGTCAAAATTCCCGGCAACGCATACGGCAAGACATTTTTCCGGATGGTCTGCCACTTGGTCGCGCCGAGCGCGAGCGAGCCTTCGCGCAACCCCTGCGGCACCGCGCGCAATGATTCTTCGCTGGCAGTGATGATGGCCGGCAAGACCATCAAGCCAAGCGTGAACCAACCCGAGAGCAACGAAACATTCCAGCCAAAAAAGATCACGAACAACCCGAACCCGAAAAGCCCGAACACGATCGATGGCACTCCGGCCAGGTTGAGAATCGCGACACGAATCAGTCGAATGAAACGGCCATCGCGGCTGTACTCACTCAGATAAATTGCGCAGCTGATGCCAATGAAAAGCGCCAGCGTCATCGAACCGATCACGAGTAATGCCGTTCCGACAATGCAGGGCCAGATTCCGCCGGCGGAGTAAGAAACGCTGGTCACATCGACATCTTCCTTGTGCGTCGTCTTCCAAGCGCGAAATTCGCGATCGCTCAACTCCATTTTCTTCCCTTGGTAATCGAAGACGTAGAGCGTTTGCGGCGGCTCGCTTAAGAATTTCAGGTTAACGAACGGCGCGGTTCGCGTGAAAACGGTCCGGCCGCCTTTGATCCCAATATCGAGAAAAATGTAGGTCGCGCAGAGCAACACGAAATAGGTCCCGATCCGAAAGGCCCAGAAGAGCGCCGACTCCAGGAATTGGCTGCGGCGGCGATTTGATGCGGCTGCAATCATATCAACCGATACTCATCCGGTAACGCGCGACCAATCTTTGCGCGAGATAGTTGATCCCAAGAGTCAGCACAAAAAGAACGAGTCCGACCATGAAAAGCGCCCGATAATGGATGCTGCCACGCACTACTTCGCCCATTTCCTGCGCGATGATGCCGGTCATAGTGTGCACCGGCTGGAAAAACGCGCCCAGGCCCTGGGTAAAATCAGGGATCGCGATCCGATTTCCGGCGCAGAGTAGCACCACCATCGTCTCGCCAATGACCCGACCCAGGCCAAGCAACACCGCCGAAATAATTCCGGAAAGCGACGCCGGCACCAACACCCGTGCGATCGTTTGTAGCCGATTCGCCCCCAGCGCGTAGGAAGCTTCTTTGAACCCGCGCGGGACGTTGCGCAGCGCGTCTTCCGCCAAAGTGAAAATCGTCGGCACCGCCATGAGCGCGAGCAAAGAACCGGCAGTAAAAACGTTCAGGCGTTCGCTAATCGGAAAAAACGGCACCCATTTCATGAACGGCATTTGCGATAAGGCCCGCACCGCTTGACCGACAACCGCGATCCCAAAAAAACCGAGAACGACAGATGGAATCGCAGAGATGAATTCGATGTACGGTTTAATCAGGCTTTTCTCACCGCGAGCGGCCACTTCGCTGACATAAATCGCGGAACAAACTCCAAGCGGCACTGCGATCAGCAGCGCAACGGCCGCGACCATGATCGATCCGACGAGCAACGGAATAATTCCATACCAGTCCTGCCAAAAGCTGGCTGTAATCCAATTCGTACCGAAAAGGAACGAAGTAACCGCTCGATAAGCAGGCACTCGTTCATCCGGATTCCATTCATGCAGCTGCTGCGAGACTGCTGGAAATTGCGCGAGATAATCTCGCGTTCTCTTTTTCCAGCTTTCGAACAGTCGCTGCGCCCTTGAAGCATTAAGAACCGGAGGCGCAGCCAGGAGATCGTCGATCTTGGCTTTCATCGCCATTGCGATTGTCGGAAACTTATTATCAGCAAAACGGAGCCCGGTCATGGCAACGTGCGGATCAACCGGCGCCGCGGCTGCCACAGGCGTTTCACCTTCGGCTGACGAGACCGCCGATGGAGTGCCGGCCGCGATCAAAGCTTCGCGCAATGCCAGCGCCTGATCGTTTGTGTCCGAAACGAGCGCGTTCAGAAATTCACCGCTATCGCTAAATGCCGCGGCAAACTGATCGAAGGCTTGGAGGCTGCTGCTGCTTGGAAGGGTTCGCGCTTCCTGCAGCCGGATCTCGCCCAGTTGGCGCGAAAGGGCCGCATGGGTTTGGGCTTGAGCGCGGATGATGTCCACATATTCCGATCCGGCGCGACGATAGAGCCGAAGGTTCGCCAGATTCTGGCCAAAAAATCCAAAGCCCTCGCGAAAGAGGAAAATTGTGATCAACGCCAGGACAACGATCGCGACAAGTGCGTTGCTGCCGAAGAATGCTTTGATAGCCGATTCCGTGGTCAGCCGACGGCGGCGGGCGGCGGCGTTTTCCGACAAGATCGACATCCGCGGGGCGACAGTTTCCACATTATCGACGATGCGAAACGCCGTCCCGGGCGGCAACGGATTTAATGTTACGATTCTGTGACAGCCGCGCGATCGGACGCCATTTTCAGAGGAAGAACGACGCGAATGGTCGTTCCCCGTCCAAGCTCGCTCTCAGCCTCGACCCGGCCGCCGTGCAGTTGGGCAATGTGCTTCACAATCGCCAATCCAAGACCGGTGCCGCCGAGTTCGCGACTCCGCGCTTTGTCCGCACGATAAAACCTCTCGAAGATGCGGGGCAAATCTTCCTGACTAATGCCGATACCATCATCGCTTACGCAAAGCGCGATCTGATCGCCGGCGCGGTCCGCTTCGAGACGAATTTCACCGCTTTTACTCGAATATTTAACGGCGTTATCGAGCAGATTATCAAAAACCTCCCTCAGGCGCGCTTCGTCCGCGCAGACCATCGGAACGTTCTTGGCAACATCGACAGCTGCCTTCAAATGCTTCGCGGCCAGCTTTTTTTTCCAATCGCGCACAAGACCACTAAAGAATTGCGCCAGATCGATCGCACTTAATTGCAGGCTCGACCTGCCTGACTCCAGTTGCGCGAGCGTCAGCAGATCGTTCGCCAATAACCCGAGGCGTTTCGAGTGTTGGTCCATTATTTCAAGAATGCGAGCGCACTCGGTGCGCGGCATTTTGGGATCGTCCAGTAACGTTTCGATGTAGCCGCGCAAGATCGACAACGGTGTGCGCAACTCATGCGAGACATTTGCAACGAAATCGCGGCGGATCTGGTCGGCCCGCTTCAATTCGCTGATGTCGTGAAACAAAATAACTGCGCCTGTTACCTCGCCGTTATCGTTTCCCATCGGGACTGAAGTCATTTGAAATTCGCGCCTCCCGATTATGAGCTCGCCCTGGCTCGGGGCTCGCTCTCGGAACGTGTCTCCAACGATTTGCTCGAGGGCCGGATCGCGCACGCTTTCCAGAAGTGGAGCGCCTAATGAGCCTTCGCCAACCGCGAACAATTCATGAAACGCGAGATTCGCGAGCACGATCCGCCGGTCGCGGTCAACCGCGAGCAAACCATCCTGCATCGCAGAAAAGATTGCTTTCTGTCCAGCCGCGCGTTCACCGGCTTGTCGGTCAAGTTCTCGTTGCCGGCTGAAGATATCTTCCAACGCGACGCTCACGCGTTGCGCTTCTTTAGCGCCTTCGACTAAGAACGTTTGTGGTCGCTCGCCTCGCCCGATTTGGCGAACGAGCCGGTCGACCTGCCGCCAGGGCGCAATCCATTTGCGCCAGACTAGGTACATGATGGCAATCGTCGATCCTACAACCGCGCCAAGTAGAACCCAAAACATGTCCCGCTACTTCTCGCGCACCCGATAGCCAAAACCGCGCACCGTTTCGACGACCTCTCCCGCTCTCCCAAGCTTCTCGCGCAAGCGACGCACGTGGGTGTCGACCGTGCGGGTATCGATCACGCTTTCGTAACCCCAAACTTCGTTCAGCAGACGATCGCGCTCCTGGACCCGGCCGCGCCGTTGCATCAACGTTCGCAGAAGTTTGAACTCGAGGCTGGTGAGCTCGACGCGTTTGCCGTTCACCAGTACTTCGTGCCGCGCTGGATCGATCGTAATCGGTCCAGCCGAGAGCCGATCGTCTGCTTCTTCAGTAGCGCCGCGTCGCAAGATCGCCTTGATCCGCAAAACAATTTCGCGGGGACTGAATGGTTTCGTCACGTAATCGTCCGCGCCGCATTCAAGGCCGACGACCCGGTCGATCTCCTCTGCCCTCGCGGTCAACATCAAAATTGGAATGTGGCGGGTCGCTGCCTCACTCTTTAGAATTTTGCAAACCTCGAGTCCGGGGATTTTCGGCAACATCAAATCGAGAATGATGAAGTCCGGCTTTTCCGCACGCGCTTTGGTCAGTCCAGTGGCACCGTCGCCGGCCTTAGAAATAAGAAAGCCACCCGCTTTGCGCAGATTAAGCGTGAGAAGGTCGACAACGTCGTTTTCGTCTTCGACGATGAGAATTCGTTTGCTCGACACCGCGTCCATGCGCGCGAGACGTTACTGGGGCGCTACTTCGATTCGCCCGCGACCGCTGGCTTCGCGCCAGCTTTTTCGTTTAGAAGCTGGGTAAATTCCTGGAGGCCGGAAACGATTTGGGGCGCTTTGCTCAACACCGTAGTCGCAAGTTTTTCGGCGTAATCAGGCCGGCGCTGCGACATTTCCGACAGCGCCATCATCACCGCGAGCGCATTGTTAATGGAATGCTTGAGCTCGCTGAATTTTTTTTGCAATTGGACCAACTCCTCAGGCGAGAGGGTGCTATTTGTCTCATTCATAAATCGGGATTTTCGCTGGAGAAAACGCGCGGCTGTGCTTGACTAAAAGGTTCGAGATTTGTCGTCCCGATGCCTGCGCAAGTTATCAAGATCAGTGGTGCGCGCCAGCACAATTTGAAGAATCTCCACGTCGAAATTCCGCGGGAGAAGCTGGTGGTGATCACCGGTCTGAGCGGTTCCGGGAAATCGTCGCTCGCCTTCGACACACTCTACGCCGAAGGCCAACGGCGTTACGTCGAAAGCCTCTCCGCCTACGCCCGACAGTTTCTCGATCAGATGGAAAAGCCGGACGTGGATTTCATCGAAGGCCTTTCGCCGGCCATCGCGATCGAGCAGCGCAGCGCCGGCGCCAATCCAAGATCAACAATTGCGACTACGACCGAGATTTACGATTATCTGCGGGTTCTTTTTTCTGCGGTCGGCCAGCCCCACGATCCGACCACGGGCAAACCGGTCCGTCGACAAACGCCGCAGCAGATTGTCGATCAAATCCTCGCCTACGAACCGAACAGCAAAATCATTGTGCTCGCGCCGCTGGTGCAAAATCAGAGCGGCGAATTCCGCGACGTATTTGAAAGGCTGAAACGCGAGGGATTCGTCCGCGCTCGCATCGATGGCGAAATTGTTGAGCTCGACCGACCAGAGCCTGTTCGGTTGAAAAAAAGCGACCGACACACCATTGAAGCCGTGGTCGACCGGTTGATCGTGCGCGAGGGAATTCGGATTCGACTGACCGATTCGGTCGAAACCGCGCTAAAATGGGGCGCGAACAAATTGTCGATCTTAAAAGAGAAGAAAATCCCCAATGCTCAACGTTCAACGGCCAACGTCCAATCAGAAGATTGGGAGGAGGTGCGCTATTCGACAAACTACAGCGCGGGTGATTCGGATTTTTCCCTCGACGAGCTGACGCCGAAACATTTCTCGTTCAACAGCCATCTCGGTGCCTGTCCAGCATGTCACGGTTTAGGAACGCAACTCGTGATCGACTCCGAGTTGATGATTTCAGACGAGACCAAGACAATTGCCGAAGGCGCGATCACGCCGTGGCGACGCGGGACCAAGCGGATGCAGGCTTACTATCGTCAGCTCCAAGGCGCACTGGTGAAGCATTTCCAAATCAATGAAGACGTTCCGTTCGCCGACTTGCCGGATGAATTTAAGAACGCGCTTTACTTCGGAACTAATGGCACGCCGATCGAAATGAATCTCGGCGGCAACGGCGAAAAGAAACGGCCGTTTGAAGGACTGGTCCCGCAGATGCAGCGGCTCTACGAGCAAACCCAAAGCGAGTTCACCCGCAATCGGATTCGCGCTTTCATGACGCGCGAACCATGCAAGACATGCAGCGGCGCGCGGCTAAAACCGGAAATCCTCGCGGTCACAATCAAAGATCGACAAGGACGCGAGCTGAACATTCACAGATTCAGCGAACAAACGACGGAGGCGGCTGCGCGCTACATTCACAATCTCGAGTTAACAGCGGCACAAAAGAAAGTCGTCGCCGACGTCGTGCGCGAAATTCAATTGCGCTTGCAATTCCTGGTTGAAGTGGGGCTCGGTTATCTCACGCTCGATCGCGAAAGTGGCACACTTAGCGGCGGCGAAGCGCAGCGAATTCGACTCGCTACCCAGATCGGCTCCGGCTTGGCTGGCGTGCTCTATGTTTTGGACGAGCCGAGTATCGGACTGCATCAACGCGACAACGCAAGGCTATTCGGCACGCTCCGACGGCTTCGCGATCTCGGTAATTCCGTCATCGTGGTCGAGCACGATGAAGAAACAATTCGGGCGGCCGATCACATTGTCGATCTTGGACCAGGGGCCGGACCGCGCGGCGGCGAAATTGTGGCGCAAGGAAAACTAGAAGAGATTTTGCACGCCAAAAATTCGCTGACCGCGGATTACCTTTCAGGCCGTTTGCGCATTCCGGTTCCAAAACATCGCACGCCAGCGCGCTTTCCTCGGAATCGACTGACGAAAAGCGAAGAAGGCTGGCTGATTCTGCAAGGCGCGACTGAAAACAATCTGAAAAACATCGAAGTGGCGTTTCCGCTCGGTTGTTTCACGTGCGTAACCGGCGTTTCCGGAAGTGGCAAATCCACCTTGGTGGACGATATTTTGCGCCGCGCACTGTTTCGACGGTTTTATAATTCGAAGGAAAAACCAGGGGCTTATCGCGCGTTGCGCGGCGTTGAACAAATTGACAAGGCGATCGTGATTGATCAAAGCGCGATTGGGCGCACGCCTCGCTCCAATCCGGTGACCTATACCGGCGCCTTTGGTCCGATTCGCGAGTTGTTCGCGCAGTTACCAGCCGCGCGTGTGCGCGGGTATGGAGCCGGCCGTTTCAGTTTTAACGTCAAGGGCGGGCGCTGCGAGAACTGCGAAGGCGGCGGCCTGATCAAGATCGAGATGCATTTTTTGCCGGATGTTTATGTCCAGTGTGAAGTCTGCCACGGCCGACGATACAATCGCGAAACGCTCGAAATTACTTATAAGGGAAAAAACATCGCCGACGTGCTCGACCTGACCGTGGATGAAGCGGCGCGATTTTTTCGAAATGTACCAAGCATTTCGGACAAATTGAACGCGCTCCTCGATGTCGGCCTGGGCTACCTGCAGCTCGGCCAGGCTGGCACCACGCTCTCTGGCGGCGAAGCCCAACGGGTCAAGCTCGCGACCGAGCTCGCGAAAAAGGCGACTGGCCGCACCGTCTACATTCTCGACGAACCAACAACTGGATTGCATTTTGCCGACATCGAAAAATTGCTCCAAGTGCTAATGAAACTGCGCGATGCCGGCAATACGCTCATCGTTATCGAACACAACCTCGAGATGATTAAATGCGCCGACTGGATCATCGATCTTGGTCCGGAAGGCGGCGAGAGAGGCGGCGAACTAGTGGGCGCGGGCGCGCCTGAAGAGATTGTCGATCTTGCCCAGAGTCACACCGGCAAATATCTCCGGCCGCTTTTGGAGAAAAGATGAGACGAATAAGAGATATAGGTCTGATCGGACTCATCGCGGTTGCGTCGCTTGCTCGCGCCGATATTTCCCGCCAACTCGCGGAAGCCGCGCAGCCGCTCGCCGAAGGCGTGCCGGAAGTCTCAGTCGTTCGCTTAGAGGGGCTGCTGAAGCAGAATCTGGGGGAATCTGACTGGCGTGCAGTCGCGGAAAAGTTGCTTGAGGCAATGGTCGCAGCCAATCAGACGGCAGATGCCTTCAAACTGTTGGAGGACCCGCGATTGCGCCAAAGTCCTTCGGCGAATTTTTGGCGGGCGCAATTGCTCGCCAGTTCCCATCGCGAAGCAGAAGCGTTGGCGCTCTATCGACAAATTGCAGCCGATCGAAATTCAAGCCTCGGGAGCGACGCCCTCTTGGGAGCCGCGGAAATGCTCCGCGCGTTGGGTCGAACTGACGAAGCCCTCCAAATCTTCTCCGAATTGTTTCACGATCCAAAATGGACTGTCCGAGCCCAGTTGCGCGCGGCCGAGCTTTATTTGGACAAATCTGACGCCCTCGCCGCGCGGCGTTTGCTCGAAAGAGTGCAACCGACTACAGCATTCGAAAAAAAGGAGCGACACTTTCTCCGCGGTCGCCTTGAGGTGGCCCTGCGCCGTCCCGATCGGGCGATCCCTGCTTTCGAGTCGGTCTTAAAAAATCCTGAAGGCGTAACCCACGAAACGCTTACCGCTGCGCTTTTCGCGCTCGCCGATGCGCATCTTCAATTGAAAACGCCTGAATCCGGCGACGATGCATTGGAAAATTTTATCGAACATCGGCCCTCGGATGGAGATCTGGCGCGCGTTTTCGCGAAATTGGACGAGCTTTATCGAAGCGAACGAAAACCGTCGCGCACTGAACTTGATCGCTGGACGAGGGACCCGGCCGAGCCACGCCGCGCCTTTGCCCAATGGTATCTGGCGCGGTTCGACCTTCGACTTGGGCGACGCGACCGCGCGCTGGAACATTTCGGTGCGCTGCAGCGCACTCATCCGCAATTGCCGGTCCTCGCTCCGGCCTTTTTGGAATTTGCGCAATTGGAACTGGAGGAACGGCATTTCGATGAGGCGCTCGCCCTATTGAATGAAGCCCGCACATTACGTCCCGACCCGACCGTTCTCGAGCGCGTAAACTTGTTCGCGGCCCAGATCCAGTATCGCGCGAAACATTTCGAAGACGCGACCGTCAGCTTTGAGCAAATCGGTAATTCCGATTCCAACCTGGCGTCGCTGGCAATGTTTAATGCAGCGCTCAGCTGGCTCCAAAAGGGCGATGAGACGCGTTTCCTCGCCGACGCCGAAGAATTTGGAAAGAAAACAAAGGACGAAAAGTCCCGCGCTGATTTGCGGTTGGAGGCAGGTCTGATGGAAGCGGCCAAGGGTGACCCACGGGCAACCGATTCGCTGCGCAATTTTCTGCGCGAGTTTCCGGAGGCCGAACGAGGATCGGAAGCGTGGGTAGCACTGGCGGAATTGGCATTTCATGCAAGTCCACCGCGACTCGATGAAGCACGCAAGGACCTCGCCCGCGCCGAATCAAAACCGACCCAGACCGCACGAGAACGCGCCGATTATCTCATGATTTGGCTGGAGGATACGACGTCCGGAGGCGAAGCCAAAGTGATCGCTCTGGCGAAAAAATTTATCCAGGAACACGAATCCTCCAGTTTGGTTGCGTCGGTGCGAATGAAGCTGGGCGAAATGTATTACCGCGTCGAGGATTTTGCGAACGCGGAGACGCAGTTCGAATTGTTGGCCGAGCAAAATTCCGCGGGACCGTTCTTCGAGAGAGCGTTGTTCTTTGCCGGCGAGTCGGCGATGGCAAGCATGGCCGGTCAATCGCTCGACCGCGCCATCGTCCTGTTCGATCGCGTTGTCCAGCTCAACGGCGAATTGAAATGGGCCGCGCGCAACGAGCAAGCGGTGATCGAGCGAAAACTCGGCAAGTCGCAGGACGCCCTCGTCCTTTACGATGAAGTTCTAAACGGCGCCGCTCGCCCCGCCGAAAAACGCGAAGCGATTTGCGGAAAGGGCGACATATTTTTTGAAATAGCCGCGACCGACCCACAAAACTATCTGCGCGCGATTGAAGCTTACGACAAACTGGCATCGGATAAAGACGCGCCGCCGCATTGGCGTAACCAGGCGCTCTTTAAAAAGGGTCTTTGTTTGGAAAAGAAAGCCGATCGCGGCGCCGCGCTCGCCAGTTTTTACACTGTCCTCGACGAAGGAATGCGGCCGGACCGGCCACACGAATTTTTTTGGTTTTACAAAGCGGGCTTTGACGCGGGTCAGTTGTTAGAAGCGGACGCGAAGTGGGAATCGGCGGCCGCCGTCTACGAAAAACTTGCGGCTGCGGGCGGAACCCGCTCCGACGAAGCGCGAGAGCGCTTGGATCGTCTTCGTCTCGAGCACTTTTTGCGACAGGAATGACGCGGACGATGCGTCGCGTTTTTCGGTAGCGTCCTAATTTGCTCAAATAGGCCGAATTAACCTCGACTCAACGGCTCTCCCCTTTCTGAGAATAGCGGATACCGACCGGTAGGAAGAGGAGGTATTTCGGGCTCTTTGAATAAGCACTTCGTCAATACGCGGGTCTTTGCTAAGCCCTAAAAGTCCCAAGTATTTTTTGTCCTTACCACCTTGGTCGAACATCAGAAATTCGTTCGCCTCGCGAATCACGACGCTCAGATTCTATCTAATAGCTCCGATTACGTGAAGTTTCGGACCAAGGACGGTCAGGTCATCGAGCAACACAGCAATTGCAGCAGCCAAACTCGCCCGCATACTCCATCGGACCATTAGCCGTCAAATTAGGACACTACCGTTTTCCCTTGCTTATGGCATCAAAAAGGCTCAATCTTGCGGTATGACAACTGTGACAAAGCTAGCCACGGTCGCGCTGTCGATTGCGATTTGCGCATCGGCGTTCGCTGCTCCGAACAAGACGGTCGCAACCTCGAAACAGCCTTTAAAGGCTAAGAGGTGCACTGTTATGATCACCGGTTCTGCCGTTCGGCAGGACTGCTCCCGGCTCGGCGTGATCCCGAACACAGCGTACCAGCTCGATCGGATCGGCGGCCATTCGGCAGTAAACGATTGATAGTAGCGAATTGATTTTCGCTGGACTCGTTTCCGGCGCCCTCACGCCGGCACGCAGAATTATTTCCAAGCCATAAGCGCGCGCAGCTCGCGCCCTACTTTTTCGATCCGATGGCCATCTGCAGCTTTACACAACTTTTGATACCGCTTTTGCCCACTCCGCATTTCGCGAATGAATTCGCGGGCAAATTTTCCCGAACGGATTTCGCGAAGGACCGCTCGCATCTGTTTTTGAACTCGGGCGTCGATAATTCGCGGGCCGACGGTTAATTCACCCCACTTGGCGGTGTCCGAAATCAGTGCACGCATTCCGCTCATTCCGGCTTCATGGATGAGATCGACAATAAATTTGAGCTCATGCAGGCATTCGAAATACGCCAGCTCAGGCGGATAACCCGCGTTCACCAGCGTATCGAAGCCGCTGCGAACGAGCGCGCTGGTTCCACCACAGAGCACAGCTTGTTCGCCGAACAAATCAGTTTCGGTTTCATCACGAAAGGTTGTCTCGATCACGCCGG
This sequence comes from Verrucomicrobiota bacterium, assembly GCA_003220055.1. Lineage (GTDB taxonomy): Bacteria > Verrucomicrobiota > Verrucomicrobiia > Chthoniobacterales > UBA10450 > AV40. Next base: position 8,716 of record QHRF01000102.1, on the reverse strand, counting down.
CGCGAGTGCAACCGATCGCCTTTGCCCAGGCCAGCGCCGTCCGCTTGCCACGGCCACTCGGGTTTTGGTGAACCGCGATCAATCCAGGTACTCCGCGAGCGTTAACGAATTCGCTGCGAACCATTGGCCCGAGCCCCTTCGGGGCGACCATCACAACATCGACATCTTTTCGCGGGACGATCGTTCGATAATAAATCGCGAATCCGTGAGCGAAGAGAAGCGTTTGGCCCGCTCGGAGATTCGGAGCAATCTCCTTTTTGTAAACGGCCGCCATCTCTGTATCGGGCAGCGCGAGAAAAACGATGTCCCCCCGGCGAACCGCTTCGGCCGTCTCGAAAACTTTGAGGCGATTTCGTCTCGCACGAGCGCGCGATTTACTTCCACGGTAAAGGCCAACAACGACTTTGATCCCACTATCGCGCAAGTTGAGCGCATGGGCGCGTCCCTGTGCGCCAAAGCCGATCACGGCGCAGGTCTTTCTTTTTAGCCAGACAAAATTGACATCTTTATCGCGGTAAATGCGCACGGCCATATCTTGCCCGCGCAGAGCCGAATTGCCAATGATCCTAGGTCAGGCTGCGTTCTTGCAGAAACACCAGCATTACAAAAGCGGATTGCCTCCTCCGCGTAGGTCCATCAAAGTCGTGCAATGGGGCAGCGCAGGCGTTTCAGTTGGCGACTGTATCAGTCTGCACCAACGACCTTAGATAAGAAGCTTTGGCCAGTTCGGCACGTGCCTCAACATTACGCCCCATTTTCTCCAAGATGTCCGAAAGGAGAACGTATTGACTAGGTTGATCCGGCTGCCGTGCAACGGCGCGTCGCTGAATTTGAAAAGCATCATCGAGCTTATTCGCGCGTAGTCGTATCTCGACCATCAGCCGAAGTGCCTCTGTATCGTGTACATCGAGACGACTTGCCAGGCGCAAGGCCGCGTCGGCACGCTCTGCGTCTCCGCTTTGAGCGTACAAGCGTCCTAGTGCGAGCGCGGCGTTCTGATGCCACCAATTTGCCCGCGCGAAATTCTCCACCAGATTCAAGGCCACATCGGCTCCCTGCTTTTCCCGCAGGATTTCCGCCTTCAACCTAATGAGCTCCCAAACTTCCGGGTAATCGTTGTGTGCTCGCTCGAGAATTGTTAAAGCAGAATCATCCTGATGAGCATTGTGTCGAACACTAGCCAGATTTAGAGCCCCGATCCAGGTTCGAGGATATTCCTGGCGAGTTCGTTTCGAATTTTTCTCAATCACCGCAAACAGGACTTCCGCCTCCTTGTTTTTTCCTTGGCGAGCAAGAACACTGGCCAGGTTATTTTGCGCGACCGGATAATCGGGGTTCTGCTCGAGCACCGAGCGAAATATCTGCTCAGCTTCAGCATAGGCGCCTCGGGCGGTGTAAACTTGGCCAAGGTTGACGGCGACTCTCGCGCTTCTACTTCCTGCCTCGAAAGTGCGCTTGTAAAATGTCTCCTCATTCACCCAATCGCTGCTTCGGATAAAGCTGCGGGAACCGAGGGCAAGAACAGCCAAGGCCGCGAAGATCGTGACTAGGCGATGGAAGCGGATCGGCAACTGAAATAAAAAACCAGCACCAAAAATGAGCAAACCGACGCTGGGCAGATATAACCAATGTTCTGCCGCTGTTGCGTTGAGCTGCATGATGTTAGAGATCGGAAGATACGCAGCTATAAACCAGGCTGCGCCAAATACGCGCATTGCTTGCCAGCGATCCTTTTTGATGCTGCCCAAGAATAATATGGCAAGGACGGCCAACCCGAGAATCGACAAGTATTCTGTGCCGATCGTACTTCGCCAGGTTTGATGATTCTGGTAGTGAATCGGATTAGCGACGACGGTACGCTCCATGTATAAGTTGGATGGCCAAACCATCAATCGGCCGTAATCCCCCAACGCCCGCACCATTAGGACCGCACGGACAGGCGGCGTGAAGACCTCCGGAGCTGGAAACGTTGGCTTAGCTGACGGCAACTGCCGAAGCCCAACGTACATCAAAACGATGCCTAAACAGCACACTACTGCGCTAATCCGCGTGCGAGATCGGATTTGTCGCTCAACAAAAAGAAGATGTGCAACGAAAATGAGAACCCAGACGATCGCAATTTCGCGCGAGCAGAGCGCGAGCAGGCCCGAAGCGGCCGCTGAGAAGTAAATTGAAACGCGACCGATTCGATTGGTTGTTTGTCTTGCCTGCAGAAAGAGAAGCCACCCGGCACTCGCAAAAACAAATGCGAGACTGTCGGCGCGTCCCGAAATGTAATCGATCGCCGCACTGTGAACAGGATGTACCGTCCAAAGCAAAGCGATCAAGAAAGCGGCGTGAGAGATCCACGGGATGCGTTTGAGCGCCATTTGCCGAACTGGTTGTGACGCCCGGGGGAGGAGAAAGGAGAGAATAAGTTGTCGCAGAAGAAAGTAGAGCAGAATGCCGCTACTGATGTGCAGGAGCACATTAGTGAGATGAAAGCCGAACTCGTTCGTGTTCCAAAATAAATAGTCGAGAAAATATGAGATATTTTGCACTGGCCGGTAATGGGATGAGTACGAATCCAGGAATAAGTAGTGACGAAATGACTCCAGAATCAGGAGAGGACTCTTTATTAGTGGATTGTCACGAACGAGATACTGATCATCCCAGATCCGCTGGCCTTGCAGCGCTGGTAAACGAGCGATGAATCCTACCAGGGCAAGACACAAGCAGCGCAACCAATCACGACAGAGAATTCGTCGTAAGTGAGGAAATTTCGAGACGGGCACTTGCGCGCAACTTTCGTTCACTTTTGGATTGCCGATGCCGAGTCTGATGAGTTGGGTGCTCAAAGTCGGTATCGGTCGATTGGTTACGGCGAAACGAAGAAGCGTCCTCTCCGTTCAGGAGTAGGACGCCTCAACATAGAGCCGAAGCTCTAAACTATGGCCCGTAGGGCGACCAAAAGCCCACGCCGGCTACGTCCGACAATGTGGCGTAGTCGTTTGGAGGCACCGTTGGAATGGTATCAACCACTTGGTTACCATAGCCAGACCCCAATAAGCTGTTGCCGCTGTTGTAAAGCTGCGTACCCTTTTTCAAGTAGTTCGTCCAATCAGCGATGTTGACGGTGGCACCGGTTGTTCGGTTGGTCTCGATCGCGTATTGGTCGCACGCTGAATCGATCATGCGCAGATCGTTCAGAATTCGGCTGGCTTGCGAGCGCTTGCGGGCCCGGAGGAACCCCGGGACCGCGATCGCGGCCAGCAATGCGATGATTGCGACCACGATCATGATTTCTACCAGGGTAAACCCGGCGCGTTTGGTTTGAAGTTTTTTAAACATGATTGCGACTATTTACTGTTTTCTTCGTAGGCGAGCCGCGATCGGCGGACTTCCAGTCCGTTTCTCACGACTCATTCCCTGCCACTCCGGGTCAACCGCGAATGACAGGAGAATGAATCGTCAGATTCGTTACGGACCGTAAGGCGACCAGAAACCCAGGCCGGCTACATCCGACAACGTGGCGTAGTCGTTTGGAGGCACCGTTGGAATGGTATCAACTTTTTGGGCACCGTAGCCAGACCCCAGCAAGCTGTTGCCGCTGTTGTAAAGCTGCGTACCCTTTTTCAAGTAGTTCGTCCAATCAGCGATGTTGACGGTGGCACCGGTTGTTCGGTTGGTCTCGATCGCGTACTGGTCAACCGCTGAATCGATCCAATGGCCGCGAGTAACGCGATGATCGCAACCACGATCATGATTTCCACGAGGGTGAAGCCCCCGCGGCGTTTATTGATGGCGTTTAACATGCTATTGCTTTCTTTATCTTTTGTTTGTTTGACTGCGCTCCACGATACCAATCGCGAAGTGTGTCCAGAATGAGCAGCGTTAATGCCAAAACCGGTGAAATCTGACCCACCCGCCGGACGTTTATCCCTCGGTCTCGGCCACTTAATCTTCCTCGGAGTACTTTTACTGCGCCTGGGGGCGCTGCTTCGGCTCGCTCATTCACCGCTCTTGCTGCCCGGCCAGGGCGATATGCATTTCTATAACGACTGGGCCAAAGACATCCTTCACGGTCAGTTTAGCCAACACTTGGCTTTTTATGGATTACCCGGTTACGCCTATCTGCTCGCCTTTCTTTACAAACTTTTCGGCGAAAACCCTTTCGTTCCCGGCTTTCTCCAAGCAGGAATTGAGGCCGGCGTCGCCGTTCTTATTTACCAGATTTGCCTTCGGATTCTCGACTCGGTTGCTTCAACATTGTTCGTAAACGCGCGACTCATTGGCTTATTCGCCGCCTTGGGTTGGGCGTTTTTTGTTCCGGCCCAGGCTTATTCGGCAGTTCTGATGCCCACGACGTGGTTCGTCTTCGTGTTTTGGTTCGTAGTTTGGCGAATTGTGCGCCAGACGGGTGCGCCAGGTGTTGCGGAATGTTTTCTTCTTGCGTTGCTCATCGGTCTCACCGCAACGGCGGTTGCAACCGTTCTGGCGGTCGTCCCACTAATTTTCGCGGCCTTGTTCAAAGCAGACCCGGCGGTCTGGCGCAACCTGATTGCTCGCGTTGTCGTTGTTTTTGCCGGCGTCGCGCTGGGAACGTCGCCCTGTTGGATTCACAATTATTTCATCGCCAAGGATCACGTTCTTCTTTCCGCTCACAGCGGTATCAACTTCTGGATCGGCAATAATCCCGAAGGCACCGGCTATCCCCGTTTTCCGCCGGGAATACGAGCCGGACAAGCCGCGATGCTCCAAGATTCGATCACCCAAGCGGAAGCGGCCGCCGGGCGATCGCTCAAGCACGAAGAAGTTTCCGGTTATTGGTCAGACAAAGCCAGAACGTATATCGCCAGCCATCCGGGTGATTGGTTAGCGCTGCTCGCGCGCAAGCTCCGCAATTTCTGGAGCGCATTCCAATATGACGATCTCAGCATCATCACGAGTCTGCGCGAGCAAAACGTGATATTCCCGGGAATCTCCTTCGGCCTGGTCGCGGCATTTGCGATTCCCGGGTTATTTCTTGGCTGGGCCCAGGCGCCGCGATCACGCTGGGTTCTCGCAGCGATCCTATTGTCGATGTTCGCGCTGCTCGGCGTTTTTATTACCGAGCGCTATCGGCTTGTCGCGGTTCCGGGCCTGCTCATTTTCGCCGCCCTCGGGTTGTCGATTTTGCGGAGAGCCTTCGCCGCACGGGAATTCAAGAATGCCGTGATCTATCTCGCACTACTCACTCTGGCCACGACTTTCGTCGCCTGGCCGCAGCGAGACAGGTCGCTCTGGGCACTCGACGCTTACAATTCAGGCTGGCAAGCGTTGGAATCGAACAATCTGCCGCTCGCAGAAAAAAAACTCGCTGTCGCCTATGCCTACGTGCCCGAAAATTCGGAAACGCTCTTTGCTCTTGGCAATTTGCGTTTCGCGCAAAATGACCCAAGCGCAGCTCAATCGTTTTATCACTCCGTCTTGAACCTGGACCCGGATCATAAGGGCGCGTTCAACAATCTCGGCGTCATCGCCCTCGATGCGAAAAAATATCCTGAGGCGGAAAAATGGTTTCGTCACGCCGAAGATGTCGATCCACGCAACGCCAAAACCCATTTTCTTCTCGCGAAAACGTTGCTCGCAAAAAATGACCGCCGCGCCGCCCGGGTTGAAATCGACGCAGCGATCGCGCTCAAGCCAGAGCAACCCGAGTTCAGAGAGTTAAAGCAGCAAATCGAGACGAAGTTTCAATGATCCGACCAAACCTGTTAAGGCGCATCGAATTGATCGCGGCACTTCTCCTTTCTGTCGCAGTGTTGTCCCTCCTGTTCGTGCGTGGCACGCATGCCGGCGGGCTGTGGCGGGATGAGTGTGGCACGGTGCAGCTTGCACAAATGCCGACAACATCAGACATCATCGAATATTTCGATCATCAGACGTTTCCTCCACTGGTTCCCCTAATCGTCCGCCTGTACGTTCGCCTCTGCGGTGGGAGCGATGCCGCGCTACGTTGCTTTGGATTCGCGGCTGGAGCGGCCTTCGTTTGCGCTGCCTGGTTTAACGCGCGAGCCGTCGGCCAAGGGGTACCACTGCTTTCACTCGCACTCTTTGGGTTGAGCCCAACCTTCCTAACCTGGGGCACGACGGTTGGCGGTTACGGCTTCGGCGCTGTTCTCATTATCCTCGCTTTTGCGATAAGCGCGAAGCTCCTGTTGGCGCGGACTCCTTCAGTCATTTTGGGCGCTTTCATCGCAACACTCGGCAGCCACCAGTTCGTTATCGGCAACCTAACGCTAGCCGTGACAATCGCACTATCGGCGCTGCTTGTTGCAGTGACTAATCGCGAGTTTAAAACAACCGTGATCGTAGCGACCATCATTGTGTGCTGCATCTTAGTCGGCACGCTCTACTTAAGAATCTTCTCATCTGGCGAGTGGCGCGTCCTTTTGCAGCAATCCGGCCGTCTGCCGGATCTCTGGCGCGAGTTTACGGGAGCTTATGGCGCAAGCCTATTGCATACGTGGGTAGTCCGCAGTTGCTTCATCGCATCGGTGATCGCAGGCGGATGGATGTTGGGTAAAGGGGGGTTCCACCGTGTGGATAGCAGTGAATCAAGCGTGCTACCTTATGCGCTGCTGGTCGCGCTCCTGTCACCGGTCGCGTATTTGGCAGCTTTATCGCTACTCGGTTATCGGACGCACCCGTGGCACTATCTGCTCCTCCTGGCATTGCTGGCTGTGGCAATCGACACGATCTTAGCCCTAATCTCGCGCGTCTATTGGCTACGTGTCGCTCGATTGGGTTGCGCAATCTTGATCGCGATTGCCGCCGCGGCTCCTGCCTGGATCGCAGTGCATGAACGCCAAACAAATATCGACATCGTCTCGAAGAAAGTAACTGAGTTGGCCAAACCAACCGACTTGATCGTGGTCGCACCATGGCAGTACGGAATTTCATTTAATCGCTATTACCACGGCGGAACTCCATGGATCACGTTGCCTACGATGGATGATCACCAAATCCATCGCTATGATTTGATGCTGGTGAAGATGATGTCGCCGCACCCGATCGATGACGTCCTGGAAAGAATCAGTCAGACTCTGGCCTTGGGGAACCGCGTTTGGTTGGTTGGCGGAATTAGAATACTCGAGGAGGGTCACCCGCCTCTGTCATTGCCGCCTGCGCCGAATGATCAATTCGGCTGGGACGACGCCGCCTATAGTGAATCCTGGTTTGAACAGCTCGGCGCATTTGTGCGCGCACATAGCGAACGCGGCCGGACCGTGCCGCTCGGGTCGATTGGACCGATCAATAACTTTGAAGATGTTCCGCTTGTCGTCGTTAACGGATGGCAATGATCATATCAGATTTCAGAATCACGAGGGCACTGAAGCTGCTCGAACTCTCGGGATGAACCCCAATCGCGATCTGCGCGCCACCTGCATTATCGCACTGGCGCTTGTCGCGTTGACACTGAAACTCGCGATCGCCTACAACACCATCGGCACAAATGACGCCGTCGTTTTTTATGGATTCGCAAAAGTTCTAAGCCAGCACAGCTTGGAATGGACCTATCAACACAGCCGTTATTTCAATCACCCACCGCTGACCGCTTATTATTTGCGCGGGATCTACGCGCTGACCGAGCAACCCTGGTGTCAGGACATTGGAATTCACTTCCCATTTCTGCTTCGCTTCCCCGGAATCATCGCCGATTTTCTCGTCGTCGTGGTCTTGCTGCGAATGAGCAAGACGGATCTGCGTATTCCAACTTGGGCGCTCGCGCTCTTCGCCCTCAGCCCGGTTTCCCTTATGGTTTCCGGCTTTCACGGAAACACCGATCCAGTGATGGTGTTGCTGCTGGTTTGCGCCGTTTGGATGTGTCTCCAAAATCGACCGGCCCTCGCCGGATTATTCTTTGCCCTCAGTTGTCAGATCAAGATTGTGCCGCTGCTTTTTTTGCCAGCGTTGGTACTTTTTTGGTGGTCGCAAAACCGGAGTCGCGGGTTCTTGATTTCAGGAGCAGTCACCACTTGTATTTTGTGGCTGGACCCGATGATGAATTTCCCAATGTTGTTCGCGAAAAACGTCCTAGCTTACGGAAGCTATTGGGGAATGTGGGGCATCACTTATTTATTTCGCCTGACTGGTCTGACTGAGTTTAGCCGTCTGTCGTTTTTTGATCTTGAGCCAGCCCAGGACGTCGTCATCTCTCTTCTGAAAGTCATGATTGTTGCCGCTGCCTTGTGGATCGCTTGGCGAAATCGTCACGCTCGCGGGCCCGCGTTTGTTCAATCGCTCGCTTACACTTGGCTTGTGTTTTTTGTTTTCGCGCCCGGCGTTTGTCCCCAATACCTGATTTGGCTTGCCCCTTTTATTCTGATTCTGTCGCCGACATTTTACACCTGCATGCTTGTCGCAAGTTCGGCGTTCTTGTTCGCTTTCTACAACATCACCTCTGGCGGTTTGCCCTGGTCGGTCGCGCTTTCAACGGACGAAGTCAGAGAACGCTGGATATCATGGTCACTTTTGCCATGGATTGTTCTGATTATCGGGCCGATTGCACTCTGGCGAAGAGCGCAGATGCTGCGGATCGTTCAGACTCGACCTTCGGGCGCCAGCTCAGCAGCCGGCATTGTGCGCCTCGGGACAAGACGCAGTGCGCTGCCGTTGGATTTTTCGGACACTTCGTCGCCTTGTTCGTGATATTCCGCGTCAGCATTCACCTGCCAGAGATCGTAAAGCTTGG
>QHRF01000109.1 GCA_003220055.1 Verrucomicrobiota bacterium | reverse complement strand
TTCGCGCCTTTGATGCCCAATATCTGGCCGGACTGCGTCCACCGGCCCACGGCCTGCGCCGAGGTCTTTACAATTCCAGACCGAACGCGGCCTAAATTCGGTCGAGAATTTCGCGTCCGATGCGCTAGAATTTGATCGTCGTCCGCACGCCGGCTTCGTTGCTGTGAAAGTCGACCGACGATACCGAGCCGGAATTTTCCCGGCGCAGATAATAGCCGCCGAACGACCAATAGCGGGTTAGAGAACAGTTTTCGCGAACAGCTGCTACGTCGCGGCGAGAGCACAGTCGACGTCGGGGAAAAACTTGAACACCTGGTCCAGGCAAGCGATTTCAAAAACGGGCCGGAGATCTTCCTGCATGGCTGCGAGCGAAAATTTCCCGCCGTACTCCTGTGTGTTTTGCATGCCGTCGATCAGAACGGCTAGGCCGGAGCTGTCCAAATAGGTGACCTTGGAAAGATCGACGACCACGCGTTTGGGTTTGTTGGCAACGATCGCGCGAAGCGACGCAGCGACCTCTGGCGAGAGGTGGAAATCGATCTCACCATCAAGCGTCAGTATGTTTGCCGTAGGCACTCTAAATCGCCTAGGCGGAGCTTATCCTCCAAGGGCCAACGCGACAATCGGACAATTAACTGGCGTTGTTATCCTTAAAATCCTTAGCCGAAACAGACGCGCTCCTCGAACAACACGCCCAACTCAATTCGATTTCTTTCCCCGCCTCTGGATGATCGGTTTCAGCTTCAGTGGCAGAACAACCGTGTGCGAATTGGCCTGATGCGGCTTTTCGAAGATTGCACACAAACCGACGTCGTAAAACGTGACCGCGAGCGCATGTTGCTTCGCGAACCGCTCAATTGCCTGTTTGCGTTTCGTTGCGCTGATCCTTTTTGGCCAGACCCGTGCGAGCTCGGAATTGTAGACTGCGCAGACTTCCTGTTTCTTCAGCTCAGTCTCAATCAGATCGGCAAGTTTACGCATCAGGGAATTGCCTCTTTTCTGTACAGGTTTGTCCATGCAAAATCAATCCAATTCATATCTAAGGTCTAAGACTTTCCGAAGCGGCCTCGCGTGGTAGGGAACAATGAGACGTCGAAAAATTTATCTTTATTCGATGATTTGGGACGCTTGCCGCTTGCGGTGATGTTGCGCCTAGGCATCTGAGAGAGTTGAGGCTACAGTGAACGAGCGGCTTGGGGCCGCCGAAGCCGCGGATCATTATTAATGAGGGCCATGCCCGCGAACAAAAAGAAGAAAAGCTCGAAAGAGCACCGAGCTTCCGTTAAGCGCAAAAGCAAACCGCAATTCGGGCCCGACGGCCCCGGGGAAAAACAGAAATCCTCTCCCGCCTGTCCGATTGTGGGAATTGGCGGCTCGGCCGGCGGATTTGAAGCAGCGATGGAATTCTTACGCCAGTTGCCATCGAAAACGGGAATGGCTTTTGTGATTGTGCAGCATCTCGACCCGCATCACGCCAGCCGGCTTTCCAATCTGCTCGGCAAAGTCACGGCGATGCCAGTCAGCGAGATTACAAAAACGACGACGCCAAAACCGAACACGGTCTACGTCCAGCCGCCGAACAAATGCGTCATCGCCAAGAATGGCGCGCTGACATTGGTTCAACGCGAGGAACGGTTGAACGTTGCGATCGACCATTTTTTTGAATCGCTCGCCGAAGAATGTGGATCCCGCGCCATCGGCGTTGTGCTCTCCGGAACCGGGAGCGACGGCACCGCCGGGTTGCGCGCGATCAAAGCGGCCGGCGGATTGACCTTCGCCCAAAGTGAAGAGAGCGCGAAGTTCGATGCGATGCCGCGGAGCGCGATTCGCGCCGGGTTTGTCGATCTTGTCCTCCCGCCAGGGGAAATTGCGCGCGAGATCGAGCGCATCGCCAATCATCCTTATATCCGGCGGCCGCTGAGCGATCCGGAAGAGATCGAAAAAGCAGCCTATCGCCAGGCGGACGATCTGGGCCGCATTTTTCTATCTTTGAAGAAGCAAATGGGCGTCGATTTCAGCGCCTATAAAGAGAGCACGCTGATCCGTCGAATCCAGCGACGGATGGCGCTGCACCGAATCGAAAAGATGAGTCAATACGCGCGGTTCCTGCGCGATAACAAAAAAGAGATCGAAGCGCTTTTTGACGATCTGCTCATCAATGTGACCCGGTTTTTCCGGGACGAAGTCCTCTTCCGCGCCTTGAAGAAACGTTTCTTGCCGGCCTTGCTCAAAAATAAAAGCAAAGGTCGACAACCGGAGCTGCGCGCGTGGGTGCCGGGTTGCGCCACCGGCGAAGAAGTTTATTCGCTCGCGATCTGTATTCTCGAAACGCTCGGCCGCGCTCCTTCCAAAATGCGGATCCAGATTTTCGGCACCGACCTGAGCGAATCGGTGATCGAAAATGCGCGGCTGGGAATTTATTCCAGCGCAATTGAAAAAGACGTTTCGCTGACGCGATTGAAGCGTTTTTTTGTGAAGCGCGACGGCACTTACCAAATCCACCGTAACGTGCGCGACATCTGCACGTTCGCGCGGCAAAACATCTGTGTCGACCCGCCCTTTTCCCGGCTCGACCTGATCAGTTGCCGCAACGTCCTCATTTATTTGAGCCCGGAACTGCACAAGCGCTGCATCCCGCAGTTTCATTACGCGCTCAATTCCGGCGGCTACTTGATTCTCGGGCCGGCCGAATCGGTGGGCCTGTACGACGAGCTTTTCAAATTGGCGGACAAGAAAAATAAAATTTACGTGAAAGCAGCCGTGACCACGCCGCACACGATGGACCTCATCCCGCAGCTTGGTCTTGAACTCGCGCGCTTCGGGACAAGATCGACAGCCGGTGCTGGCGCAAATTTCGGGGGGGATCTTTTGAAAGTGGCCGACCGCATCATGCTCGGTGCCTACGCGCCGGCGGCGGTCGTGATCGATCAAGATATGCACGTGCAACAATTCCGCGGCCGGACGGAGTTGTTTCTCGAACACGCGCCCGGTCCGGCGACATTCAATCTCCTGCAGCTTGCGCGACCGACTCTGGTAGCAGACCTGCGCGCCACGATTAAGCACGCCATCAAGACGGACAAACCCGCGCGGAAAGAGCGAGCGAGAGTTAAACTCAAGGGCAGAAGCTACGAAATAAATATTCAGGCTGTGCCATTCAAAATCCCAGGCTCCGACAAATCGTGGCTGCTGGTCATTTTTGACGAGACCACCAAAGGAACCAAGCAAGAGAAACTGCCGCGGGCGCTGGGAAAGACGGCGACGGAGCGTGAAGTAAGTGAGCTGCACCGCGAGTTGGCCGCTTCCAAGGAATCGTTGCAAGCCATCATTGAAGAACAGGAAGCGACCAATGAAGAGTTGAAATCGGCCAACGAAGAAATCGAGTCGAGCAACGAAGAACTGCAATCGACCAACGAAGAACTGGAAACGGCCAAGGAAGAATTGCAATCGACCAACGAAGAGTTGACCACATTGAACGAAGAACTGAGCAATCGAAATCTGGAAATGATGGAGGTAACCGGGGAGCTAAACAATCTGCTCGCCAGCATTCACATGCCAATCGTGATGGTGGACAATGCGTTGACGGTGCGGCGGGCAACTCCGGCGGCGCGCGGCGCTTTTAATATTTTGCCAACCGATATCGGGCGTCCATTAAGCGAACTACGGCCGAACATTGACGTGCCCGATCTGGAAAATATTTTGCGGGAAGTGATCGAAACGTTGGGCACGCGCGAGCACAAAGTGACCGATAAGGACGGCCGCCAGTATTCACTGCGAATCCGGCCTTACCGCACAACCGACAATAAGATCGACGGCGCTGTTCTTACTCTCATCGACATCGATGGAGCGGCAAACGGGCCCCGAAAAAAATCCGGAAGCGGGGTTCCCGAACGAAAATAAAAAGTAGCTGAGAGATTATGAAGAAGCAGCCACAGCCCGCTCGGAAGGAAAAACGATCCATCCGTAACGGTGCCGAGCGCAATTCAAACGGCGGGCGTGATGGAGGATCGTCCATTCGCGGACTGCGCCATCCTAAGACCGAACTGGAATCAGCGATCCAGCGATATGTCGATCTTTACGATTTTGCGCCGATCGCTTATGTCAGCTTCGACCGCGCCGGGCGAATCGAGGAAGCCAATCTGGCTGCCACCGAATTGCTGCGCGAGCCGCGGGATTTATTAATTGGGCGACCATTCGCGTTTTATGTCGCTGACTTGGACTCGTTCCTGCAGCACCTGCTCTACTGCCGCACGTCGCAGCAACAAGTGGAAACGGAGTTGCAGCTGAAGCCGAGAAAGGGCGAGCGAATTCCAGCGCAACTTTTAAGCACCCCAATTACCTCAACCACCAGAGACGGTGCGCTCCTCTATCAAACCGCCATCATCGATTTGCGTGAGCGCAAGACCCAAGAACGCGTTCTGACCGAGCAGGCGCGACTGCTGGACTTGAGCACCGACGCCATCATCGTTCGCGACGCAGAAGACCGGGTCACTTACTGGAATAAGGGCGCGGAAAAAATTTACGGTTACGCGCGAGAGGAAGCTTTGGGCAAAGTGGTGTACGAACTATTGAAAACGGAAGACCCCAAAGCGCGGTCGAAAATCTACCAAAAGCTTCTTCGAGACAATCGGTGGGAAGGCGAACTCGTTCACACCCGCCGCGACGGCAAACGCCTGACCATGTTTTCGCGCTGGTCGCTCGACCGAGACGCGCAAGGAAATTGCGCGTTTGTTCTGGAAACAAACAACGATATCACCCAGCGCAAAGAGGCGGAAGCCGCCCTGCGTGAATCAAAAAACCTTTTGGAGAAGCGGGTGCGGTCACGAACGGCGGAATTGCACGCAGCGAACAGCGAACTGGAAGACGAGATCGCCCGGCGGAAAGGACTTGAAGGTCAGATTCTCGAAATCAGCGACCGCGAGCAGGAGCGGCTCGCTCAGGAATTGCACGACGGACTTTGCCAGCAACTGACCGCGATTGGGTTCCTGGCCCGCGCCACTGCGCTTAGTCTGAAGAACCGTCGCGTGGTGCAAACGGACGACCTGGAGAAAATCGCGAAGCTAATCAACGCCTCAGTCATGGACGCCCGCAACATCGCGCGCGATCTGCACAAGGAAGAGATCGACGCCGCCGGATTCCTGCCCGCGCTTGAACATTTGGTAGACCGGCAAATTTGGAGAACATCTTGCCAGCTCGATTTAAGGACGGAGGTGAACATCGAAGACGACAACGTTGCCTCGCAGCTTTATCGGATTTTGCGGGAAGCGCTCATCAATGCGAACAAACACGCTCGCGCTACCCAAATTGTGTTGGAGGTTCGGCGATTGAAGAACCATCTCGTCTTCAGCGTGAGCGACAACGGCGTGGGATTTAGCAGGAAACTAAAGGCCGGTCGCGGCCTGGGTTTTCACATCATGCTATACCGGGCCCAATCGATCGGCGCGCGTCTGGAATTCGAGTCCCTCAAAAAAGGGGGCTCACGTGTCGCCTGTTACCTGCCGTTGACGATACAGAAATGAAAAGCGCGAACGCGGTAAAGGAGAGTTCAAAGCCGGCTTCCAAAGCGGCGAAACCAAAACGCATCGTTGTTGTCGACGATCACCCGTTGTTTCGAAAAGGACTCGAGCAGTTGATCAACAGCTCGGATGACGCTTTCAACATTTGCGGTGAGGCGGGGGACGCGGCCGAAGGCATGAGCGTGATTCGCCAGTTGAAACCTGATTTGGCGATTGTCGATCTCAGCCTGCCGGGCGCGAACGGGATCGAGTTGATCAAAAACATCCGCGCCGAATTTCAAAAGCTGCCGGTGCTGATTCTTTCGATGCACGATGAATCGCTCTACGCCTTGCGCGCTTTGCGGGCGGGCGCGCAAGGGTACGTGATGAAACAGGAAGCGCTCGAAAATGTTGTGAACGCGATTCGGGAAGTGCTGGCGGGACGGCCGTATCTCAGTCACGAGATGTCGGCCAAGTTGATCACCAATTTCGCCAGCGGAAGCAGTCAGGTCAACCCAACCGACAAGTTGACCGATCGCGAGCTGGAGATTCTTGAATTGATTGGGAAAGGCCGCGACGTGCGCGAGATCGCTCAGGCGCTGCACATCAGCGCCAAGACGGTCGAGACCCATCGCGCGCACATCAAAGAGAAATTGAATTTAAAGAACGCTCGCCAGGTCACACGGTTTGCCGTGCAATGGTTGGAAGGCCAGACGGCCTGATGGCTACGAAACCGAATCACCAAAACGCGAAGCGAGTTTTGTTGGTCGACGACCATCCCGTTTTGCGCAAAGGCCTCGTGCGCCTGATCGACTCAAAACACGAATTCCTTGTTTGTGGTGAGGCGAGCACAGCGCAAGATGCGATGGCGCTCATTCGAAAGCTTGGACCTGATCTCGTCATCGTCGATATCGGCTTGCCCGGAACGAGCGGAATCGAATTGACAAAAACAATTCACGCAGAATTTCCAAAATTGCCGGTGCTGATTCTTTCCATGCACGAAGAAGCGCTTTACGCCACGCGCGCGCTCCGGGCCGGCGCGATGGGTTACATTGTAAAACAAGACGCGATCGACAACATCGCCCCCGCGCTCCGGGAAGCATTGAACGGGCGGCGTTATCTCAGTCCGGGGATTGCGGCGCAATTGCAGCATAACGGGCCGGCCGGGCAAACGCCCTCGACCGACGATCCGATCAACCTTTTGACCGATCGCGAATTCGAAATTTTCGAGCTCATCGGCAAAGGCCACGAAGTCCGCGAAATTTCCGGCGCGCTCGGCGTCAGCCCGAAAACGGTCGAGACCCATCGCACCAACATTAAAGGAAAGCTGAAGCTCAAAAACGCGCGGCAGGTTACACGGCTGGCGGTGCGATGGCTCGGTCAACGCGCGGTGTAATCGAAAACATCTGCGCTCGACTCGCGCACTGGCGGCGATAATCGTTGAGCCATGCGCACCCACGCGAAGATCGATCCGCCAAAGGACGGATTCGCCGCGGCGAAAAATCTCCTGGTTGCCTTCGCCGCCATTTTCATTTGCGCTTCATCATCATTCGCGACCACGAAAGGCTTGAGCCAGATCGTAACGCC
>QHRF01000101.1 GCA_003220055.1 Verrucomicrobiota bacterium | reverse complement strand
CATGACCCCAAAACGGCGTGGAGCTCTGCTTGGCGCTGAGCGCGCCGGAAGGTCATAGGCGATATTTGGGCCGCCGACAGCGCCGCGCGCCGTCCATCACGAATACAAGTATTCGTCGTGGTACTCGCGCTGGGGCGCGAACTGGACGGATTGGTCGCCGCCGGTCTCGGGGTACTCGCAAATTTTACCTTCGTAATTGCGGATCACGATTTTTTCATTGTCGTGATAGAGGACGTAACCGGGATTGATCGGCACTTTGCCGCCGCCGCCGGGCGCGTCGATCACGTATTGTGGAACGGCGTAACCGGTGGTGTGACCGCGCAATCCTTCAATGATCTCAATCCCTTTCGCGACCGATGTGCGCAAGTGGGATGAGCCGTTGATCAGATCGCACTGGTAAATGTAGTAGGGGCGAACGCGGCACATGAGGAGTTTGTGCACGAGCGTCTTCATCGTTTCGAGGTTGTCGTTCACGCCAGCCAGCAAAACGCTCTGATTTCCAAGCGGAATTCCGGCGTTGGCCAATCGTTCAAGGGCTTCTTTGACTTCAATCGTCAGCTCGCGCGGATGATTGACATGCACGCTCATCCAGAGCGGATGATGTTTGGCCAAAATCGCGCATAGCTCGGGCGTGATCCGTTGGGGCAGGAAAATCGGAACCCGCGTACCGATGCGGAGAAATTCGATGTGCTTGATCGCGCGCAGTCGTGACAGCAACTTGTCGATCTTGTCGTCGCTGAAAATGAGCGCGTCGCCACCGCTCAAAAGGACGTCGCGCACTTCGGTGTGTTGTTCGAGATAACGAAACGCTTCCTCAAAATCGGTGTGCAATTCCTGTTCGCCAACGCCGCTAACCACGCGACTGCGCGTGCAATATCGGCAGTAAGCCGCACAACGATCGGTCACCAAAAATAAAACTCGGTCGGGATATCGGTGCACCAATCCTGGCACCGGCATGTGCGAATCTTCGCCGCACGGATCGGCCATATCGTAAGAGGACGACCAAGTCTCTTCGACGCGCGGAATGACCTGACGCCGGATCGGATCGTCCGGATTCTTCTCCCGCGGGATCAGGTTGAAAAAATGCGGGGTGACCGCGAGGGCGAGTTTGTCGCCGGAAAGAAGGACGCCACTGCGTTCTTCGTCGCTAAGGTCGATATACTGCGCGAGCTGAGCCAGGGAAGTGACCCGGTTCTTGAGCTGCCATTTCCAATCGTTCCAAAGTTCGGGCGCCATCCCGCCGTCGCGGGACCAATAGCCCGGCGCATGTGACACGAACTCTTTTCCATCACCATTCCGAGAAGCTTGCATTTTAGTAAGGACGAAAACGCTAAGACCGCTCGGATTTGTGTCAACGCGCGCACTGGAAAGTGCGCCCCGCACCCGAATTTTGGATGCAAACCCTCCTACTGCACGCTCACGAGGGTGCCGATCGGAATTTCCGCAAAGAGTTTTCTTGCGGTTTCGCCGGGCAAACGAATGCAGCCGTGCGAGGCCGGATAATTTGGCACTACGCCCTCGTGCATCCCGAAATCAAGACAGCTCAGTCGCATGAAGTAGGGCATATCGACATGATAAATGGTCGAACGATGATTGCGTTCTTTGTCAGTGATGACGAAATAGCCGCGCTTGGTGGAATAGCCGTCACGACCGGTGGAACAGGTCGAATTCAAGACCGGCACGCCATCTTTGATCAACGCCATGTGTTGGGCAGCGAGCGAAATTTCTATACGGAGGTGATCGGGAGGCGGTCCGCTGCCGAGAAGAATTTGCGCCGGCTGCCAATGACCAAGCTCGGCCGCAAAGTAAAGCGCGACCATCTTGTAGCGGCCGGTGGCGCGATTGCGGTCAGCGCCTGCTTGCAACAGCGCGCGGACATAATCGGTGCGGCCGAGTCCGGCCGCGAGCATCAGGCAGGTAACATCCCGGTCGTCCTCGATGTAATTGCGAAACGACTTCAACGGAAGCGCGTCGAGAAATTCCTTGTCGTATTTTGGCGGCAATGTCGTGTTCGCATCCGCGCCGCAGTCGATCAAAGTCGTAAACAGAGGCGCGTTATCAGTGGCAATCGCGTAGGCGAGGAGCGGAACGCGTTTCCCCTCGGGCGTAGGCGGAGGAATATGTTTTGAAAGCAGCAGGCGCACCGAATCGCGATCCCCTGCGCGCAGACAATGATCCAAAGCGCGCAAAGCGCCGGCAGTCCATTGTCCGAGCCGCGGCAGCCGCGAAAGAATTTCCTGGGCAATTTTTGTGTTAGCGCTCCCGAGGGCGAGCGTCAGCAGCTCACTGCTATCGCCATAGGCTAATTCGAGATTTGGCGTCAGGCCCAAGAGAAGATCGACTATTTCGATTTTCTGAGCGGCAACCGCATAATAAAGCGCCGAATGACCCGCACGGTCTCGGGCAGCAATGTCAGTGACACGTCCAGCCATAGCCCGAACCAACTCCAAGTCGCCATGCATTGCCGCAACCATTAACGGCGTTACTCCCGCGTTGTCCGCCAGATCGGCGCTGGCGCCGGCATCCAGCAGTCTCCGCGCGACGATCGGATCCTCCCGCAAGACCGCAGTGAAAAGCAAAGAGCGATCATTCGCTCCGCGGGCGTTGGGATCGTGACGCTGGCGAAAGTAGCGATCGATCAATGAAGTTTGCTGCGTCTCCATCGCGCGAACGAATTCAACCGCGGAGATGGGCTTGGGGGACTGGCGTTCAGAGGCAAGCCATGCAGCGGCAAGCACAAAAAGGACGGCCAAAATGCCGACCGAAACCCGATTCAAGTTCAATGAACGCATATCCGGAGAGAGACCGACCAATAGTATACCATTAGTCAAGTTGCGTGCCGCTGCAATTCCCATGCCCGGCCAACCCAGTGGACTGGCGGTGTTGAACGTTGCATGTTCGATGCTGTCCAACTTCGAACCGATGCGTTTATTCTCAGTTTCGTTTCTTATCGTAGCGCTAAACACGGTGCCGATTCTGGCCGCGACGCCAGAGCTTGCACCGACGCCGACAATTCCGGCGGCCGCCGCCGAGCAGGGCAAAGATGTCGTCCACCAGTTGAACAACGCTTTCGCCAAAGTGTTCGAGACGGTCGCGCCGAGCGTGGTTATCATCGAAATCTCAAAAAAGAACGATAGCGAAACCTCAGCGTTCGAAGATTTGTTCTTTCAAGGTCCGCCGGATGAGAACAATCCGCGCCGGAACCAAAGAAGTCCTCAGCCGAGCCAAAGCGAAGGCTCCGGATTCATCGTCCGGCCGGATGGTTACATTTTTACCAACTTCCACGTGGTCGAGGCCGCCGACAAAATCGACGTGAAACTGAAAGACGGCCGCGAATTTTCAGCCAAGGTAGTCGGCAGCGACGAGAAAACGGACATCGCCGTTATTAAAATCGACGCCAAGGATTTGCCGGTCGTGCAATTGGGCGACAGCGACGCGGTTCGGGTCGGGCAATTCGCGTTCGCGATCGGCGCGCCGTTCAAGCTCGATTACACGTTCACCTACGGCGTGGTTAGCGGCAAAGGCCGCAGCAAATTGCTCGCGACCAGCGGCTATTCGATCTCGGATTATTTGCAAACTGACGCCTCGATCAATCCCGGCAACAGCGGCGGTCCGCTCTGCGATATCGACGGAAAAGTGATCGGGATGAACACGCTGATTAACGGGATCAATCGCGGCCTGGGCTTTGCCATCCCGAGTAACATGGCCAAAGAAATCGGCGACGAGCTGATCGCCGGACGCAAGATCATGCGCCCGTGGCTCGGGATTCGAATCGAAACGCTCGGTGATGATCCTTCCATTCGCGATCTGTTCAAGGGGATCGACAAAGGCGTGGTCGTGCGGACGATCGAAGCTGACGCACCCGCTTACAAAAGCGATCTGCGGCCGTTCGACGTCATTACTCAGGTCGATGCCAACTCCGTGACCACGGACTCGCAGCTGCAGCATGAGATTCTGAAAAAGAAAATCGGCCAAAAAGTTGAACTAACGGTTTGGCGAAAAGGCCAAACGCTCAAGGTCCCGGTCACGACCGGCGAATTGCCGAATGAAATTTCACGCGCTTCCAACGAGCCCGCACGTCCACCGCAAAACCGAGAAGAAGAAGTCGGAAAATTTGGTCTACAGGTCCAGGAGTTGACCAAAGAAATGGCGCAACGCTTCAAACTCGGCGTTCAACGCGGCGTGATTGTGACCGACGTCACCGAGAACAGTCTGGCCGCGCAACAAGGAATCGAGCGCGAAGATGTAATCACCGAAGTGGACGGCAAACCGGTCACCGATGTAAAAACATTTCGCGACGCCTTAAACCAGGCCGATCCCAAACGCGGCGTGTTACTCTATCTCGATCGCAAGGGCAGCAAAACCTTTGCCGTGCTAAAAGCCGGCGGCGGCGAACCCCCGGACGACCGCTAGGACTTGCGGCTGCCGATTGCGACCAGCACGATCCCGCCGACGAGACAGATGCCGCTTACGACCGGCGGAAAACTGATCCCATGACCCTCGGTGTGCTTGATTTCAATAGGCCCAAGTTGGGCGTCTTTCTTTTCCTCTCTCCAGCCCAGGCCGCCGTAGGCGAAACCAACAATGCCGACGATGATAAGAATGATGCCGATTATTCCAGCTGGTTTCACAGCGCGGATGCTACAGCGGTCTGCGACCGGTGATCAATTGGATAATGAGAACGACCAGCGCGATCACGAGCAAAAGATGAATGTAAGCGCCGAGAACGTGGAAGCCGACAAAACCAAGAAGCCAGAGAATCAGCAGAATAACAAAGATGGTCCAGAGCATAAAAAAACCTTTCGTTTGAGGTTGTTAATTATGGTTCGTTTTGTCGCTGGCAGCTGCGCTTACCGAAAATCGCGCGGCGGCCCGATCTCTTAATGGCCGGATTTCTTTAAGACTGCACGCAAATCCCAGCCGCTTTCCTCGAGCTGCCCTCGCGCCGAATCATAGTCGCGCTCCGTTAGCTCGGCCACCATCCGCGTCGCCCGATCGCGTAATTTCGTGCTGGAAGTGTTCAAATCGATCATCAGATTTCCGCGGACTTTGCCGAGAGCGACCATCGCCCCGGTACTGATGATGTTGAGCGCGATTTTGGTGGCTGTTCCCGCCTTCAATCGCGTTGAGCCGGTCAGAATTTCGGGACCGACTGCGAGATCAATCACAAGATCGGCAACTACCTTTTGCTTGCGAGCCGGGTTGCAGCTGAGCAAAACCGTCTTCGCGCCTAACGACTTCGCGCGCGCGAGCGCGCCTAAAACAAAAGGGGTCCGACCGCTCGCCGTGATTCCAATGACAACATCGACATCTTTGATGCCGCGGCGATCGATCGCAAGCGCGCCGTTGCTCCCCTCGTCTTCCGCTCCTTCCACACTCCGCTGCAACGCGCTCGCGCCGCCGGCAATGATGCCTTGGACGAGTTCGGGCGATGCCCCGAAGGTTGGCGGGATTTCGCTGGCGTCGAGCACACCAAGCCGTCCGCTGCTGCCTGCGCCGATGTAAAATAGCCGGCCACCTTTGCGGAGCGACTCAGCAACGAGCTCGATCGCGCGCGCCAGATCGGCATTCGCCGCGCGCAACGCTTCTCCGACAAATTTTTCTTCGTCGACGAAAAGTTTCACCAACTCCTGCGCGCTCATCTTCTCGAGATTTTCAGAGCGCGGATTGCGTTGCTCGGTCAACGCCGCCGCCAGATCGTCGATCTTGTCCGGAGGAGGCTCGGTTCGAATCTCGGGCCAGCTCTGCATTTCCGCCGCCAGCCAGGCCGCGCCAAATTCCGGGGCTCGCTCGGAATTCGCCACCCGCGCATCGGGCAGCGTTTTTTTCAAACGCCGCCGAAACGCATGGTTATAGATCGAGTCTCGCTGAAAGAGCCCGCCGAGCAAAACTACTTTCGGCGCGAGCGCATGCAGCCTGGTCGCGACGGCTTCGGTGTATTCGCAAAGAACGCGCGCGCCTTCTTCGATGATTTCCATGACGCGCGAATCTCCACTGGCAGCCGCTTCAAACACGACCGGCGTCAGCATCGCGACTTCCATTTTGTCGGCGGTCTGGGCCCAGCGCACGAGCTCATCGAGATTGTTCAGCGACAACGCGCGCAAAATCTTCGTGGTAAACTGGACTTCGCCACGGTGCAGATCGTATTCGCGCAGAATCAAGCGGAGCGCCTGCAAGCTGAGAAAATAACCGCCACCGGCGTCGCCCAGAATGTGCCCCCAACCACCGGCATTTTCGATCCGTTTGTCCCGACGACCGGTAATGGACGAGCCGCTTCCGGCGTTCACAACAATTCCATCGCCGTGACCAAGGGCCGCGGCTAAACCGGAATCGCGGTCGCTCCCGACCACAATTTTCGCCTTCGGCCAAATCTCGGCGCAGAGCCGGGTGAGCGATTGTCGATCTTCTTCCGTCCCGCAGCCCGCCAGAAAAATGCCGACGGAGGTAATTTCTTTCGGCAATTCGCTAAGAATCGCGCGCAATTCCCCGGGCGTGGCGAGGCGAAAGTTCGCCGGCGGGAGTTTTCCCTGGTCCAAAACGCTTAGCTCATTGCCGGCGCGCTCGACCAAAACCCAAGACGTCTTGGTCCCGCCGCCCTCGACGCCAAGGATTTTTTCGCCGCCGTTCATTGTCGATCGTTGCCCTGTTTGTATCATGCTTCATGGCCAAAGACGAGGCTCAAGCGGCGAAGCGGATCGCCCAGCTCCGGAACGAGATTAAGGAGCACGACCGCCGCTATTACGAGGAAGCTGCGCCCACGATCAGCGATCGCGAATACGACCGGCTTTATAAGGAGCTGGTCGATCTGGAGGCGAAATTTCCCGATCTCGTGACTCCGGACTCGCCAACTCAGCGGGTTAGCGGCAGGCCGCTCCAAGCCTTCGCGCAAATTCAGCACCGTGTTCCGATGCTTAGCCTGGACAACACTTATTCCGAAGATGAGGTCGCAAATTTCTACAAACGGATCACGCGGCTTTTGCCGGACGAAAAAGTCCCGGTCGTGATCGAACCGAAAGTCGACGGCGTGGCAGTGTCGGTGATGTATGAAAATGGCCGGCTCAAATATGCCGCCACTCGCGGCGACGGTTCGGTCGGAGACGACATTACCCAAAACATCAAAACGATCCGGTCGGTGCCGCAGCAACTGCGCGGCTCCGCACCAAAGGTTTTCGAAATGCGCGGAGAAGCCTATCTCGACAAAGATGGCTTCAAGAAGTTGAACAAAGAACGGGAAGCCGCGGGATTACCACTGTTCGCGAATCCGCGCAACGCCGCCGCCGGCTCCCTCAAGCATCTCAATCCGAAGGTTGCCGCGCAGCGGCCGCTTGGAATGGTTTTTTACGGAACCGGGGCGACCGAAGGCGCAGATGTCGATCTTCATTCCAAGATTTTCCCTTTGTTCAAGAAACTGGGACTGCCGACACACGAGGATTGGTGGTTAGCTGATTCGGTCGAGAAAATCCTGAACGCGATCCGCGATCTCGACGAGATTAGACATGACTTTCCATACGAAACCGACGGTGCGGTAATCAAAGTGGACGCGCTCGAGCAACGTGAGCGGCTCGGATTCACCGCCAAATCACCGCGCTGGGCGATCGCTTACAAATACGCGGCCGAGCGGGTCGAAACGAAGTTGCTCGACATCAAAGTTCAAGTCGGACGGACGGGAATTCTGACGCCAGTGGCCGTGCTTGAGCCGGTGCTGGTCAGCGGGAGCACGGTCTCGCGCGCAACGTTGCACAACGAGGATGAGATCAAGCGCAAAGACATTCGCATCGGCGACACGGTCGTGATTGAAAAAGCCGGCGAAGTCATTCCGGCCGTCGTCGAAGTTGTAAAATCGAAACGGCCGCGGAACGCGAAGCCTTTTGACTTTCTCAAACACATTCACGGCAAATGTCCCGTTTGTGGCGGCCCGGTAAAGCGCGATCCGCAATTTGTGGCCTGGCGTTGCGAAAATTTGCAATGCCCCGCGCAGACCACACGGCGCGTGGAGTTTTTCGCGGCTCGCGGCGCACTCGATATTGAAAGCGTCGGCGGAATCGTTGCCGATAAACTGGTCGAGCGCGGACTGGTGCGCGAGCCGCTTGATCTATTCGAGCTGAAGGTTGAGCAACTTGGCAAGTTGAACCTCGGCACTGAGGAAAATCCCCGCATCTTCGGCGAGAAGAACGCTACGAAAGCGATCCAAGCGATTGAACGCGCGAGAACTTTCCCGCTCTCACGCTGGCTTTATGCGCTCGCGATTCCAGACGTCGGCAAAACGACGGCAGCGGACCTCGCGCGTTTCCATCAAACGATCGAGGACGTAGCGAGTTCTAAACTTCTCCGCAACGTCCTCGCTTATCGCGAAATCAAAGGCGACAAGGAGGCGACTAAGGAAATCGCCGAACGATTGATCAAATCCAGTTTCGCCCAGCGATCGAAAAGCAAGATCGACAAGAACGCGGGAATTGTCACCGAAGTCGGGCCAGTGGTTGCGAAAAGTGTGCTCGATTTCTTTGCATCGGCGGCCGGCAAGAAAATACTTCAGTGGATGAAACAACTGGGAATTCGTCCCAAAAGCGAAAAGGTTTCCGCAAAAAAAATGGCCGAGTTGCCATTGGCCGGAAAAACTTTTGTCCTCACCGGCACGTTGCCGTCAATGACCCGCGAAGAGGCGTCGGCGAAAATTGAGGCGCTCGGGGGCCATATCAGTGGCAGCGTCAGTAAAAAAACTGATTACGTTCTCGCCGGCACAGAAGCGGGCAGCAAACTCGAAAAAGCGAAGGAACTGGGCGTCCGCGTTATCGACGAACCGCAGTTCCGGAAAATGGTCTAACTACGGCGTTCGTTCCGGCACGGACTGCAGATTGAGCGGGATAGCGCGGTTCGAGAGTGGTGGCGCGGCAATCAAACCCCCCGGTGGCATACCAGGCAAGCGCGGCAAATCCCTGGTCACAGGATGAAAGTCGGCCTGCACATTAAAAGTCAGTTTTTCATTGCCGCGCATCACCGTGATCGGCACGACATCGCCGGCGGTCAAAAAGAATGAGGCGTCGAGAATATCTTCCGGCTCGTGCACTGTCGTCCGGCCAATTTGGAGAACGACGTCGCCTGATTTCATTCCTGATTCCGCGGCCGGCGTGTCTTTCATGATGTCTTTTGTGACTGCACGTGAGCCTTCAACCGGCGTAGTCGCCTCTGTCACGTTGGCGCCGACCCAGCCATGTCTCGCTTCGCCAAAGCGCACGAAATCGCTCCGAATTTTTTCCGCCGCCTCAATCGGCAGCGCGTAACAGGAATTATTTTCGAACGTGTAGAGCAGAATTCCGACGACTTCGCCTTTCAAATTCAGAAGTGGAGCGCCGCCCTCACCGCGCTGAGGCGGCAAATTCACTCGCAGGTGTTTGGTTGGAAAATATCCGCCGAAACATTTGCGGTCGAAACCGGCGATCATGCCAAAGCTTGGCGTCTCAGCCAGATCGAGCGGATAACCAATCGCAACGACCGGAGTAGCGATCTCAAGCTGATCGGAGTTGCCGATTGGCAGCGCCGGACTGGCCAGATCCACTTTCAACATCGCGATGCCGCTTCGAAGATCAGCCAGCAATTGACGCGCTGGATATTTTT
The DNA here is from genome assembly GCA_003220055.1 of Verrucomicrobiota bacterium. GTDB lineage: Bacteria > Verrucomicrobiota > Verrucomicrobiia > Chthoniobacterales > UBA10450 > AV40. Next base: position 24,310 of record QHRF01000101.1, on the reverse strand, counting down.
TTCCTTTGAACTCAACGGTGACGTTCTCAGCTTCGCCCCCGACCGAATAGGCCGTGTAAAGCGTGCCGGTCGGATCGACAAAGAAGCCGGTGCCGGAGAGTTCGCCGTGTTGATCGGTTGCCTCGATTTTGACTACAGCCTTGGCGCAGCGCTCGAAAACATCTTTGACTTCGCGGCTAAGCGACGTGGCGGATTCCGGTGTTTGCTGCGCCGAAAGCGAAGCGGCCGCGGCGAGAAACGCGAGTCTTGCCAGCAAGCGAAACCCCTGGCCCGAGCTAGAACTTGAAAGTCGTCTCATAACTCACAGGCACGCTGTCGAGCACATAGCGAGGCGTACCGCTCCGGTGAGTTTGGGCGCTTTCCTTAATATTGCGAAGCGACCGCGTGTTAAAGACCCGTGTCGCCACGGGCGATGCCAGAGTCCATTCCGGTTCAGAGCTGGCAGGTACGACCAACGCTGGGCGATCTTTGGCGGCAACGGTGGCCGGCTGTGGCGCCTGGTAAATCCGCAGAGAAATAACTGCCGCGCACACGAGCACGGCGGTGACCGCGGCTGGATAAGAAGTGAGAGTTGAAAGGTTGAAGGAGAGTGCAAAATCGCGCGCCCGATCGACGCAGATTCGCCAAAACGGTTGTCGCAATAGTTCGTCGCGCTGACGACGATGAAATTCGTGCAAGAAATTTTCGAAATAACCGGGCGACGGTTGTTCGTAACGTTTGAGGCGAAGCAGCTTCGTTATTTCGTTGTCGTTAAACTCGTCCATGGGCGCTGATCAGGTAACCGGATTTTTTCGAAACTCGTCTAGATAATTTTGCAGTTGCCGGTTGGCGTAGAAAAGCCTGGAGCGTACTGTGCCTTCTGAAACACGCAAGATTTTACTGATTTCCGCGTGGGGCATCCCCTGAATATGGAACATCGTGACCACTGCTCTGTGTTCATCAGACAATTTCATCATCGCCTCGTTCAACCTTTTTTGGAGCTCGGACAGGTCAGCTTCCCGCACCGGACTGGTGGAGGCGGTCGCCTCGAGGAATTCCTTGTCGTTCTGAATGCTGGCATCGACATCATCCAGGCTGAGCTGGAAACGGCGGCCACGTTTTTTGAGAAAATTCAGCGTCATGTTCACCGCGATCGAATGGATCCAGGTGTAAAAGGACGACTTCCCCCGGAAGCCGCGGATCGCCTTGTAAGCCTTGGAAAAAATGTCCTGCAACAGGTCGTTCGTGTCCTCATGGTTCGAGGTCATGTTGTAAACCAGCCCGTATAGACGCGGCGTGTATTTCACCACCAGCTGATCGAAGGCGCTCGCGTCGCCTTCCTGCGTGCGCGCCACCAATTGCTGGTCTTCGTCCTTCCGAGGCTCGTCCATCGCGTTTCTTTTAGACTTAACACCGGCATCCGGCCCGGACGACAACAAATCGGTCAGGCGTCGAGCCGGCGGTAACGCGATCGCGGGATTCATCTTCTTCAAGTCGCGCGGGATCAATCGCGCCGGTCCCGCATCGACATCAACCAAAGCAGGTTGCCGAGCGCGGCGATAAAGGCCGCGACGTAGGTCAGCGCAGCGGCATTGAGCACGTTGTTTACACCGGCCACTTCTTCCCCTGGCTGCACAATGTGCATTTGTTGCAGAATAATTTTCGCCCGCCGCGAGGCGTCAAATTCCACCGGGAGCGTGATTAACTGGAAAATGGCGAGGATGAGGTAGCAATAGATTCCGAGCGTGATCAGGCCAGCGATGCGGAACCAAAAACCGCCAATAATGATGAATGGCAACATCTGCGAAGCAACCATCGTCACCGGCACAATCGCCATCCGAGCCTTCAACGGCGCGTACGCTTTTGCGTGTTGAATCGCGTGTCCGGTCTCGTGGGCTGCAATCCCGAGAGCAGCTACCGAGGGCGTGTTATAAACATTGCTCGAAAGACAAAGCTTCTTGTTCGCCGGATCGTAATGGTCCCCCAGGAAATCGTTTGTCTCCACCACATCGACATCGTGGATTTGGGCGGCCTGCAAAATCTCGCGCGCGCATTCCGCGCCGGTGATGTTCGAGCTCGCCCGGACTTTGCCCCAGCGATTGAACGCTCCGGTGACGCGAATTTGCGCCCAGATTCCAAGAATCGCCGGCACGATCAGGTAGAGAAAGAAATGATGACCGCCAAAGCCGATTGGATAGAACATGCCTGTGGTAATCTAGTTGCCTAAATTAGACGCTCAAGCGTGCAGGGCGTTCATTTGGTGGGGCGAGCAGTCCCTTGCTCGACGCTAAATAATGGCTGCGAAGCCGCAAACCATAACATCGCCCGCGGAGCGGCCGATCCACCTTCAGATCTCGAGATGCTTGGGAAATCGCGAGAGAATTTTGCAGCCCGTCGTCGTCACCACCACCACGTCTTCATGCCGGACGCCGCCGAGCCCCGGATAGTAAAGTCCCGGCTCAACCGTGAGCACTTGTCGATCTTTCAGCGTCACTTTCTGAAGCCGCGGATATTCATGAATCTCCAGCCCCAGACCGTGGCCGGTGCCATGGAAAAATCCAACGTTCTTGCCTTTGCGGACTTCGGTCGAATATCCGCGCTTCTTGAATAGCGCTTGGATAGCTTTGTGAATTTTCATTCCGTCGACCCCGGCTCTGATTTCTCGAAGCGCGAGTTCCTGCCCTTCTTTCACTGTCTCCCAAAGTTTTCGCTGTGCATCGCTGGCGCGTCCGCGCACAACAGTCCGCGTCATATCGCCCCAATAACCGGTCTTCGCGTCGCGCGGGAAAATATCTAAGATGATTAACGAGTTCGCATAAAGCGGACCGAAGCCGCGCTCATGCGGATCGCATGCTTGATCGCCTCCGGCCACAATCGTGTTCGTCGGCGTGCCGCCGGCGCGCAACATCGCGGAATCGATTTCCGCGCGCAGCATTTCAGAGGTGAGCGTTTTGCCCGACCAGCGCAATTTCTTTCCGGCCGGTTTCGAGGCCTTCAAAACTTCCATCGCGCGGGCCAGACCCGTTTCGGTAATTCGCAACGCGCGACCAATGAGCTTCAGCTCCTCATCCGTTTTAGCTTCGCGTTCCGGCCAAAAGAGCCCGTTGGTCGTGGCAAGATTGACATCGTCCCTCGCGAGCGCGCGGGCGAAGCCGAGCTGAAAATTCGCCGGAACCAGTGCGCTTTTTACGCCGCGTTTGCTCAGAAAATGCGCGAGCACTTTCTCATAAGGCGGCGCTTGTTTCGCTTTCCCCTGCACTTCCCGCTCGAGTTGATTGAACGAAACAAACTCGTCGACCTTTGCCGTCCTGCGACCACGATCCATCTCCAGATCACTCAAAACGATTGTGCGCTTCCCGTTTTGCTCGAGAAAAATGAATGGATCGCCAGCCCAAAACTTGGTGGCGTAAAGCATGTCGGCATCGATGTCGCTCGCCGCAACGATCAGTCGTGTACCATTTTCAGTTGTTTTCATGATCTTGTGAATTGTAGGGCAACCGCATCGGTTGCCAAATAAAGATCAGTCAAAATACCACCAGTCCGGCTCGGACTTAGGTTCGCCGGACTTCGAGTTGGCGGCGCAGGATCCAGAAGAGCAATCCGAGCATGCCGAATGTCGAGCCAATCAACACGAGCGTGTTGAAGACAAAGACGCTGATCTTGACCCCGAGGCGTTTCTCTGCGCCGAAGAAAACATTCGGCCGGCTCCCGCGGCGATAATCGCTCTGCTCCATTTCCGCGTTTGAAATGAGATCGGAAACCTTCTGGTTCACATAAATCTGCTCCGCCGTGACCGCGCCTTTCGCCTGTCTGAACGCGGCCGGGTCAAAGGATCGCTTTCGATCAAGCACTTGATCGACCTGCTTGAGATAATGATCGAGCTCGTCGGCCGATGTCGCTTCGAGGCCGGACAAAACCGCGAGCACTTCCTTCAACTCGTCGAGTCGCTTTCCTTCGGCGGGATCTTGTCGATGTTTCCCGACAATGGAATCGATCTCGCGTTGAGCGCGCTCCTGCCGGGAGGTGAGCGGATTCAATTTCGCCTGGGCCACAATCATTTCCTCGTACGACCAGCGCATCGGAATAAATTGGCACACGAACGGCACCTGCAATTTGCTCTCCATTTTTTTGCCGCGGTCTTTGGTCGGATGTTCGTGGAACCAGCGGGTCAGCGAGTAAACCAGGCTGAGATTGCGGTTCATGTCTTCATACTTAATCAGGGCACCGCTCATCAGAATCTGCGGAATCAAAACCAACGGCACGATGTTGGCCGCGGTCTTGGCGTCGGAAACCAGCGATGAAACGAGTAGACCAAGCGCGAGACTCCCGACCGCGGTCATGAACATCAGGGCGAGGTGCGTCCAAAACATTCCCCGGATCTCAAGAACGTAATTGCCGATCAGGACGAAGAGGACGCACTGGATCAGGGCGAAGACCGACAACGACGACATCTTCGCGAAGATGTAATACGGCAATCGGACATCCAGATTGCGCTCGCGTTGCAGCACTGGCCGGTCGCGAATGATGTCGTCGGCGCTGTTGGTCAGCGACAGAAACATCACTACCAGCAATCCCAGAAACAAATAGGTCGGGATGTGGAAAGCCGATGCGAAATCGTATTTCCCACTTTCCGAATAACGCAGCAGCGTGCCAATCAACAGAGCGAGAACGGGCGCGGCACAGGTTGTGATCCAAATGTTGGCGCGGTTGCGCAGCTTGCTGATGAATGAGCGTCGCAGGAGTGCGCGGAACTGGGTCCACTCGTCGTGCCAGCGAATCGGAAGTCGTTTTTTCTTTTGGGCCGGTGCCGAGGGCAACTGGGGCACCTGTTCGCGACGCAGCGACACCTGTTTGACGTCCTGGATCAGGCGAAACGCTTCATACTTATCGCGCCAGAATTCCGGCGAGTAACGCCGCGCCGCCACCAACTGCCCGCGACTATTCTCCTCATAGATAATATCACCGCTCAAATCGCGCAGCGGCGTTTCGAGCACATCGAAGATGAATTCCGGTCGCGTTGTCCCGCACGAAGGACAGGCCCCGAGGTCCGCCCCGAACTGATGCTGATGCTCGGCCTCGGCAAAATAGCGAAGCATTTCGGTTGGCGTCCCAAAAAAGACGAGCCGGCCGCCTTTATCGAGAAGGATCGCCTTATGAAACAACTGAAACAGTTTGGAGCTCGGCTGGTGAATGGTGACGATGATGATTTTGTTGTGCGCCATCGAGCGAATGATCTCGATCACGTGCTCGGAATCTTTCGACGAAAGTCCCGAAGTCGGCTCGTCGAAGAGATAAACGTCCGACATTCCGATCATGTCGAGCCCGATGTTGAGCCGTTTCCGTTCGCCGCCGCTCAACGTTTTCTTGATCGCGGCGCCGACAACGGCGTCCCGGCGTTCGCCCAATCCGAGTTCGACCAGTTTCGCTTCCAGTCGCCGCATTCGATCGCGCCGTGAAAGATGCGGCGAACGAATCGCGGCCGCGAATTGCAGATTCTCGCCGATGGTCAAATGCTCGTCGAACGCGTCTTCCTGTGGAATGTAGCTGACGTATTTTTTGAGCTCGTCCAGATTTGGATAGAGGGAACGGCCATTCAAGAAGATCTGGCCGCTGGTGGGCTGAAGTTGCCCGGCGAGCACTCTGAGCAGCGTGCTTTTGCCCGAGCCGCTCGCGCCCATCACGCAAACCAGCTCGCCCCGTGTCAGCGCGAATGAGATTCCCTCCAGGCCGGTGTCGCCACCGCCGAAACGGTGGGTCACCTCACTCACCTCCAGGGTCCGAATGATGTTTCGCTCTTCCTCGATGATGCGCTCGGAAAAGTTGCAACGCAGAAATTGCCCGACATCGATCCGGATCGTGTCGCAATCTTTCAAGGGGTATGTCGATCTTACCGCCACATCGCCGACCAGGATCGGACGATCCGCCTCAATGACTTCCAATTGGCCGACGCGCTGGTCGTAATCGCAGAAAATTTTCAGCAATACGTCGCCGCTTGTTCCCGGTGAAAGCAAAATGTCGTCGGGCTGCAGTTTGCTCGGATCGTTCGACACCAGATATTCCGATTTCGACGCTTTGAGTTGAAACCGGCCACCGAACGCGCGAGCTCGCCGGCGCAGATCGCTCAAATCCATCTCACTGTCGTTGTGGAAGAGAATTTTGTCGTCCAGGCTCGCCTCCACCTGGGCACCGGACTTGAGTTTCACGCCGTTCAGCACCGCATCGACATCCCGCAACGCTTTTACCCTCACCTTTAATCCGAACGCAATCTCGAGCGCGCTTTCGCGCGTCCGCGCGCGCTCCAGACCGACTTCGTCCGCGTCCTTGTTCACCCGCACAAAAATTTGCGGAACGGAAACGTTTTTCTTGGCGTTGAAATACTGGGCCAGCTCCTGGTAGGTCAGCACATGATCACCGATCAGGATCCGCTGCCCCGGATAAATTCGGCAAAATCCGCCCCGCACCAACGGCCGGCCGCGCACCGAAACATTTTGGCTGCTGTAATTCTTCAGCAGAATCAGATCGGAATAGCGAAACGCCATCAATCGATCGCTCTCTACCAGATTTTTCATTCGCACGTCCGCTTTGCCGTTACTGGCGAACGAGAGTGATTCCAAAGGCGACGCGCCGCGTTGATAGATCGACGGGTCGGCGTCTTCCGAAGCGTTTAGTTGATAAACGATATCGATCGCTTGGGCGGCCATGCCGAGCTGCGACATGAACGAATAAAAGGCGACGACCTGTTCCTGTTTCAGTCCGGCTTGCGAAATGAGATCGTAAAGTTGGACGCCGAGCATGATCTTGCGCTCGGTCGTCAATTGCGCGCTCAGCTTTTGCGCCATCGCCGCCAGATCTTGCTGCTCGTAAAGGGCCTGCCGGAAAAGTTGACGCAACTCAGAATAAACGGCTTCCGGATAATCGTATCGCAAAAAACCAAGGCTCGAGTCTATTTCCTCTTCCAGCAGCACGCCGTCGGCTTTCGAAAAACTGGCCAGCACCTGGATAAGCACCGGAAGCAGGTTTGGACCTTCCGAAACGCTGCGCGGTTTGCGTAAGGCGCGCCGCATCAAGCGCCGCCCCTGCCGCCGGACGCGATATGCCAACGGCGTCACCTTTTGGACCGCGCGGTCAAGTTTTTCCGCAACCGTTGAAACCAATTGAGTCATTTGCCGAATTGAAAATGAAATTTTACAGGAATCGCGTCACTAAGCAATGGAACTGGAGTTTTCGACGATGTCGATCTTATGCACGATGAAATTCCTCTATGTGCTTTTACCCTCACCTCAATCCTCTCCCTGGGAGGGAGAGTAAGTCGCGAAGCGGCAAGTGAGGGTTGCGTCACTCGTCATTTTCAATAAGTGCCCGTCCGGCCCGGACCCTGCTTTTTTGCAATGCCACATCTTCATGGTAGCCTCTGTCTTCGCGAGTAATCGCACCCCTTATGCCACAATCCGATCGTAACTCCCAACGCGAGAATAAGCCCCGCGGCAACGAGCCGAGCTTCAACTGGCGCGGCGTCATCCTGATCGCGGTCGCCTTCGGCTTTTTTGCCCTGGCGATGCTCTTCTGGCGCGGGAATTATCCGCAACTCGAGGACGTTCCCTACAACCGCTTCCTCGAGCTGCTCGAGAACAAGCAAATCGTTAACGACAAAAATGCGCCGCTCACCTTGTTCGTCGAGGAAGGCCAGCCCACCCAGCAGTTGCGCGGCAAATATATCAAGCAGGGCGCCGGCGGCGCGCAAAACATGGAGGTGCCGTTCCGCACCGTCATTTATCTCAATTTCACCAGCAATTTGCAGGACAAACTCACCGCCGCCGGAATTCAACCTTCCATTCGTTCCGAATCGCATCCCTTTGGACAGGCATTGCTGAGCTTCGGCCCAGTTCTGTTCCTGCTCGCGCTGCTCTATTTTCTTTTCCGCCAGCAAATCCGCATGGCCGGCAAAGGCGCGCTCAATTTCGGCAAATCGAAGGCCCGCATGCTCGCGCGTGACAAAAACAAGATCACGTTCAAGGACGTCGCCGGCGTCGAGGAAGCGAAGGACGAAGTGCAGGAGCTGGTCGAGTTTCTGCGCGACCCGAAAAAATTTCAGAAACTCGGCGGTCGAATTCCGAAGGGCGTACTAATGGTTGGCCCTCCGGGCACTGGCAAAACTTTGCTCGCCCGCGCCATTGCCGGCGAAGCGGATGTTCCGTTCTTCTCCATCAGCGGTTCGGATTTCGTGGAAATGTTTGTCGGCGTCGGCGCAAGCCGTGTCCGCGACATGTTCGAGCAAGGCAAGAAATCCGCGCCTTGCATTATTTTCATCGATGAAATCGACGCGGTCGGCCGCCATCGTGGGCACGGCGTCGGCGGCGGTCACGATGAGCGCGAGCAAACGCTCAATGCCTTGCTCGTCGAGATGGATGGCTTCGACACGCAGGAAGGCGTCATCATCATCGCCGCGACGAATCGCCCCGATGTTCTCGATCCGGCGTTGCTGCGCCCTGGGCGTTTCGATCGCCAGATCACCGTCAATCTTCCCGACGTGAAAGGCCGCGAAGAAATTTTGCGGGTGCATTCCAAGAAAGTGAAACTCGCGGAAGGTGTCGATCTTGCGGTGGTCGCGCGCGGGACGCCCGGTTATTCCGGCGCGGAGCTCGCGAACGTTATCAATGAAGCAGCGTTGCTGGCCGCGCGGCGTGGATTAAAAGGAATCACCCTCTCTGAGTTAGAAGAAGCGCGCGACAAGGTCCGTTGGGGCAAGGAACGCCGCAGTCTCGCGCTTAGCGAGAAAGAAAAACAAAACACCGCGTATCACGAAGCCGGCCACGCCTTGTTGCTCGAGCTGCTTCCGCACACCGAGCCGCTCCACAAAGTGACCATCATTCCGCGCGGCCCGTCGCTTGGATCGACCATGTGGTTGCCGGAGGAAGATAAATACACCAATCGCAAAAACGAATTGCTCGCTAGTCTGGCCGTGAAAATGGGCGGCCGCGTCGCGGAAGAAATTGTTTTCGGCGATGTCACCACTGGCGCTGCCGGTGACATCAAGATGGCCACCGCCATGGCCCGCAAAATGGTTTGTGAATGGGGCATGAGCGAAAAACTCGGCATGGTCGAGTACGGCGAGCACGAAGATTACGTTTTCCTCGGTCGCGAACTGACCCGCAACCGCGATTACAGCGAAGCCACCGCCGAAGAAATCGACCGCGAAGTGCGGCGTTTGCTCGACGACGCGTACCAAACCGCGAAACAAACTCTCATCGCCAATCGTGATCACCTCGACGCGATCGCCAAAACGCTGCTCGAGTACGAAACACTCGACGGCTCGCAGATTAAAGAACTGATCAAGCACGGCGAGTTGATAAATCCGCCGCCAAGCGTGACGCCGACATCGGGCGAAAAAATGCCGCCCGAAAAACCGCCGCGCCAGGTCGTAGTCGGTCCCGAGGCCCCGCCACTTCCAGGCGCACTCGGCGGCGCACCGGCCTAAGTCGCACTGCCAGACGAAAAGCTTTTTCGTCTAATTCTCGATAGGCCTATGAAACCCCTGGACGCTAGTGATGCAGATATCACGCGCCGGTTCCAGCAGAGGTTTGCTGCCACAGTGACTAACACGGCAGATGGGTTTCGGCTGCAGTTTCCCGGGGTGTCGGAGTCGTTCGAACTCTCGACTGAACACGACGAATTACCGTTTTCACCTCGTCTTGGCATGAGCACTTCTCAGATATCGACAGTTTAGAACCCTTTTTCGCAGGCCTGTTGTCTGGCGGGGTTGAAGTGGTCGTCACATACCGGGGCCAGAAGCCCGTTGCTCACCAAATCCGTCGTTGCGTCGAGGGAGATGCAACGGTGGTTTCACGTACCGCTGTCTTGGTCTCGCCGTAAGTCACATCGAACCATCCGCTACACACCATCCGCCTAACCAAATCGCTTAAGCCAACCATGAGTAGCAAACAAATCGGCGTCATTCTGAAACGGTTTGAGCCACCGGATGAGGTGCGGGTGATGCAAAAAGGGAAATTCGAACTTGTGCACATCGGCGGGATGACGATTGGGCCCGCTACCTACGAGCCCAGGTTGGTTCAGGTAGGGGCGATTGACCTCAATCGCCCGCGGGCGGTTCGGTGAACCGCCCCTACCTATTCGTTGCCGATGAGTATGTAAGGCCAGTCATCATTTGGCCCAATCAATCCCGCCCGAATCGGATTCTCCCAAATGTATTCGAATTTCTCCGTTTCACTTTCGTCATGGCGCAATCGGTGATCGAAAAAGTTTCGCTGCCATTCGATTTTTCCCTTTCGCGCCGCAATCCGTTTGAAGTCACGGATGAGTTTAGAAAGTTCTGCATCAGGCGAAATGCCGATGAGAAGGTGCCAATGGTCCGGCATCAGCAAGAGCAGTTTAAGATACCACTGTTCCAACTCATGATACCGACGCGCAGTTTCGAAAAGTATCTGCGCGACTTGATTCTTGCAAAGCTGGTTCACGCCTCGCGCATCACAGCAAATCGTAATGAAATAGGTTGCTCCGAACCGCCCGTGAAAATGAATCGAATGATCCAGCACTTTCCGCACGGGCCGAGCCGGAACAGCGTGCTTATTCACTTTTGGGGGAACCGGGCGATTGGGGTCAATTGCCCCTACCTAGAACTGCATCTACTCGCGGCGTTGTTTTTCGACGAGGTGGCGCAGCTGGCGCTCCATCGTCTTGAACGCGTCGTGAATGACTTTGTTCAGCGGCTCGTGCGAGCCGTTGTCCATTTGTTTTTCGTCGCTCACCAGCTCGTGACGCGGTCTCACCGTGACATCGATCCGGCAACGGTAAGGATTACCTTTGTGATGAGTATGGTTCGGCTGCTCGATCGCGACATCGCATCGGTTGATGTGGTCGCAGAATTTCTCGAGTCGCGAAGCATAATCTAAAACGAGGTTGTCGATCTTATCTGACTTATCCAGGCCGCGGTAGGTGATCTTGACGGGCAATTGCATAATTAAAATATTGAGCTTAAACCGGACGAAGGGAACGAAAATGATTCGGTAATTTTGCCGGCTCGACTTTGACCAGGTCGGATTTCACGTGCTCGACGATTCGATTGCGAATGCGATCGGGTAGAAGATGGACAATCGCCCCATGAATCTCGGACGGCGCGGCAAACGCCCAGCCTTCCTTGCCACTGCCGTTGACAATTTTGGCGATTTGTTCGGCCAGTTCTTTGTTAATCCGCCGATCGGTCTCGGTTTCCAGTTTACTCTCGGCGATCGAAGCCGGGCCGCGATGGGTGCCTGCGCCTTCGGTGACCGGAAAACGTCCGGCCAAGTCGGTCACCTTGTCGACGAGCTTGCCGTGCGCATCGGTGATATCGAAAGCCTGGATCAATTTTAAGCTCGGCCCGCGGGTGGGCGTTTCGTTGACCCGATACGCTTTCAAGCTGCCGCGATCTGCCGCGATTACGAGTGAAGCCGGTATCATAGGCTAACTGGACGAGCGTCTTCCCGGCGCGTCAAAGAAGCGCTCATGAATTCTCTATAATAGAATCGCGCCGCGTTGCAATCTTGCGTTGAACAGAATTCTTCTGGTAGGGTGGTTCACCGACTCGCCCGCGGGCGAGTCCGAGCCGGACTGGCAAGGTCAATCGCCCCTACCTATTTCTTCGCGCGTTCCTCGTCACCGGTAATCGCCGCGAGCGCCGCCATGGCGCGTTTCTTCCAGGATTCGTGACGCGCGCGCGGTTGTTCGCCGCGGCTGAGCTTGAACAAACAACTCGCTCGTCCACCAAGGTCGACATCATCACCGGACGAAAATTTCTTCGGTTCCTTGAGAAAACCATCTTCGTTCGCGGTGTCGAGAATCTGTTCCCACTCGAGGTGCTCCTCGCCCGGAAGCACGAACGGAATTGGTTCGTGATGCGCGTTGATCAAAAGCAGAAAGGTGTCGTCGCGCACCGGTTCGCCATGTTCATCCACCAAACCAATGGCGTCGCCGCTGATGAGCATCCCAAGACAACGTGCGAATGGCGAATTCCATTCTTTCTCGCTCATTTCGTTCCCGCCGGGATTGAACCACATTACGTCCTTGATCTCGCCGCCCGGGACGCGGCGGCCTTGAAAAAATTTCGGACGACGAAATGCCGGATGCTCACGGCGCAGCTGAATCAATTTTTTGGTGAATTCGAACAGGCGGTTCTGTTTTTCGTCCCACTGCCAATTTAGCCAGCTGATCTCATTGTCCTGACAATAGGCGTTGTTGTTCCCCTTTTGCGTCCGGCCAAATTCATCGCCGCCCAAAAGCATCGGTACGCCTTGCGACAAAAAAAGTATCGTCAAAAAATTTCGCTCCTGCCGGCGCCGCAAACTGTTGATGTTCGGATCGTCCGTCGGCCCTTCGACCCCGCAGTTCCAGGAGCGATTATGGCCGTCGCCGTCGCGGTTCTCATCGCCGTTGGCTTCGTTGTGCTTGTCGTTGTAGCTGACGAGATCGTTGAGGGTGTAGCCGTCGTGTGACGTGATGAAGTTAACGCTGGCGTAGGGTTGCCGGCCGTCGTGTTGATAAAGATCGGGGCTGGCGGTCAGTCGATATGCGACTTCGCCGATAAAACCTTCGTCGCCACGCCAAAAACTGCGCATCGCGTCCCGGAATTTTCCGTTCCATTCCGAAAACGGCACGGGAAAATTGCCGACCTGGTAGCCGCCTTCACCGACATCCCACGGCTCCGCGATTAATTTCACCTGTGACAGGACCGGGTCCTGTTGAATGACTTTGAAAAAGGCGGCGAACTTATTGCATCCGGTGCCGTCGCGTCCGAGGGCGGGAGCGAGGTCGAACCGAAAACCGTCCACGCGCATTTCCACCACCCAATGGCGCAGACTGTCCATCACCATTTGCAGCGTGCGCGGGTGGAGCGTGTCTACCGTGTTGCCGGTGCCGGTGTAATCCAAATAGAAACGGGGATTGTCTGCCATCAGCCGATAAAACGCCCCATTATCGATTCCGCGAAAACAGACCGTCGGTCCGAGATGATTTCCTTCGCCGGTGTGATTGTAAACAACATCGAGAATCACTTCGATCCCGGCGGCGTGCAGCGCTCGCACCATCGATTTGAATTCGGTCACTTCCGCGGTCAACTCACGGTTGCTCGAATAGTGCCCGTGCGGTGCGAAAAATCCGATCGTGTTGTAGCCCCAGTAATTCGTCAGGCCACGATCGACCAGCGCCTTGTCATCCAGATGGGTGTGCACCGGTAAAAGTTCGACCGCGGTCACGCCAAGCGTTTTGAGATAACGGATCGCCGGTTCGCTCGCGATTCCAGCATATGCGCCGCGGAATTGCTCCGGCACGTCTCCCCAAAGTTTCGTGAATCCTTTCACGTGCATTTCATAAATCACCGTTTCGGAAAGCGGAGTGTTCGGCCGTTGGTCGTCGCGCCAATTGAAGGCATCGTCGACTACGACTGACTTGGGCATCGCCCACGCGTTGTCGCGCGAATCGCGCGTCAGGTCCTCCGCTTTATCGCCGACCACGTAACCGAACATTTCGTCCGACCAATTAATCCGGCCCGCGATCGCTTTAGCATAGGGGTCGAGCAACAATTTCGAATCGTTGAAACGCAGGCCCCGCTTCGGATCGTACGGGCCATAGACGCGGTAACCGTAAAGTTGTCCCGGCCGCGCATCGGGCAAAAACGCGTGCCACACTTGCTCGGTTTGTTCGCGGAAAGGAATGCGGAGGTTTTCCTTCGGCGCGCCGATGTTGTCGAACAAGCAGAGATCAATGCCCGTGGCGTGTTCGGAAAAGATCGCGAAGTTGACGCCGTTTCCCAGCCAAGTGGCGCCAAGCGGATATGGTTTTCCGGGCCAGGTCTTTACCATTGTCATAGAAGCGGCCAGCTTACAATCGTGGACGCCATCCAAAATTAAGCGGCGAATCTGGGTGAATCAGAGTTCGCACATTCTCCATTCGATATAATCCCAACACAAACTGCTTTTCTTGATTTCGGGTGACCAAGTCCGAGTGCAATTCCGCGGGAACTTCGTCGCGCAACGGCATAATGGCCCACTTTGCCACGGCCATTTGTTCCGCGGTCGGCGCACCTGGCTGATGTCGATGCAGAAAAAACTGGAGCGTGTTGTAATCGGTATCGATAAATACGACCGGATCGTCGTCGATCGTGCTCTCCACTTCACGCGCAAATAGCTTCAAGTTTTCGCCGCCGCGATCCTTGCTCGTCTTGAGAAAGTGTTTTGCGCTCAGTCCAACGGCGAGCGCGAGAGCGAATGCCGCGACCTGCCAAGGCTGGATACGAAATCTTCGCAAATAAGTTACACAAAAATAAGCGGCTAGAATCGCTCCCGCGGGATAAGCGGGCAGGATGTAATCGGCAGTTTTGCGCACCGAGAGAGCAAAAAATACGAGCACGAGAAATATCCACAAAATTGTGGGCGCAAGCGGGTGTCGAAACCACCGCTTCCACCCGATGGCGCAAAGTGCGCCGATAGTCAGGAGCGACCATGGTAGAAACCGCTGAACAAACCAGATCGGATTTTGCAGAATAAGCTTTAGCGCAACGATTGGACCATCAATGTAATGTTTGCCGCCGAAGTGATGATCCAATCCCAAGGTTGGTCCGATTAGCTCACGGCCGATAAGCTGCTTAAAAAACGGCGCCGGGTAGCGGATCGCGGTCGGCAATGCCCAGAGCGAGAAGATCGCGAGCGCAACTGAGATTGCCCACAACCAGTGACTACGCCAGAGAAGATCTGGTTGGCCCCGGATTAACCAGGCGGCCAACGGCAGATATATCATCGGAAGAAGCGCTGCTGGACCTTTGGTCAAAGCCGCCAAGCCGATGGCAATCGAAAACCCGCCGATGGCGATCCTGTCGGAGTCATTTTCAAATATGACCGCGGTCGCGCACATCCAAGCCGCCGTGAGAAAGAGCACCAGGACCGGATCGGGCCGGCAATGATAGATCATTGTCATATTGGCCGGATTCACCAGCCACGCGGCCCCAGCGAGAAGAGCGGCTTCGTTTGCGACCGTTTCGGTCTCGGGAATTTTTCGAAATAAATTACGTGCGATTCTCACAGTCAGGGCAGTGGTGAGCAGTGTCGCTGCAACCATTGGCCACTTCGCGGCCCATTCCTGCCAGAAACCGAGCGCGACGACCGGCGCTGCCATCCAGTTCACTAATGGTGGTTTCGTTGCAACGTGCCCAAGCATGTCGCGTGGAAGGAGCCATCGACCGTTCACGACGATATCGGCTGTGTACGAGACGGTCCGCGGTTGATCAAATCGTTGCAGCGCACTGGGAGCGATCACGCGGGACGAGAGCATCACGGCTGCGCAGCCGCAAAGCAGGATCTGACATGACATCTCGCCTTTCATCAGCATTGGGTGATGATTTCAATTTGTGCTGCGCCGCGCAAGCACGCCGATGCGATTCAACTACCGCGGGCTAATGGCATTCCAGCCTAGCCGAGTTTGTGATGGAGGAAAATCGCGAGCAAGCCCAGGCTGACAGCGCCTGCAATCAAGAACGAGCCCGGAGACGGCTCTTGCAGGGCGAGGAACAAGAGGAACGTCTGCATGATTGCTTTGGCTGGCGGCTTTGGGGTATGAATCGGATTGCAACGCGAGAGTGGTCGCCATCCAACAAAACTTTTTCCCCGACCAGCTTCAAAAACCGATTCATGAAAACGATCGCGCGTTTTGAAGCGGCTCGCCGCGAGCGAAATGCGCCGCGTCCGGCGCCGGTGATCGATCAAGTGATGGCCGTGGTTTGCTGCCGTACCTTTGCCTTAACTGAGGAATTTTTGCGCAGTTTCGCTAAAAATTTGTGTACGTCATACCGTCAACTCTCAAAGCTACAGGTAGAACCTGACCTGAGGCGCTCGTAACCGAGAGTGCCGTACACTTCGAAAGTGCCAGGGCGATCAATCAGGATTTGTAAGTTCCAGCCAAGAACTCGACGTCGCCTTGCTAAAAGGCGTCTCGCGCAAACGGAAGCGAGTGACGTTGAGCTGTCGTTCCGGAGTTATCACCCCATCCAGCTCGGAGTCTAGCTGGGCTTCCTTTGGCCAATCTTCCATCTCTTTCGGATTCGAAGTCAGTTCGGCATGAACCTTCAAAGGCAGAGAAATCGGTCTACCCTCTACGTTCTCCGTAGCGCCACCTCGTTCTTGATCGCCCTCCACTCGAACGTTTACCGTAAACCCGTCGGGAAACGCAGTGCCGTTGCCTTTATTCTCTTTTTTTGCCACAGCGTATTTCTGCGGAGCGACTTTGCGCGTGCGAACAAGAATCGCTTGTTGCACAGTTCTAAGGACATCGAGAGCCCATTTAACTTTACTGTTCTCTATTCTTAGCAGCGTCAAAGTCGATGGAGACCATTTCCCATCCACCTCCCATAGCAGCAGTGATCCATCCGGAGACCAGCGAGCCGGAAGAATTTCTTCGTTATTCATGTGAATCATTGCACTTGAGCCGTTAATGATTCCTACGATTTCGCCAGTATGAAGATCTACGATCTTGTTCTCATTGATCTCATCGGGAATCGGATTGACCGTGTTATTGAATGCACTGACGCCATATTCACGATTCCGCGAAACACTTGATGGCGGAATTACATATCCGTCCGGTAATTTGAGTTGAGATTGATCGGCAGCGATTAAGAATGTCGCCGCCAACAGCGCCGGGGCGAAGCAAGCTAGCAATTTCGGTTTCACGACCGCATCTCGAGAGAGAACCCAATTATATCATTTACTCTTCTTGCCGGGTATCGAGATAAAGGACGACGAAGGCGATGCCGAGGAGCGGTTGAAGAATTCGCTGCAAAACGGTGAGACCCAGTTCGGAAAAGCTGGCAGTCTGATTTTTTGGCAGGCTCGCCATCATTTTCTGCAGAACAACCTGAGGATCCTGCGCGACGCCCAGCTGGCTGAAAGAATCTCGGACTAACGGCCATTCCGCAGCCAGTCTTGGCCACATCGCGACGACGGCGATTGCTAAAGCAAACGCGATCCAAATCGAGACAATGAGCGCGCCGCGCCAAAGTGGGCGTTGATACCAGGGAAGATCCCGCCCACTGCGCGCGAGTCTTCTGCTCTCGCGGAGGGCCTCGCTCACGTTCGCGTTTTCGAGCACGGTGAATTGCTGCCAGAAAAGAACGTTAATGAAAAATCGGCCGAACAACCAGACTTGAAATGCAAGCAAGCCGAGCGCGAGCACGATCGAGAAGAGCGCCGCTGAAGTGACGACCATGATCGCGATGCCGAGAGCGAACAGGATCAGCAAAAAGAAAACGCCGTAGACAAACAGGCCGAGACCGGCCACGCGCGGCCAATATTTGACCGCCGCATTAAGGACGCTGAAAAAACCGAGCCGATGTCCGGTCGCAAGCTCGGCGGTGAGAATCTGGATGCCGGCGATATAGACTGGAACCAAAACAATTCGCAGCACGAGCATGCATAATCCGACCGCGACGGCGACGAGTGTTCGCAGATCGACGTTCACGCCCGGTGCGGTGTCGACGAAACGATTGGTGAGCTCCGCGCAGACAATCGGGACAATGCTCAGCAATGAGAGGCAGAAGAATTGAAAGAAACCGCGAAAATAAATTCGAAAGGTTTCGACCAAAATGTTCCGACTCGGCGGTTTGGAGGTTGTAGTGGCCGTGTCGGCCGCAATGCCGGCGGACGCTCCTGCGCGCGACACGGTCCGAGCCGGACTGGCGTTTGCCTCCACATTTGTCTGAACCGGCGGTGGTTCGACTTGAAACAATCCGGGAATGTCGCCGGCCGTTTTCCAATGAGCCTCCTCGACATCGGCCTGGCGGGCGGGATTCGCCGGCAACACCCGACCGTCAGCTTTCCATTCACGCAACGTCGCCAGATCAGCCGGGCCGTATTCTTTTCCCTGAACTCGAATGATCCACTGCTCGGCCATGCCCTCATCATTGGACAGGATTCACCGGATTAACAGAGGGATTTGCTGAAGCGAATTTGCAGGTTCGGTTTTGAAATCGGCAGAATCCAGTTAATCCTCTCTTCTAGTGAAACTGCTTTTAATAGACGGGCATTATTACGTTTACCGGTCGTTTTTCGCGATCCCGAACCTGTCCAACTCGCGAGGCGAGCCGACGAACGCAATTTTTGGTTTCACCAAGACGCTGCGCTTGATGATTAAGCATCTCCAGCCGGAGCTGGGAGCGGTGTTTTGGGACGAAGGCATGCCGGAACGGCGAGTGAAGTTGCAACCGGCTTACAAAGAAACGCGCAAGGAGATGCCGTTGCCGATGGTGCCGCAACTCGATTTCATTCAAAAGCTTACGCCCCTGCTCGGATTCAAAAACATTTCGCTCCCCAACACCGAAGCCGACGACTTGATGGGTTGCTACGCGATGGCCGCGTGCAAGCGCAAAGGAATGGAAGTGGTCTTGGCCACGAACGACAAAGATTTGTATCAGCTGATCGGCCCGTGCGTGAAAGTTTACACCACAGCCAAAGCCGATCTGACTTCGCCGAAAGACGGGTTCGCGTTACTCGGCGAGGAACAAGCGACTGCGAAATGGGACGTGCCGCCGAAACTGATCGGCGATGTGCTGGCGATTTCCGGCGATTCGGTCGACAACATCCCCGGCGCCGGTATCGGACGGAAAACTGCGGCCGGATTAGTCCGCGAATCTGGCGGCCTGGAAAAGCTGCTCGCGAACATTGACAAGGTGAAAAGCAATCGGACCCGGGAAAAGCTTACCGGCGCGCGCGAACAAATTTTGCAGAACCGAAAAATGGTGGAGCTCGATTGTCACATGGAGCTTCCAATCCCGATTGATGACCTCCGGATCCAACCGGAGTATCCAGCGCTGATCGCCCAACTGGAGAAATGCGAGTTCAAGTCGTTATTGCAGGAGGTAAAAACCGAGGCGGCGAGGGCCGGCGGTTCGATTCAAGAGGAGATGAAGTTGTAAGTGCCTGGCGCAGTTGAGCCTACTCAGTCCGAAAAAATCGTAAATAATTCGAACGCCAGCCGCTGGGCGCTGTCCAAATTAACAGGTTAAGGCGATTCGGGCGGTTGCACGTTTCTTGTATTTGCTGTTTCTCCTTGGCGTGCGCTGCCCGAATCTTTTTTTGTACCGATGTCGCCTGGGCGAGTCCGAACCGGAGTGGCAAAGTCAATTGCCCTTATCCTTTCCGCGGAAAGTGCCCTCAATTGTGGTGTTGCGGCGCGCCCGACCAAAGTGGTTTGATAGCAGTCGCCGTTTATGCAGAGCGATACCAGCCCGTTCGGCCTCCGCGGCTTTCTGATCGATGCACCACAGTTCGGCACTTTGCGCGGCCGGCCTAATGGCGCGGTCTTGATCGACAACGGAAAAATTTCGAAAATCGGCGATTACGACGATCTGCGCCGGCTGCACCCGAATTCAATTCGCTGGCTCGACCGGCGGCCGGCCGCGATTTTTCCGGGCTTAATCGATTGTCACACGCACCTGCCGCAATACTCGGTCGTGGCGCGCGGTGAAAGCGAGCTGTTGCCATGGCTGCGGCAGCACATTTTTCCGGTCGAGCGGGAGTTTACCGGACCGAAAGCGCGCGCCGAAGCGCCCGCGTTTTTTCAAGAGTTGGTGCGCAATGGCACCACCACGGTGATGGCCTACGCGGCGATTTATGAAGACAGTTGCGATGCCGGTTTCGAGGCCGCCAAGCAAAGCGGCATCCGCGCGATCCTCGGGAAAATGATGATGGATCTCGGCTCCTACGGCCAGCTCCAGCCGAAAAAGGTGCTCTCAATTTCGTTGCTCGAGAGCGAGCGCCTTTGTCGAAAATGGCATCGGTCCGAGGAAGGCCGGCTCGAGTACGCGTTCAGTCCCCGTTTCGCCGTTACCTGTTCGGAAAAAATGATGCGTAGCGCCGCCGAGCTGGCCGCGCGGTTCGAAGCCTATTTGCAGACTCACCTGGCGGAAAACCGCGAGGAGCTGGAGAAAGTGCACCACCTTTATATGAGCGCGCGCGACTACACCCACGTCTATGAAAAATGCGGAATGCTCACACCGCACACCGTGGTCGGCCATTGCATTCATCTCAATCCCCGAGAAATCGCCGCGATCGCCGCGGCACAGTCGAGCGTGGCGCATTGTCCGAGCTCGAATCTTTTTCTCGGCAGCGGCCTGATGAAGCTCGATCAACTTTTGAAAGCCGGAATCAACGTCGGACTCGGTTCGGACGTGGCCGGCGGGCCGGAGTTAAATATGTGGCAGGTAATGCGCGCGGCGATTGAAGTGCAAAAAGCGCGCAGCGCCTACGAACCGAATTTGCGACCGCTTCGTCCGGGCGAAGCATTTTATCTCGCCACCCTCGGCGGCGCACGCGCGCTCGGGAAATCCAATATCATCGGCTCACTCGATTCCGGTAAGGAAGCGGACCTGATCGTTGTCGACCTGGCCGCGCTTTTGCCCTATCCAAACGAGGATGCTTTGGCCGAACTTACGCCCGAGGACATAGTCGCGCTCTGCATTTATCGCGGCGGACCGCAAGCGAATCTGGAAACGTACGTTCGCGGCAAATGCATTTACCAGGCACCAAGCCCGGCCGGCGCGCTATGAAACGAATCAGTGTCGATCCAATCGATGTCGCCTTGAGCGAAGACATTGGCGAGGGCGATCTGACCACTGATTTTTTCGTCTCGAAGAATCAGCAGGCGATGGCGCGAATTGTGGCTCGCGAGCGCGCCACTCTTGCCGGCACAGAAACAGCCGCAGAAGTTTTCCGTCGCGTAGATTCCACGGTCGCGATCACCGTTGTCAAAAAAGACGGTGGCGAGATAAATGCTGGCGAGAGTGTGATCGAACTTCGCGGCCAGGCGCGTTCGATTCTAAAAGCTGAGCGGGTGGCGCTGAATTTTTTGCAGCGATTGTCTGGAATCGCGACGCTCACCCGAAAGTTTGTCGACGCTGCCGGAACCGACCACGTGAAGATTCTCGACACCCGCAAAACGACGCCGGGTTTGCGCGCGCTGGAGAAAGCGGCCGTGGTCGCGGGCGGTGGCGCCAATCATCGTTTCGGTTTGTTCGACATGGTGATGCTGAAAGACAATCACCTAACCGTTAGCGCGGGATTTGCCGCGTTCGCAAAGGCAGTGCAAAAGTTCCGCGAGGCGCGACCGAATGTTCGAATTGAAGTTGAGGCCGACGCGCTCGAGCAAGTTCGCGCATTTCTGCAAGTCGACGGCATTGACGTGATTCTCCTCGACAATATGAAGCCGGCGCAGATTCGGGAAGCGATAGCGCTTGGCAAAGACAAAGTAAAATTTGAAGCGAGCGGTGGCGTGACCTTGAAAAACATCCGGCAAATCGCTGCCACCGGCGTCGATTATATTTCCATCGGCGCGCTCACCCATTCTCCACGCGCGATCGATTTTTCTCTCGAGTTAACGCCGCTCCCTGCATGATAACCTTCGACGCGCTGAGTGGCGACAAGCTCCGCGCCGATCTCGATTCTGCGATCATCGGCCGCGACATTGTGGTCGTCGACGAGACAACGTCGACGAATGATTCCGTTTTGGAGCGGACTTCGCCATCAACGCCCGAAGGTCTGGTGGTATTCGCGGAGCGCCAAACCGCCGGGCGCGGCCAGCGCAATAATTCCTGGGAATCGGCTGCCGGCAAAGGACTTTGGTTCTCGATTTTACTTCGGCCGAAGATCGACATCGGAGCATCGGCGCAATTGGCTGAATGGGCCGCGCGCACGATCGCCGATACAATTTCAACGGAATTTGCGCGCGAAGCGACGGTGAACTTGCCGAACGACGTTGTCGTCGCCGGAAAAAAGATCGCCGGCGTTCTGGTTGAAATGCGCGCGCAGAAAAATTCCCCCCACATCGCGATCGTCGGGATCGGCCTCAATGTGAACCAGCGCGCCGAAGATTTTTCGGGTGAGCTTCGCCCGCGCGCGATTTCTTTAGCGATGGCGTTGGATCGATCCGCCACAAGGCGGATTCGCCGCGGCGAACAAGTTGACCGTCACCAGCTCGCAGTCGCGCTGCTGCAAAATTTGGACGCAAGTTATCGCGATCGGTTCGTCGAATGAATTGTAGGGCAACCGCATCGGTTGCCAACTAAAGACCGGCAGGCGGAGCGCCTGCCCTACAATCGCGTTCCTTGGAGCGCCCTCAATTTCTCCAACGCGCGACCGCTGTCGATTTCTTCGCGCGCCAATTCGATCCCCTCTTTCAGATCTTTGACCAGGCCGGCGACCACGAACCCTCCTGCTGCGTTCACAATCGTCATGTCGCGCTTTGCGCCAGAAATTTTCCCGGCAAGAATTCCCTCAATCGTGGCGGCGTTTTCGCGCGCGTCTCCACCTCGCAATTCGCTGACCGGCGCTCGCGGAATGCCGAGCCAGCTTACGTCCAAGATCGCGGACGTGACTTTGTCGTCGATGAGTTCCGCGATCGTGGTCGCACCGCTAACGGAGATGTCGTCCATGCCCGCGCTGTTATCGCCAAGGCCATGCACAATCCAGGCGCGCTCATGTCGAAGTTCCCGCAGAACTTGAGCGAAGATACCGGTCAAGTGCGGCGAATAGACACCAATCAGCTGCCGCGATGGGCGGGCCGGATTTAAGAGCGGTCCGAGCGCATTGAAAATCGTGCGCGCATTTTGCCGTGCCAAACGCCCACGCGTTTCCGCGAGCGCGCGAAACGCTGGATGATATTGCCGCGCAAAGAGAAAGCCGAGTCGGTGGCGTTTAAGAGATTCGCGCAATTCTTCGGGCGCGAGATCGATCGGCACGCCAAGTTGTTCGAGAACATCAGCGCTGCCACAACTGGAAGTGACGCGGCGATTGCCGTGCTTCACCACCACGGCGCCGCCCGCCGCCACCACAAAGGCGACCGTCGTCGAAATATTAAATGAATCGACGCCATCGCCGCCGGTGCCGCAAACGTCCACCATCGGGCCGGGCATCTCAGCCCGATCAATCATCGGATCAACTGCGCGTTTCATCAACGACTGGACAAAAGCGGCAATCTCTTCAGTGGTCTCTCCTTTTCGGTGCAACGCAGTCAGGAAGTCCGCTTTCACCTCGTCGCCGACGTCCGGCGAAAGTAGAATCGCCACCGCAGTATCGATGTCAGCCCCGTTCAGATCGCGACCGTTACGAAGTTTTTCGATGAGCGATTTCAAAGGAAGACGAAGCGCGACTTCATGCCGCTTGCGAATCTGACAGCCATTCCCGGTAAATTTTCGGCGAAATTTCGGACGGTTTGATTTCGCTGCGCCCGCCCCAGAAAACATTGGTGTAGGAAACCGGAAT
Organism: Verrucomicrobiota bacterium; assembly: GCA_003220055.1. Classification (GTDB taxonomy): domain Bacteria; phylum Verrucomicrobiota; class Verrucomicrobiia; order Chthoniobacterales; family UBA10450; genus AV40. The sequence continues at coordinate 1,043 of QHRF01000101.1, read as the reverse complement.
GCGGCATGACTCAAGATGTCGATCTATCGCCGCCTTGTGATCGAGGAGCCGCTGCTTGTCGGTGCCGTGCGCGACTGCCATGATGTTGACATTCTTGAATTCCGGACCGGCTTCACGCCAGTAACAATGGGTCAGGATGTGGTGCCGGCCGACTTCGCCGCCGGTCTCGATCTCGCGCCCGGCAGGCACCGCCCAATGAAACAAAGCATTGAAACGCGTGACGCGAACGCCGGTCTGCGACGGTTTCACGTGTTCGAGAAACGTGGAAAAGCGGCCGATAATTTTGCGTGCGCTCAAGTTTTCGGCGACCCGATAAAATTCATCCAAGCTGACACCCGCTTCTTTCGCGCGCGATGCCCATGGATTCGGGCGAATTTCTTCCGGCACGAATTCGCGTTTGAGGGCGAGCAAAACGTTCCACTCGTGTTCCCCAAGATCGACCACCTCCACCCGAATCATCTTTGCGGGCTCGTCTGCTTTCTCGCCCGGCTCTATGCTTTTCCGTCGCACGTGGCCAACCCCGAGCGTGAAAATCCCTTTTGCCGGCATGATCCGGAATTTCTCGGCGCCGACTTTTTGCGTGAGCAATTCGCAATGTTTTTGCAGCGAAAACCCGCGCGGGACCTTCAGCGTTGTCCAAAGTTTGTATTCGGAGCCGGCGCTGACCGTATCGGTGGAACGAATGACAACGTGACCCGAAAACGGATCGCGCTGAAACATCCAATCAAAGGCGCGGTCGATCTTTTCTTCCGGAACCTTCCACGCGACGAGCGCGCCGTCGGCGAGGTTGGTCGCAAGCAATGTTTGCCGGACGCGACGGATCGTTCCGGCGCGAAGCATCGCGGCGATCTGCGCCATCACAACATCGAGGTCCACGCCTGAGCGGCGCGCGATTTCCTCGAACGGCTCGCGAACGAAGCCTGCGATTTTATCCTCCGAAACGGCGAGGATTTTCGCATTGATCGGATCGTCATGCTCAACCGGTAGCATGCGAATTAATCGAGTGTCGGAGCGAAATTGTCCAACACTCAACGAACAAGGTC
>QHRF01000146.1 GCA_003220055.1 Verrucomicrobiota bacterium | reverse complement strand
GTGGCCGGCAACCGCCAAGCTGACCAGCACTTGCGAAATACTTAGGGGGAGGAGCGATCATGACTGATGCGGAGTTTGTTCGTGAACTGGCGCAACCGCTTGACGGCGAGTCGAATGATTATGACGCGCTGCTCGAGCTCATCGGCAACGCGCGGATCGTTTTGCTCGGCGAAGCTTCGCATGGGACGCACGAATTTTATTTCGAGCGCGCGCAAATCACGAAACGACTGATCGCGGAGAAAAATTTCACCGTGCTCGCGATTGAAGCGGACTGGCCCGATGCGTCTCGCGTTCATCGTTACGTTCGCGGCTCGAGCAACGATGCGAACGCAAGCGAGGCGCTCGCTGGGTTTCGCCGATTCCCGACCTGGATGTGGCGTAACACGGTCGTGGTCGAATTCGTAGAGTGGCTGCGCCAATTCAATAAAGATGTCGATTCAAAGCGCGCCCCGGCCGGTTTGTACGGAATGGATCTCTACAGCCTGCACGGATCGATCGATGCCGTTCTGAATTATTTGGAAAAAGTAGATCCGGAAGCTGCAAAGCGCGCGCGCCTGCGTTATTCGTGCTTCGATCATTTCAGCCGCGAGCCGCAGGAATACGGCTACGCCGCAACCGTCGGCGCCGCGGAGTCGTGCGAGAACGCGGTGGTCGAGCAGTTGATCGAAATCCAGCGCAAGGCCGCGGAGTTTCTCAGCCGCGACGGCGCGGTCGCCGCCGAAGAATTATTTTTTGCCGAACAGAACGCGCGGTTAGTGAAGAACGCCGAGCAATATTATCGGTCGATGTTTCGCGGGCGCGCGTCCTCCTGGAATCTGCGGGACCGGCATATGGTCGATTCGCATCTCGGCGATGCGCGCGCGACGGAAATGGGCCTGCACGGCGAATTGAACGTTGGCCAATTGATTCGTGAGCGTTTCGGCAGTGAAGCCGTGTTGGTTGGATTCAGCACGCATCATGGAAGCGTGACCGCGGCGTCCGATTGGGGCGCGGAAGCGGAGCGAAAAAATGTGCGGCCGGCTTTGCGCGGCAGTTACGAGGAATTGTTTCACGGAACCGGCTTGGACCGGTTTTGGATCGATCTGCGAAGCGTGGGCGAGAAAGTGATCAGCGCGCTTTACGGTCCGCGGCTCGAACGCGCGATCGGCGTGATTTATCGGCCGGAATCGGAACGACTCAGTCACTATTTTCACGCCCGTTTGCCGAAACAATTCGACGCCATCATTCACATCGACGAAACGCGCGCGGTCGAACCGCTGGAACGCACGAGCGTGTGGGACAAAGGCGAATTGCCGGAAACTTATCCGTTCAAAGTGTGAATCCGTCTTCTTACTCATGCTCTTGCTCGTGAAAATTAGACGAGAGCAAGAGTAAGAGCAGGAGCATGAGCACGAACATCGACATGATTGAGGTACAGATCTCAGCTGGAGCGGCTACGCTCGATGGGAACCTCACAATTGTTCGTGAGGCGAAGAGGCTGGTACTTTTTGCGCACGGCAGTGGGAGCAGCCGGCACAGTCCGCGAAATCAATTCGTCGCGCGCACGCTCAACCAAGCCGGCCTGGCGACATTGCTCTTCGATTTGCTAACGCCGGAAGAGGAATCGGTCGATCTTTATACGCGCGAGCATCGGTTCGACATCAGTTTGCTGGCGAAGCGACTGGTTCACGCGACGAAGTGGGCGAAGCAGCAAGAGGAGACGAAGGATTTTAACATTGGTTATTTCGGCTCGAGCACCGGGGGTGGCGCCGCCTTGGTCGCGGCGGCTGAATTGCCGGAGGACGTCGGAGCGGTTGTCTCACGTGGCGGTCGACCGGATTTAGCGGGCGAGGCGTTGCCGAAAGTGAAAGCGCCGACGCTGTTGCTTGTTGGCGGCGAAGATCACGTCGTGATTGAATTGAACGAGCAGGCGCGCGCGCAAATGAAATGCGAATGCAAGATCGACATCGTCCCCGGCGCGACGCATCTGTTCGAAGAACCGGGCGCACTCGAAAAAGTCGCGAAGTTGGCGAGCGATTGGTTCTCGCTTCACGCTCCCGGAATGGCTGGGCCGCACTAACTTACTTTTCTTTGTAAGTCACGACGCGGCCCCACAAACTTTTTGTTCCCCAAATTCCGGCGCGTAAGCATTCCAACTGCACGATCTGGCTATGATCGACGAACAGATTGACGTCCGCGCCATAGTTTTTGATGTACCAGGCGAAGACATCGGGCTCGGCGGCCTCGAACATCAGCTTCTCCATTCCGATTTCGTCGATGAATCGCGCGGGCACATCGGTTCGCCATGGATCGACGTTTTCGGTGATCCCTTCGCTTTCGATCATGATCATTTCCGCGCCGGCATCGAGGAACCGTTTCGTTAGTGCGATCGCCCAACTCGGATCGCGCGTGCCTTCGGCCTGCAATTCCGCGGTCGCGGTTGCGCCGCCGGCGCCAAATTGTATCCCGACTTCCGGTTTAGGCTTCATTCCCGACTTACGTATCAATTCGATCAGTCGCAGCCAATCATCGGTCGGGATGGAGACGAAACCGGCGGAGATTTCAACGATGTCGAATCGGAGTCGTTTGCATTCGGCAACGTATTTCCTTACCGCCTCGGCTCCTTGCGCAAGGACACGCTCGATGAAGCCGCCGGTTGAAACGAGCACATCGTATTTGTGGCAAAGCTCGACAATCTCACGCACC
>QHRF01000100.1 GCA_003220055.1 Verrucomicrobiota bacterium | reverse complement strand
GTATGCACGTCGAAGATCGACAAGAAGATCCCGACGCGAAGCATTTTCGCTTTCAAAACCTCGGTCTCCTCGACTTCGCAAATATCTTTGATGACGCCGTCGGCTGCCGCGACCACCGCGTTCGGATCAGCTGGAATTTTTCGATCTGGATCGCGAAAAAAGAAAAGCGTGTAGAAGATCAGGAGCAGAAAAAGCAGGGACAACCAAGCGTTGAAGAACCAGCTGGCAAGCGCGAGAAAAAATAAAATCGCAAGGATCCAGCGACCTTCGGCCAGGGTTTGGAGGCGCATTGAGAGCCCCATTTTCGAAGCGTAAAAGAGACTGGTCAAGGGGACAAAAAAACCTGTGAATAAGTGGGAATCGGCGACCACAATACCGTGGGCTTTGGAGTGCCCAAGCCTCCAACCGCTAGCGGAAATAAGTCTCTTGATAGCACGAGATTAATAGTTGTTTCTTGAGGCATTTTCGCTACCTTCTTACGATGCCAGCGCGAGCCGCCGTCTCCGTCGATCCAGACGACGAAAAATCCATCGAAAGAAATCGCCAGCGCGAGCTTTCAACGGTTAATAAACTCCAAAAATACGACGCCGCTCAGATCGACAAGCTGGAAGGTTTGGAAGCGGTCCGCAAGCGCCCCGGCATGTACATCGGCGACCCGGACGAGCGCGGCCTGCACCACATGGTGTTCGAAGTTCTCGACAATTCGATCGACGAACATCTCGCCGGATTTTGCGACAAGATCGACGTAGAGGTTCACGTTGATGGCAGTGTTTCGGTTCGCGACAATGGCCGCGGTATTCCGGTCGATATTCATCCGAAATGGAAAATGCCGGCCGTCGAGCTGGTGCTGACTAACCTGCACGCGGGCGGAAAATTCGGGCAAGGCGCTTACAAATATTCCGGCGGTCTGCATGGCGTCGGCGCCAAATGCACCAATGCGCTTTCGGAATGGTTCAAGGTAGAAGTTTCGCGCGACGGCAAGGTCTATCACATGGCCTTTGCCCAGGGAAAAACGACCAAGAAGCTGGAAGTCATCGGCGAGGTCAAAGGGAAGAAGGCCACCGGCACACTGATCACGTTCCTGCCTGATCCGACGATCTTCACGATCACCACGGAATTTAAATTTGAGCGATTGGCAACGCGGTTGCGCGAGCTCGCGTTCTTAAATCCCGGCCTTGAGATCAATCTCACCGACGAGCGCGGCGATTCCCCGAAGAAGGAAACATTTCTCTACAAGCACGGCATCGAGGAATTCGTAAAGCAGCTCGGCGAAAACAAACAAGTCCTGCATCCGAAGCCGATCGTGATTTCGCGGCAGCGCGACGAAGTGTTTGTCGATGTTGTCCTGCAATATAACGACACCTACAACGATCAGATTTTGCCGTTCGCCAATTCGATTCCAAATCCGGACGGCGGTACGCATCTCACTGGATTTCGGACAGCGCTGACCAAAGCAGTCAATCAATACTCGAAGCAGAATCAGCTCTTGAGAGAAAAGGACCCATCAATTTCTGGCGATGACGTTCGGGAAGGTTTGATCTGCGTGCTCAGCATCAAATTGCCCAACCCGCGGTTCGAATCGCAAACCAAGGTGAAACTTGTGAACACCGAGATCGACGGCATCGTCAATTCGGCGGTTTACGAAGGTTTGATGACCTTCTTCGACAAGAACCCGCCGATCGCGCGGCGCATTTTCGAAAAAATTCTGACGGCCGCGCGCGCACGTGAAGCTGCACGCAAAGCGCGCGAAACGATTCGTAAAGGTGCGCTCACCGGCGGTGGGTTGCCGGGAAAATTGGCCGATTGCTCAGAACGCGATCCGGAATTGACCGAGCTTTATATTGTCGAGGGCGATTCGGCCGGTGGCTCCGCGAAACAAGGGCGCGATCGGCGTTACCAGGCGATTCTGCCGATTCGGGGCAAGCTGATCAACGTTGAGAAAGCGCGCGAAGATCAATTTCTCAAGAACACCGAGATCCAATCGATGATTACCGCGATTGGCACTGGAATCGGCAAACCGAAGGAGGACGGCAACGGCAAAGACGAAGGCCGCTTCGACATGTCGAAGTTGCGTTACGGCCGGATCATCATCATGACGGATGCCGACGTGGACGGATCGCATATTCGGACGCTGCTGCTCACGGTTTTCTTCCGGCAAATGACTGAGCTTGTCCGGGCCGGCAAAATTTACATCGCCCAGCCGCCGCTCTACCAAATCAAACGCAAGAAACGCGAGGAATACGTCGATGACGACGTGCAGTTAAACAAAATCTTGATCTCGCTCGGCGCCGAAGACGTCAAAGTGAAGAATCTCGCCGACAGCAAGGAGGTCACGGCAGCGCAACTGAAGGACATTCTCGAATCGCTCGAAAAATTGGCGAAGCTAAGCGAGGTGGTTCGACGCCATGGTGGCGATTTCGAGGCTTATCTGGAGGAGCGCATTTCCAAGTCCGGCAAGCTCCCCGCGTATCTCGTAAAAGTTCGGGAGGGGAATGACGAAATCGTCCACTATTTTCACGACGAGAAAGCAGTCCGGAAATTTCATGAGTCGAACCTCGATCTCAATTTGTTCGACACCCAGATGGAACAGGAACTGTTGCCGCTGGGAGATATTCACGCGCCGACGGCGAAAACCAACGGCGTCCGTCGCCGCGCCAAACTGGTCGAGCTCCATGAATCGGCGGCGATCCAAAAAATCATCGCGGAGCTGGCGCGCAAAGGTTTGAAAGTCGATCACTACGCGGCAAGCGATCGCCCGATTTTTGAATTGATCGAAGGCGAAGGCGAAAAAGCCGTTTCGCATCCGCTTTTCTCCATTCCTGAAATTCTGGAGAAGATTTTGGAAATCGGACGCCGCGGCGTGCAGATCAAACGGTTCAAAGGTCTCGGCGAAATGAACGCGAAAGAATTATTCGAGACGACGATGAATCCCGAGAAACGTAAACTGCTCAAAGTCGATTTGAATGACGACAACGCGGTCGATGCCGACAAAATGTTTACGATCCTGATGGGCGACGTGGTCGAGCCGCGCCGGCAATTCATCGAGGACAACGCCCTAAATGTGCGGAACCTCGACGTCTAACTAGACAGGATTTACAGGATCAACAGGATTGGATTTGGATAAAGATCACACGATTACTGAAAAGATTATCGGCTTCGCGATGAAAGTTCATCGTGTACTTGGGCCGGGATTTCTTGAATCCGTTTACTTAAACGCACTGGTTCATGAACTTCGTCGCGCCGGCCTGTCAGCTGAAGTCGCTCAACGAATCACCGTGCGCTACGAAAATGTGATCGTCGGCGAATTTGTTGCCGATCTTATCGTTGATGACGATGTGCTTTGCGAGCTGAAAGCCGTCAGTTCGCTCTCGAAAGCCGACGAGGTTCAGGTAGTGAACTATTTGATCGCGACCAATCGAGACTTTGGCCTTCTCATTAATTTCGGTGCGCCAAGTCTGCAGTTTAAAAGAAAGCATCGGCTAGCCGCCGACGTGTCCGATGTCGATCTTCAGAATCCTGTAA
>QHRF01000099.1 GCA_003220055.1 Verrucomicrobiota bacterium | reverse complement strand
GGCGGCACCGGCATCGCGGTTGGAATGGCAACGAACATTCCGCCGCACAATTTGGTCGAAGTAATCGACGGCATTTGCGCGCAGATCGACGATCCCGACATCACGCTCGAGGGTTTGATGAAGTACGTGAAGGGGCCAGATTTCCCGACCGGCTGCGCGATCTGCGGCGTCAGCGGGGTCAAACAATATCTAGCGACCGGCCGCGGGAGCATGAAAGTGCGGGGCAAAGCGGGCGTTGAAGAAATCAAAGGTGGCAAAGAACAGATCGTCATCACCGAGATCCCGTTCAACGTGAACCGCGCGACGCTGGTCGAGCGCATCGCCGATTTGGTGAATGAGAAAGTTCTGAGCGAGATCACCGCGGTCCGCGACGAATCGGACGAAATCGTTCGCGGTCATCATGCTGGCGATCGATCACGGCCGGCCGAAACTGCTTTCGCTCAAGGAAGCCAACGCCGCTTACATCGAGCATCGCCGCGAAGTGATATTGCGACGGACCCGCTTCGAATTGCGCAAAGCCGAAGAACGCGCCGAAACCCTCGAAGGTTATCTCATCGCGCTCGCCAACCTCGACGAATTCATCCGCATCATTCGCGGATCGGCCAATCGCGACGAGGCCCGAATCAAGCTGCTCGCGTTCGAGTTTACCAAAAAGCAGGTCGAGCAGATCGGCATTCTCATCCGCAATCCCGCGCGCCTGACGGAAGGCCGCTACGCCTTCAGCGAACACCAGGCCAATCAGATTCTCGATCTTCGTTTGTATCAATTGACCGGTCTCGAACGGGACAAGATCGACAAAGAATATAAGGAACTGATCAAGACAATTCAGGATTTGCGCGACATTCTCGCCAAGGAGCAGCGCGTTTTCACGATTATCAAAAAAGAGCTGCGCGAATTGCGGGATAAACATGGGTCGCCGCGTTTAACTCAGTTCGCAGTCGATGAAGGCGAGATCAACATGGAAGATCTCATCGCCAATGAGGGCTGCATCATCAGCATCACCCACGGCGGTTTCATCAAGCGCACAGCTGTGAGCGCCTTTCGCGCGCAGCGCCGCGGCGGCAAGGGCGTGATCGGCATGTCCACGCGCGAAGGTGCGACCGAGGAAGAGGAAGGCGATTTCGTCGAGCATCTTTTCACCGCCACGACGCACGACTATCTGATGTTTTTCACGGAATCTGGACGCGCCTACGTCGAAAAAGTTTACGAGATTCCGGAGATGGGACGCGCGGCTAAAGGCCGATCGATTGCCAACATTCTTCAATTGCGACCGGAAGAAAAAATCGCCGCCACGATTCGAATCCAATCGAAGAAATCGGGCGTTGGCCCGAATGCGGTCGATCAAACCTGGGACGAAAATCTTCACATCGTTTTCGCGACACAGTCGGGTATCGTCAAGAAATCGAACCTTTCCGATTATCGGAACGTTCGCAAAGGCGGGATCATCGCCATCCAAATTGAAAAAGGCGATCGCCTGATCGACGCCAACCTGACTAGCAGCAATAACGAGATTGTTCTGATTACCAAGGAAGGAATGAGTCTGCGCTTTCATGAAGAACAACTGCGCGACCAGGGACGTAACACGGTTGGCGTCTGGGGCATTCGCCCAGACAAAAAAGATCGGGTGATTGCGATCGCGATTGTCGATCCAAACGCGATGTTGCTGGTCGCCGGTGAAAACGGTATCGGCAAGCGCACGCCGTTCGACGATTACCGCAAACAAAAGCGCGGCGGCAAAGGCATCATCACGATGAAAACTGGCACCAAGACCGGGGATGTGGTCGGCGCTCTCACGGTGCGCGACACCGACGAGATGATGTTGATTACAACCAAGGGTCAAATGGTTCGAACCCGCGTAAAAGAAATTCGCGAAACCGGGCGCAATACCATGGGCGTAAAATTAATGGACCTTCGCAAGGGAGAAAAATTGCAGGCGATCGCGCCGGTGGTCAGCCAAGCGGAAGAAGAAGCCCAGACCGCCGAAGCTCCGACTCCCGAAAAGCCGGAAAAACCTCAAAAGAAGTAAGGGCACGCGGTCGCGTGCCCTTTTCTCGTGGCAGGAAGAAAACCTCGAATTAGTAGTGCGTCGTTGTCGTCTGCTGCGTTGTCGTCGGCTGCTGGACCGTCGTCTCACGAGTAGTAGTCGAGGTCGTAGTCGACGTCGGCTCGCTTGCACAGGAGCTCAGGAAGATCGCGATTAGAACCGAAAACAAAGGAATAAGAAGTTTTTTCATAGTGTAAAACGTCGTTTCATAATTAGTTCGCCCCAAGCCGCTTCGACAGATGTAATTAATTGAGCGAAGCGGGCTGATTGCGCCCCGTCCGTCTCGATGTCGATCTTGCCAGGCGCCGAACTTGGGCAAAGAATCGGCCCGATGACTTCGATCATGGACATGTCCCGCTTGCTCTTCGCGGTTGGATGCTTCGTTTTTCTCTCGGCGACGAAGGCCGCGGCCGGAGATTGGCCGGATGGATGTGTAGTTTGCGAAAATACCCAATCACCCGACGAGCAATACGGTATTCTTGTTCCTTCGATGGATGCTTGGGAAAAGGACGAGTCCCTTGAGGAGACAAACTATCTGGCCGATTTGAAGGCCCATCAGCTCATGGGAAAGATTCGCGGAGCAGATTACTTTGAACACCAGAACCATCGCGGGTTGCAAGTCACCTGGGCGCCCAACTCAACTTGGTGCATTGTGGAATATGACAGCCGATTTGGATTCGACACCATTTCAATTCTGGAACTGAAAGGTTCGGGTTTCGTTCAAACAGACATCGGCAAACAGATTGACAAGTCGCTCAAGGCCGCCATCGCCAAACAGTCACATGATCCCGAAAGTAGCGGAGGCGACGCGACGCCTCATTTCCGGATCGGCGCCGACCGCAAAGTGCGGGTCGGAACAGTTTCGACAACGGATCCGAAACAACTTAACGAGAAGGGCGGTTACTACGCGCTTTTTCACGGGACGTTCGATCTGCGTTCGAAAAAGTGGCTGATGGCGGAGGCGCGACCGTTGACCCGAAACGAATACGACCGCTTCGGGGATCTGTTTGGTGATCTCGAACTTGATGAAACGACGTTCGCGACGGAGGAAGACAAGGCAAAAGGATTCGATGACCGAATGAATGAGGTTTATCTGGCAGTGCGTTTGGTTTTGCCGCCAGCGCGTTTTGCGGCAGTCAAGAAGGAGCAGATCGAGTGGCTGAAGAAGCGCGACGCCACCACTTCTATTGAGGAAAAATGCAAACTGATGGAAGCGCGAATCAAAGTTCTGCAAGAACTGCTCTGGTAAGAATTCTAGTCGTTGATTTGGCTGCGAAGTTTTTTCAACGCGCTGCGTTTTCGTTTTGACTCAAGAATTCTTCGTTTCAACGCCGGCGGCCGTGGAGATTTGCGGCGTCGCTCTTTTTCACGAGCGGCAACCTGCGCGCGTCGCATCGCGCGTTGTCGATCTTCGATTGCATCGAGCAAACGCTGTCGCGCGAGCTTGCGATTCATCGCTTGCGAACGCGAATCCTGAACCGTAACACTGACGCCGCTGGGTCGATGCCGCAGCGTCACCGCAGTGGCGACTTTGTTTACGTTCTGACCGCCGGGACCACTCGACCGCGAGAACGTTTCTTCAAGATCGACATCGCGAATGCCGAGCCTTGCCATCCGCTCCGCGACAGAGTCTCTTCCCATTGCTCGACAAAATAGACGAGCTTCGAGAGTTGTCGGCAACTGCGTTTATTGAGCAGATGCTACTCGGGCCGGCGCTTTGCCCGCAAAGATGGCATCGAGGTCGGCGAGAACTTTTTGCGGCCCGAAATTTTGCGAACCGGAATGGCTGCTCGAGATCACGTTTCCGGCTGAATCAACAAGCACTAGAGACGGAATCCCGTCGCCGGCGTTCTTTGCGATCGCCTCTTTGCCTTTTAGTTTCGCGTAATCGATCGCCGGCCACGGCATATTTGCCTCTCGAATGTAAGTCTCAAACGCGAATGGCGATTTATCGAAACTGTAAAAAACGATCTCGAATTCGGGATGTTGTGCTGCGACGCGATTGTAGTAGTCCACGAGTTGGGGCGTGAACTTGCGGCAGGGCGCACACCAGTGCGCCGAAAAATAAAACGCGATCAGTTTCTTGTTCGCCAAAGCAGTGTCGTCGGCATGAACAACGCTGCCATTGTGCCACTGCACGAGGTCGCCTTTGAGAAATTCGGAGATCGCGTCCGAGCCGGCGCCAATATCCGGCTTGGCAGATTTTGAAGTTCGTTCGTGTGCGACTCGCGCCTGATACTGAGCGTCGGATTTGCGGGTCGCTTCGGCTTGTTCGATCCGGCGTTGCTCGGCGACGGCTATTTGTTCTTGCACCGCGGCCGCTTTTTCCGGCGAAAGTGAATAGATTCCGCTCTTCAAAGCGGCGATCAGTTCCGCGGAAGCGCCGGCTTTGACGAGCGTTTTCTCTTTAGCTTCGTCAACGGTATCGGCGAAATGCCGGGTCGATAATTCCTGCATAAGCGAGTTGCTCGAATAGCCCGAACGCAGCATCAAACCGATCTCGTTGACGGTGAGCGGCAGTTGCCCGGCCTGGACTGCAAAGACAAGGAGGGCACAGCCCAAATAAACCCAACGACGCATCCACGTTAAGGCAGCAAGAGATGAGCCAATTGAGATGCTACCTAGCGCACAAAGAGGAGGTTTATCTGGCCGCGATATTCAGGCCTTGATTGGGCAGCAGCTTCCGTTAACTGACGCGCGGCGTCACCCTGATTAGTCGCGTTTGCGTAAACGGCGCAAAGCCATTGTCGATCGGCCGCGTCCGGCGTATTCGGCTGGATGAATGATGTGGCGATAGTTAGCAGCGTTTTCGGCGGAAGCTTGCTCCAGGGAACTCGAGCAATTCCGTAGGGAAGCTTTAAAGCGACTGTCTGATTATCCGCGCTCGTGACCCCGGTGTATTCCGCTCCACTCGTGTCCATAAACGCACCGGAGAATTGTTTGTGGTTCAGATCGTCAATCAGCTTTTTTTTCCAATCGGCGAGCCATTGCGCTTTTTTCTGCGCCGCTGCGCCCAATTCTTTCTGGGTCAGCTGCCGCGGCGGTTGCGACTGTTCTGATTTGATCCTGGACGCGACCTGTTTTTCTTTTCCAAGGATAGCATCGGAAATCGCGCTGCGCGTTTTCAGCTGCTTCTTTAGGTCAGATGCCGGACTGGCCTTTGATGCCGGGTTCGCCTTCCAGCTCAAGTAAAATCGACAATCATCGAGATACTTTTGCGCGAGTGGTTTCAGCTCTGCAATCCACGCGAATTTTCCGGTCGGCTGCGCCTTTGTAAACTGATCGAGAAGCGGGACGGCGTCTTGCACGTCGAGCTGACTAATGTCTTTCAATGCAAACGGAAAAAGCCCGAACAGCTCAGGCCAGCTAGGGCCTTTAACAGAAAGCTGACCGGGCTGAATCCGGCCCGGCGACAAAAGCGTCTTAGATGTTGCGACCATGAAGTTCGCAAGATCGACATTTTCCCGCGCGAAACCTTTTACGCCTGCTTTTTCCACTGCTTGAAAAGCTTCGCGGGCCTGTCCATCGTCGCGACCGATCATGGCCGCAAGGCCTTGTTGCAGGCGGGCCCAATCATAAAGCGGTTGCCGGTTCCGCGCTGCGGTGGCAATCCGGCCAAAGGCCGTTCCCGCGACATTGTAGTGATTAAGGACGAGCTGATGTCGCGCTTCCGCTGCCTGTTTCTCAAGTTCGGAGATCGGAATTGCGGTCGAAAAGATCGCGATCTGCTTCTGGGTGTTGCGAACGAAAACGAAAACGGCAAGCGCGACGATCAGCAATACTGCCGCGCCTGCTGTTATGATCCGTCGCGTCCGGCGTTTAGCGGTCGCGACATCAATCACGTCGCGACCGGTCAGTTTTTTATAGGCGCGTTCAAGTTCGATAACGAGCTCGTCATAAGAGGAAAAACGTTGCGCCGGTTCGGGTGCGATCATTCGCTGCAAAACCCGCGCCGTTTCAGGCGAGACTTCGGGGGCGACCACCGAAAGCAAAAGCGGCTGTTGTTTTAGAGCGCGCAATTGGGTTGCCGAGTTTGTTTCGCCCTCAATCGGTGCCCTGCCCGCGAGTGCGTGAAAAAGAGTGGCCCCGAGACTATAGATGTCGCTCCGAAAATCTTCCGGCTGTTGGTTTAATCGCTCCGGCGCGACGTAGTAAGGCGTGCCCCAAATTTCTCCGCGCGCTTCGGCTGCGATGCCGGCCAGTCCAAAATCGCCGATCTTGGCCACGTGTTCATCGGCGAAAAGAATGTTGGCCGGCTTTACATCGCGATGAATCAAGCCCTTGGCATAAGCCGCGCGCAGACCTTTGGCCGTTTGAATCCCGGCCTCCAACACTTGTGCCTCGGGCAAACGCGTATGCTGTTCGATGAAATCGTCGAGACTCCCGCGCTCAACCAATTCCATTACCAAGTAAAACTGGCCATGGTCGGTCCCGGATGAAAAAACCTGAACGATGTTGGGATGATTAACCGACGCGGCCACGCGCGCTTCCTGTTGCAACTGCGCAGTCTCATCGAGTCCGCCTTCGAGGTCTTTGCGCAATAGTTTCAACGCCACGAAGCGGTCGAGCAAAGTGTCGCGTGCCTTGTAAACCGTTCCCATTCCGCCGACGCCAACTGTTTCGACGATCAGGAAATTATCGAACATGCGCTCAGCCCGCACTTTCTCGCCGCAGTTGGGACATTCCACGCGTGCGAGTGGCTCGGCATCGCTTGTGTCGAAAGAAACTCCGCATGCCGGACACGTTTGCAGGGTCGACGCGCTCAATTCAGCCGCCATCGGACCGATTGTAACATCGGCAATTTTCAGAGCAATGAAGCTCATCCGTCACCTTTCTCCTCTCCCCTTGCGAAGGGAAAGGCTAGGGTGAGGGGTTGTTGGCCGGCCATGACCGAAGCATCCAGCTCTATTCACCTAGTTGTGCCGAAAGAAGCGGTGCGCTTACGTCTCGACCAATTTCTCGCCCGAGAGTTGCCGACGTTTTCACGATCGCGCCTTCAGCAGCTCATTCGCCAACAATTGGTTACGCTAAATGGCTCCCCTGCCCGTCCGCGCGACCCCGTTCGGAGCGGCGATCGCATTGAAGTAAACGAACCGCCGCCAGAAAAGACCAACCATCAGCCGGAACCGATTCCGCTCGACGTTCTTTATGAAGATGAAGACCTGATTGTAATCAACAAACCATCAGGGTTAGTCGTTCATCCTGGCGCCGGTCAACGTGAGCACACATTGGTCAATGCGTTGCTGCATCACTTTCCGAAGTTGTCCGGAATCGGCGGCAAAGAAAGACCTGGAATCGTTCATCGGCTGGACAAAGAAACGAGCGGTTGTCTGGTCGTCGCAAAAACCGACGTGGCGCACCGTGGATTGTCGGGGCAGTTCGCTGCGCGCACGGTAGAGAAGATTTATCTCGCGCTCGTTGCGGGAAAGTTGCGGAAGAGCGCGGGAACTGTTGAAGAGAAAATTGGACGTCATCCGGTAGATCGACAACGAATGTCGACTGCATCCAGACGCGGCCGCGCAGCGAAGACAGAATATCGCGTTCTGAGTTCGTCGAATGAGATGAGTCTGGTCGAATGCAAGTTGCACAGCGGCCGGACACATCAGGTGCGGGTCCACCTTCAGCATCTTGGCCATCCAGTTCTCGGCGACAAGGTCTACGGCAAAAAGAACGCCAAAGCTTTTCCACGGCAAATGCTGCACGCTTGGAAATTAGGGTTTCAACATCCGCGGACGAGCGAATGGAAGAATTTCGAAGCAACGCTACCGAATGATTTTGAGAACGCGATTAAGTCGCTTCCACCGCCGTTTTCTTTTGCGCGCCAAGCATAACTAAAGCGGCCAGAACCGGCGCGATGATGAGGCCGCGCATCCACGGCTCGGCGTGCCAGGGCAGACCAAAAAGCCGTTCGTCCCAAAATAAATAGTAAGCGAAAAGTGTGACCGAGAGAACGTTCCAGGCATAGGCGCTTCGCCACGCCGCGATCGGCAAAATCCAAACGCAGTACCAGGGGTGCAAAATCGGGCTAAGCACGAGCACGATTCCGAGCGCCCAAAGCATTCCTCGTTTCCAATTGCCAATGAACAGGAGCGAAACCGCAATCACGCAGACGATCAGGATCGGATAGTAATGAAAATTTCGCTGGTGTGGATTTGGCCAAACCGTTTCTTCAATTAACCACCAAAAGAGATCGTTGAGCCGGGAGAGCTGCGTGAATTGGCTTAACGATTCCCAGATTCCAACCTTCGGAAAGCCGAATGGAAAACTCAAAAGCGTGGGGATAAACACGGCCAGGGCCAAAACAATCGCGCGCCAACGCAATGCAATCGCACAAAGCAATAGGAGCGATGCCGCTACGAGGTTGAGCGAGATCGCAATTCCAAAAAGCAGCGCGACCAAGACTGCCCAAAGCCATTTTGTTTCGGATTCTTTTGCAGCTGTCGATCTAACCAGAGCGAGAACTCCACCGACCATCGCCAGAATCATAAGGCTATCGAAATGGGCCGCGCCCGCGAAGCTGTAGACCGCAAGCGGATTCCAGGCGTACCAAGCCACGGCGCGGTGCCGATCCTCACCTCCGATCAATCGCAGAAGCAAGGCCGCTGCTAAAAGGTCGGCAACGGCAAAGATGATTTTGTAGAACAGCGGCCGATCGGTTATACCGCTGAAAAATTTGAAGAAGAGCTCCGCACCGGGCGGATTAACGGCGCGGAGTTCGGGATGATTAATTTTTGCGGCCTGAGGAAAATCATGACGCAAGTCATCCAGTTTCGAATCGGCCGGCGCGATCAAATAGGGATTGAATCCGGCTTGCTGAATTTTGCCTTCCCATTGGTAACGGAACAGCTCGTCGCTTGGGACGAGCGGCAGTGCGATCAATCGCAAGATTATCGCGACGCCCCAAAATAGGACGGCTTGTTTTCGCGGTGAGATGTCGATCCCAAAATTTGGAACGGCGGCGAGATAAGCTATACCGCTGAGAAATGCGGCCGCGACAAACTTTATCGGCATCGACTCGAGCGTCCAATCGTCGAAGAAATTAAGCGCGGCAAAAAGGATGAGCTCCAGACCCAGCGCAATCGCAAGGCCAACCACGTGCGCGTGTTTCATCTCTAGCGGACTGAGTCGGCGCGCATCGCTTCGACCGCCTGAATTGGCATTGCCGGCGGCACAAACGCGCTGCGTCGAGTGACTCGCTGCAAACCGGCCCGGTGCGCAGCAAGATCGACAACCTCCGCCACCCGCGCCTTCAAAGCTCGCGCGCGCGAGGCAAGGAAAACAAGAAAGAGAGAATACGGAATGATCGACCAAAGATCGAGATGCGACGCGTGGAGCTGCCGGTAGATCACCATACAGAGCGCGACCAGACTAATGATTACGGTCGTAGTGACGAGCCGGTTGCGCAGCCGGACGCGGGTCAATCGCTTCGCGCAGGTGTGATCTTCAGTGACTGTCTGAAGAGCAATGCTCCACCAGAAGTTTCCGTAAATCTGGATGTCCCATTCGTTCCAGCCGGTATCGACCGAGTAGCGCCAGCCTTCTTCCTCGAGCAACTGGAAAATCGCGCCGAGTAAATGGTGGCGATCTCGTCCCTCGTCGCTCCAAAAAACCCGGCGTTGCAATCCGCGACCCGATTTCGCGTCGGCCGGCAAATGTTCGTGCGCGCGAATGACGCTGCCCGGCGTGCGTTTGAAATGGAGCCAGGTGAAGTAACGAGAAAATCCCCGCACCAGCGGTTGGAGAAAAGCCAGGCACATCACGAGTAAGCGCGCCGGGACAGTGTCGAACCTTGGTTCGATGAGCGCACGCACCATGTAGGAAAGCGCCACGGTCAATGTGCCGCCAAACATCAGATACGGCACGATGCGCAGCGTCGGCAGAAAAATTCCAAGCCCAAAAAGGAAAAGCGTAAGCGCAAACCATTCGATGCTGCTGAGATACGCGGCCAGATCCGATTGCGGCGTAGCGTACATCGATTGGAAAAATCCTTCGCCGAAAACACCATGATAAATGACCGGGCGATCGATGAACCAACTGAATCGCGGCGCGCCGTAAATTTGACCGCGCCATTTCGCGGTCCCGGTCGGGCCGAAGAAAATCAGGTGTTTGAAACGAAGAAGCGATTCGGCTTCGCCGTAACCTTCCTGCTGTTTCAAAAAGGCGCGTAGGGTAAAGCGGCGATGATGCCAAACAATCGCGGTCGGACTGAAAGCGATAACGCAGCCCGATTGCTGCAAGCGCCAGCAAAAATCGACATCGTCGCCAGCCTTGTGATATTCAGGATCAAAACCGCCGATCTGTTCGAAGGCCCATCGATAAAACGCCATGTTACAACCCGGGATATGCTCGGCCACGGTATCGGTCAGCAAAACGTGGCTCGGCCCACCGGGCGCGGCGGCCACGCACGCCTGAATCGCGTTTTGCGCCGGCGGACTCACATTGGGTCCGCCAATGCCGGCGTAATCGCCGCTCAAAAGCGTGCCGACTAAATAATAAAGCCAATCGGGATCGGCCATGCAGTCGGAATCGGTGTAGGCGAACACTTCGCCTTTGGCCGCGGCCGCCCCCGTGTTGCGGGCGTGACTCAAACCGTGGTTGCTCTGATGAATATAACGAACGTTCGAAAATTGCGCGGCGATCTGCGCCGTGTTGTCAGTCGATCCATCATCCACCAGGATGACTTCGTAATTTGGATAATTGAGTTTGCCTAACGAATCGAGGCAGTCGGTCAACGTTCGCGCGCCGTTGTGAGAACAAACAATCACTGAAACCAACGGTGCTTTGGAGAGGGCGCGATGCGGCAGAGTCGAATTGTCCTGACCGAACTTGTCGCGCAACGAGGAGAAGACTTTTTTCGGTTCGCGCTCGCGGGTCACGATCCCAAAAGCCCAGTCCGTCACTTCGTTGCCGCCGGTAAACCATTCGTCCGTCCAGGAAAACAAGATTGTCCCAGCCAATCCGCATTTGGCCACGCTCTCGATGTGCCAGCCGAGCATTTCCGCCTGCTCCTCCTGCGAATGTCGAATCGTGTCCATGCCGAACTCGCCCAGAATGAGCGGACGCTCGCCAGTGAGATTTTGCAGGCGCAAAAGGTAACGCTCAAAATCGCGCTGATTGTGGAGATAAACGTTGAAACAGAAAAAATCGACATTCTGCGGAAGTAAATATTCGGTCGGCGGATAGGTCGCGTAGGAATAAAGAACATCCGGGTCCACCGCGCGTCCGATCCGGACAAGATGCTCAACAAACTCGGTCACGCGGCGCACACCGAGCCAGCGCGCCATCGTGCTCGCGATCTCGTTACCGACCAAATAACCGAGCACGGCCGGATTACCGACACATCTCCGGACGGTGTTGCGGACCATCTGCGCAATTCCATCGCGCACTTTTTTCTGGCGCAGAAATTCGATGTGCTTTTCCCAAGGCAGCGTAATCAAAACCCGAATCCCGGCCGCCAAACATTTTTCCAGGAACCAGTCCGGAGGCGCATGGTAAACCCGAACGGTATTGATCCCGATCTCGCGCATCATGCCAAGATCGACATCGGCCTGTTCGGGCCGGCCGAAACTGTTCCCGTTTGCGTCCGGTTTGAACGGCCCGTAGGTGGCCCCCTTGATGAAAAATTTTCGATCGCCTTCGAAAAAGAACTTCGAAACGGCGCGGATCTTTGTCATGTCGAGCGAAGTCGAGACATCTCTCAATAATTCAAAAGGGAAGCTAGCAGCTTCCCCTACAGATTCACCAAAACTTCGCGCACAACTTCGCCAGTGCGCAAAATCTCATCCGGCATGTGGGCGGTGGAAACGAAACCGGTTTCAAACTGGGACGGCGCGAAATAAACGCCGCGCCCTAAACAGGCGCGGAAAAACTTTGCAAACATTTTCAAATCGCTTCGCTTTGCATCCGCAAGACCCACAATCGGCCCGCGGGCAAAAAACAAACAAAACATCGAGCCGGTTCTGTGAAAGGTAATGTCGATTTTCGCGCCGGCGATCGCTTCGCGCGCGAGTCGCTCAAATTGCGCGCCGAGTCTTTCGAGGAGTTCCCAGCCATCGACCCGTTCGAGCTCGCGCAGTTGCGCGATTCCAGCTGCCATCGCCAGCGGATTTCCCGAAAGCGTCCCCGCCTGATAAACCGGTCCGTCCGGGGAAAGTTGGTCCATGATTTCGGCGCGTCCCCCGAATGCGCCGACCGGCAAACCACCGCCGATCACTTTACCCAGCACGGTCAGATCCGGTTTGATTCCATAGATTTCCTGAGCGCCGCCGCGCGCGACACGAAAACCGGTCATCACTTCATCGAAAATCAGAAGCGCCCCGTGTTTCGAACATTCCTCGCGCAAGATCGACAGAAAATTCTCTTTTGGAAAATAAAGCCCGGCGTTCGCAGGAACCGGCTCGAGAATTATCGCTGCGATTTGATTTTTATTTTCGCCGAGCGCTTTCCGGACAAGATCGACATCGTTGAACGGCAAAGAAATGGTGAGCTCGGCAAATGCTTTCGGAATTCCGGCGCTATCGGGCCGGCCATGAGTGAGCGCGCCACTGCCGGCCTTAACCAGAAGTGAATCGGCGTGGCCATGATAACAGCCATCGAATTTAATAATTTTGTCACGTCCGGTGAATCCCCGCGCCAGGCGAACGCAAGACATCGCCGCTTCGGTCCCGCTGTTGACCATTCGCACTTTCTCGATTGACGGCATCCAGTGGCAGATCAGCTCAGCCAGTCCGACTTCGAACGGGTTCGGAATTCCGAAACTCAGTCCGCGCGCAGCCGCATCGCGCACCGCATCAACCACAACTTTCGGCGCGTGACCGAGAATCGCCGGGCCCCAGCTGCCGACGTAATCGATGTATTCTTTTCCATCGACGTCCCAAATTCTTGAGCCTGCAGCGCGCTCAACGAAAAACGGTTCGCCGCCGACATTTCGGAACGCGCGCACTGGAGAATTAACGCCTCCAGGAATGCGCTCTTGTGCTGTGGCAAATAGTTGGGAGGAGCGGCGAGGCACGCGCCGAAGATAATCATTAATTCGCGAAATCGCTAAATCTCAGAAAGCGGAGCGAGATCTGGAGGCGGGGGCGGGAATCGAACCCGCGAAACTAGAAACGTTCATTTGAACAAGCACCGACGTACGGACAAACACTCCTTTGGGGGCCAAGCCAGCATTGTGCGATGGCCGATCGCTTGAAAGCGACGCCAATGAAAGCCATGCGATGGGCCTCCGCCTGAATTTTGGGCAAAATTGGCCGAAATTCCTCAGAGGCTTTGCGCTATTTCTTGCACGGCTTGAGCGTCACCACCGCATCTGCTGATGCGGGTTGTTTGTCAGCATCTTCGGCGATCACTTTTACTCCTATTTCGCCGCCGCCGGGATAGTTCACGGGGAATGATCGTGATCCGTTGATTGGTTTCAGTTGGATGCTCTCGGTGCGTTTGTCGGGGTAGGTGAATTCGGCGCGGACATCGGCCGGCCGCTGGCCTTCGGAGACTTTCCAGGAAACAGTGAACTCGTGGCTGAGTCTGGAGACGCAGATTTGTTTGACGTCGTCGATCGACAGCGTGATCTGCAACGGTTTGGCTTTGGCGTCAGGAGTCGACGCGACCTTTTCGTAGTAGGCAATCGCCCGGGTCGCTTTGTTTATTTTCAAGGTGATCTTGGCATTGCTTTCGCCGCGTTTGCCGGGAATCGCCCAACCGACAAACCGGAAAACTTCGTTCTCTCGACGGACTTCCTTTGGCGCTTCCAACGACGCTTCGGCGCCGGCTTTCGCCGCAAATTCAAATGGCGCGTCGCGATTCGCTTTCTGGTCTTTGAGCGAAACTGGAATCGTTACTGTTAAAGGCGAGGCTGCTCCGTCCGAACCGATCTGGACCGCTTGCACCGCCAACGTGATCGGCTGGTCGTCGATTGGATGCGGGAACGAAACCCGTCTCAACTCGAAAACGCCGCGGCCATACGTACCGGCCCGGATGATTCCGCTGTGGTCGTGATCGTTGAAGTTTTGATGGATCTTCAGGTCCGTGACTAGAACGTCCGGAACTCCGGGCGAACGCCGCCAGGTCCAGTCACCCTGACCAGAAATTGGCGGATACGCGAAGTTCGCCACTCCGGTGGGATCGACGACTACCGGTGGACCATCAATGTGGCCGCGAAAGATCCCTTGGTCGCTGCCGACGTAAATCGTCGTTCCGTTTGCACCGCGAACGGTTGGATCGACCGCGACGTCGGTGAGGACGTTCACCTGCAGATTTTGTGGAAACTTGTTATCGATGTTGGCCGTCGTCCAGGTGTTGTTAGCGCCGCGGGTGATTTGTTTGATCCTGTTCTTGGTGGTCCCGTTGTTGACCACAACGAAAATGCGTTCGTTTTGAAATAGGTCGGGTGCGATCCCCGCGACTTTCCCGCCGCACTCGCAAAGTTTCACCCACGGGACCTCGGGCGATCCACGCCACACTTGGCCCTTGTCGGTCCCTATATAATAGACGGGCGTCTCCTCGAGAACGCGGCTGCGGAAAGCTACCGTGGTGGTGTTTCCAACTTTCCCCCAAAACGGATCAACCGCGACCCAGGAATCGGCGTTGTTTAGAACTTGCGGCGTTGCCGTGCTGGCCACGGTGGTGCGAAACACCAAGCCGTTTTGCTGCAAACGCAGCAGATGACCCGGCCGGTGCGGATCGGCCCAGAACGCGGTAGTCGACTCGTCGTTCCAAATGGTGGGGTAGACGACGTTCGAATCGTTTGGAGAACTGGGTAACGGGCTCAAGCGCGAGATCGCCCCACCGAATCCGGCATTCCTGTTTATATAAAGACAGGTGTCCGCGGCGTCGATCGCGACCTGGAATCCATCTCCCTGCGGCAGGCCCATCGACGTCATCGTGTCGGAGAAAGTGAGGAGGTTACCGTTATGCCAGACGCCGGCAACCGTTATGGAAGGATTACCCGGGGCGAGAGCAATCGTGCCGGCCTGACTAATGGCCAAGCCCCGTGTCAGTGGTTGCCAGTTAACCACACCGTTGTAATCGACGTTCCCTTTCGCCAACCCGCCATCATTTGCCACGTAGAAAATCTCCACCTGATCCGGCGACGGCAGAAAACTTCCGTAAGGAGCGAACTGAATGTCGTGATTATCGGCATGCAGGTCCATTCCGGATCGAAAAGGATTGTTGGTCCCCAGACAGCAACTGATCGGCGTCCACGAATTGCTCGTGATCTTGGGATTGACCGTGTAATCGTTTTCGCCGCCTTTTGTGCCGCCGTCCTGGGCGTGCCAAAACGCGACATCGCCGACAAAAAGGTCGTTCGGATCGTACGATCCGACGGCAAGCGCGTTGTTAAAATCCATCTGCTGGCTTTGTGGGGGCGCCGGCAGTTCGGTCCAGACGTCGCCGCCATTGAGCGTCTTGAAGAGACTGTAGCCGTCTTTCCCAACCCGAAAGCCGGCGTAGATCAGCGGCGACGGTTGCCCAAATCCGATTCCGGTCCGGCCGCCGAAGGCCAGCGCGATCCAGCCGAAGTCGCCGGTCGGCAAACCGTTGGTGAGTTGTTTCCATTGTCCGCCGGTGAGATCGGTCGATCTGAAAATTCCCAACGTGTAAAACGAAACGTAAAGCACGTTCCGGTTTGGATCAGCCACCATATCGATCGCTCCGCCATTTTTCGGCAGGCCATTGGCATCCGTGAGGGCTTTCCAGCAATCGCTGCCGTCTTCCGGATAAGCAAACAGTCCGAGATTGGTTGCTGCGAAAATCCGGTCCGGCTGCTTTATCGGTCCCGGTCCGATAATCCGAGCGGCCGCTTCGCCAGTGGAGACTGGCGGAATGATTATTTGCCCGCCGGGTACAATCAGCAACCGGTTCACAACCGCGCGGGCCATCGCGCCGTTCTCGCATTGGTAGGTGCTCGCTCCGGTTGGCGTCCAAGTGTCGCCGCCGTCCGTCGATCGAAAAACTCCGAGACTTGGTCCGGAAAAGACGGCACCCATGTGGGAATCGCCGGTGCCGACATAAACAGTGCGGGAATTTTGCGGATGGATCGCCACGGCGCCGGTGCACGTTGTCCCCTGCGGAAGACCGGTGGAGATTTTGCGAACGAGCTGAAAATCGGTCACGGGCTTCCAATTTGTCCCGCCATCTTTCGTTCTCCAAAGACCGCCTTCGGCTGCGGCCACAAACAGCGTGTTTGCATCGTGCGGATCAACCCCGACCGCATTGGTCTGGCCACTGATCACGTCATTATTAATGAGCGGCGCGCCGAACGGTCCGATGGAGATCCATTGTTCGGTGAGGGCCTGGATGTTCGCCGCGACGGATGCAGCGATCAGCGCAACCGTGAGTTTGGTAAACCGGGCTGAGAATGTCGTGGGGCGCATTGCTCCCGCTTAACAAGATGGCTATTTTGATTCAGCAGCGCGGAAACTAAGCAACGTCGGGTCGCGCGGCGGTCCGGGAAGCGGACCAGCTAACGTGCAGCCGTGCAGATTGCCTTCGCTGTCTGTGCAACCGCCCTCACATGCCGGATGATTGGGATTATCATTTGTAGTCCTACACGAGCTAGTCGTTGCCCCGCTACATTCGCAGCGCATGTAACCGCCAATCTCACCGTTCGGTCGCATAAAGACAAATCCATTACTCTTTCCGCCTGCTTCCGGAACAAGCTTGATCTTCACACCTTCGGCGAACTTCACATCGTTAGGCCCGACTACCTCGTAGAAGTCTGTCTTTTCACCAACCTTGACGGGATAGATTGGAATTAGATCGGCCGTGCCCGACGATCGCTTCGAACATGCGACAAGAACACTGACACTCAACGCGAGCATTATTCCGAGGGTTGTCTTCATACTTGATCCTCCAAACTCTGCGCCACGAATTTCTCCGTAGCGGAACTGCCTGCCCAGCAAGCTTAATCAATCCTCGAGACGGGGCGCATGCAAGCTTTAAGAAATTCACTGCTTTCCGGAACATTTCATCGTCAATGAAGGCAATTTACGTGAAGCATTCGCTGGGCTGCTTGGCCGTGTCGATTCACATTCCGACGATCTTAGCAGTCACACGTGCGCGCCCGGACGCGTACACGCGCGCGTAGCATATCGGCAAACAATATTGGACAAAGCAAACGCGGATCGAAGGGCGGAATTGCTCGACGGTCACCAGTTCGCGCGTGTGCGCGCGAGCGAAACCCAGCGCGTCAGCAAACAAAATAGAACGGTAGTGAAACCAATGGATTTGTTGTGATTTTGGTTGTGACTCGACCAGTTCCAGACGACGTAATCGTCGTAAGTGCTTGATTAGATGATATTTGAGGCGGGGGCGGGAATCGAACCCGCGAATAGCGGTTTTGCAGACCGCAGCCTTACCACTTGGCTACCCCGCCGCCGCTGACTTTGGCGAGCGCAAACTATCCGGGCTCGGTGTCGTTGTGTCAATTTTGCAGCGCGGCCGGTTGCGTTAGCAAAGTCGTGCCGACGGGTAGTGACATTTCCTGAATAATCGAATCAAGCTTGTTCAAGTCGACCGGCTTGACCAGGTGATGAGAGAAACCGGCCTCGCCGCTTCGGCGAATGTCCTCTTCCATCCCAAAGCCGGACAAGGCGATGCCAAAAACTTCACCTTTCGCGCGCAACGCTTTTAGCAGATCAATGCCACTGCCATCGGGTAGGCCGATATCGCTGACGAGAACGTCGAATTGCTTCCTCGTGGCAATGTCGAGCGCGGAACGAATGTCGTTAGCCGGATGAACCTCGTAGCCGCGCCGACGAAGCATCCGGGTGAGAGATCGATTCGTATCTTCATGGTCCTCCACCAAAAGAAGACGGACTGATCTGCGTTTCGCAGTCGAGCGCGGGGCGTCAATCGACTCCGGAATCGCATTCCGCTCGCAAGTTGAAAACAGAGCGGTAAACTTCGCGCCTCGATCGCGCCCCTGACTTTCGGCCCTGATGGAACCTTGATGCGCTTCAACCAGCGCTTTGCTAATCGCCAGACCCAAACCGAGGCCACCTAATTGCGTTCGCCCGGCTTGCTCAAAAGCGTGAAAAATTCTAGGCAGAACTTCGGGATCGATCCCGCAACCGGAGTCTTCGACTTCCAGGCAAAATTGCCCATCGCCATCGTTCGTCGTTCGAATGCTGAGCTTTCCGCCGTTGGGCGTAAATTTGACGGCGTTCTTGATTAAATTCCAAAAGATCTGTTGCAGCCGCGCCGGATCGGCTTGCAGATACACTTTCGTGGCGGCGAATTCATTTCGCAGTTCGAGTTTTTTTTGTTCGATTTCGGATTGGCAGATTTCGAGCGCATTTCGCAAGAGGGTATGGGCATCGACAATTTCGAAGCTGAGCTGCACTTTGCCTTTGTTGATTCGGGTGAGATCGAGAAGGTCGTCGATCAAGCGCGCTTCCAGCTCGACGTTCCGGCGAATGAGCTGAAGCGACTCATGCATAATCGCGGGAATATTGTCCTCACGTTCGAGCATAAACACTGACGCCAAGACTGGAGTGAGAGGAGTGCGCAGCTCATGACTGAGCATCGCAAGAAAGCGATCTTTTGCCTCACTTGCCCGCTCCGCTTCCACGCGCGCGTGTTCGGCAATGGCCTGTTCGCGAATCAAGCTTTCGCGTTCCTCGGCCTGCCGTTTGATCTGCTCGGTCTTTTTGAAAAGATCGACAAAGACCGCAATCTTTGCCCTTAAGATGTCCGGAACAACCGGCGTGAGAATGTAATCGACCGCTCCGAGCGAGTATCCGCGCGAAATGTGATTGACCGTGTCATTGAGCGCGCTGACGAAAATAATTGGCGTCGTCTCGCAGCGTTGTCGTTGCCGGATCAAAGCGGCCGTTTCAAAGCCATCCATGCCCGGCATGTTCACGTCCAGCAGGATCGCGGCAAAATCCTCCCGGAGCAGACGCCGCAGCGCTTCTTTGCCTGATCGAACGCAGACGATCTTCTGCTTCAATTCAGCCAGCATCACTTCGTAAGCGAGGAGCTTGTCGGCACGATCGTCCACGACCAGGATGCTGACCTTGTCTCCAGAAGAATCGTTGTTGGTGTTGTTCTCCGACATTACCGCAACAGCCAATTACGCAGGAGCGAGAGAAGCTCCTCAGTTTCGATCGGTTTGGCGATGTAATCGCTCGCTCCCGCATCAATGCATTTTTCACGGTCGCCTTTCATCGCCTTGGCGGTCAAGGCCACGATCGGCAGTTGGTTAAAGCTGTACATCTGGCGAATCGCCCGCATCGTGTCATAGCCGTCCATTTCAGGAAGCATGATGTCCATCAGGACGAGATCAATGTCTCCAGCCTTCTGCAGCGCTTCGATGCCCGCTTTGCCGGTTTCGGCAGAGATGACATTGATTTTATAACGCTCCAGCAGACTGGTCATCGCGAAGATGTTCCGGATATCGTCGTCCACGATTAGAATTTTTTTGCCGGCCAGGATTGCATTTGGGTCATGCAGACGCCGTAGAAGATCACGTTTGTCGGCCGGCAATTTCGAGACATCGCGATGCAGCCATAAGGCTGTTTGATCGAACAACCTTTCCGGGCTGCGGACGTCCTTAACAATGATGGTTTGCGCCAGCCGGTTCAGCTGCTCTTCTTCCTTTCGCGACAAATCTTTCCCCGTGTAAATGATGACGGGCAATTGCTGATGCTCGGCGCGAATTTGCTCGATCAATTTGAAGCCGGACATGTCCGGCAACATGAGGTCAAGAATGATGCAACTGACACCTTGATTGCGAAGTGCGGCCAAACCCTCGGCGGCGCTTGCTGCTTCAACGACCTCCACCGTTTCGTCTCCAACCAGTTCGCGAATCGCCATGCGTTGAGCGGCGTCGTCTTCGATGACCAGCAGCTTTCTTGTCTTTGCCGCCGCCATTGTCGCGGCTTTCACCAAAACCGTCCGAATTGCAGCTGAACTTATCGGCTTCTCAAGCGCGGCAATCGCTCCGTACTTCAGTGCGCTTTGCCGAACCGAATCATGTGTCGATAGCGCGATCACGGGGATATGCCGAGTAGAAAGGTCGGACTTTATTCGCTCCAGCAGTTTGCCGCCTTCAATGTCCGGCAGTTGCAAGTCGACAGTGATCGCGATGGGAGCGTATTCGCGCACCAAACCCAGCGCAGTGCGTCCTAGTGGAGTAACGATTGCCTTAAAACTCGCATCATGGGCTTGTTCCAAAAGCCACTGCGCCAGGTCAAGATCCTCTTCGACAATCAGAACTGTCTTGTCGGATGGCAGGATGCTGAAACGGTCATCTGGAATCGACGCATTTGTGAATGGGGCAACCGCAGGTTCGCTCCGCTCACGTTCAGCTAACGCCGCGGCGTCGGCGGCAACTGCTTCGTCTCCTATCTCTTTTTCCACGGAGGAATACGAGTCCGGTAAAAACAGACTGAAGGTGCTGCCCTGGCCTTCATTACTTTCGAGTTTCATTTCGCCGCCAAGCAGACGCGCAAGTTCACGGCTGATAGCTAACCCGAGCCCAGTCCCACCATAGCGGCGACTGGTGCTTCCATCCGCCTGTTGGAACGCCTCAAAAATTGTCCCCTGTTTCTCCGCTGGAATTCCAATTCCGCTATCGCTGACCGAAAACGCGAACACTGCTTTTGCCCGCGCAAGCGACGGATGGACGGCGCTCCAACCAGTTGGGGCAGGCGCGACCCGCAGCCTGACATAACCGCGTTCGGTAAATTTGAACGCGTTCGACAATAGATTCTTCAGAACCTGATCCAGTCGTTGCGCGTCGGTGTAAATCGCTGAAGGCAGCTTCTGGTCGATCTCGATCTTGAAAGTGAGCCCTTTGCTTTCGGCCATGTGTCCAAAGGTTCGTTCCAAGTTTTGCTGCATCTCTTGGAACCGAACTTCGCCCACGTCCACGGTCACTGTTCCGGACTCGACCTTGGAAAGATCGAGGATGTCGTTGATCAACTTAAGCAAGTCGACACCTGAATCCCGGATGGTGCTGGCAAACTCCATCTGTTTCGAAGTCAGGTTGCCTTCCGGGTTGGTCGATAATTGCTCGGCCAAAATGAGCAAACTGTTCAGAGGGGTGCGCAATTCATGCGACATGTTCGCGAGAAACTCGCTCTTGTAACGCGACGTGAGCGAGAGTTGTTGCGCCTTGTCCTCAAGGGCCTGTCGGGCTTGCTCGACCTCGCGATTTTTTCTTTCCACTTCTTCATTCTGCTCGAAGAGCTGTCGCGCTTTTTCTTCCAGCTCCTGGTTTGTCTGCTGCAATTCCTCCTGCCGGCTTTGCAATTCGGTTGCGAGCGATTGCGATTGTTTCAGGAGATCTTCCGTTCGCGTGTTCGCTTCAATCGTGTTGAGAACGATTCCGATGCTTTCGGTCAGTTGATCGAGAAATGCCTGGTGCGTGGGATTGAATTGTTCGGCCGACGAAAGTTCCATCACCGCTTTAACCTTGCCCTCGAAGAGGATCGGTAACACGACGATGTTCCGTGGAGCCGCTCGCCCTAGCCCCGAGCTAATGCGCACATAATCACTGGGCACGTTCGTTAAAAGAATGCGTTCTTTCTCAAGCGCGGCTTGTCCGACAAGTCCTTCGCCAAGCTTGAAGCGGCTGTTAACGCCTTTCCGATCCCGATAAGCGTAGCTGGCAAGCAACTTCAGCTCCGGTTCGCCTTCTTTGCCATTCATAATATAAAAGACTCCTTGCTGAGCCGAAACCACCGGGGCGAGCTCCGAAAGAATCATTCGAGCCACCGCGAGCAAGTCGCGTTGCCCTTGCAGCATTCGGCTGAACTTGGCCAGGTTCGTCTTCAACCAGTCCTGTTCGTTGTTGCGAGATGTCGTGTCTCGCAGATTACGGATCATCTCGTTGATGTTGTCTTTGACGAACGCGACTTCGCCCTGGGCTGCGACTTGAATCGATCGGGTCAGGTCGCCTTTTGTTACCGCCGTCGCCACATCAGCAATTGCGCGCAGCTGCGAGGTAAGGTTGCCGGCGAGCTGGTTCACGTTGTCGGTCAAGTCACGCCAGGTGCCGGCTGCACCGGGCACGTTCGCCTGGCCGCCAAGTTTTCCTTCGACCCCCACCTCCCGCGCCACCGTCGTCACCTGATCGGCGAACGTCGCCAATGTGTCGATCATGCTATTGATCGTGTCAGCCAGCGCTGCGATTTCGCCTTTGGCTGCGAGTAACAGCTTTTGCTTCAGATCGCCGTTCGCGACTCCGGCCACAACCTTGGCGATACCGCGCACCTGGTTGGTCAGATTGGTGGCCATGAAATTCACCGAGTCGGTCAGGTCTTTCCAAGTGCCTGCAACTCCGCGCACGACTGCTTGTCCACCAAGTTTTCCTTCCGTTCCGACCTCGCGCGCCACACGCGTCACTTCCGACGCGAACGAGTTGAGCTGGTCCACCATCGTGTTGACGGTATTCTTCAGCTCGAGGATCTCGCCTTTAACATCGACCGTGATCTTTTTCGAAAGATCTCCCGTCGCGACCGCGGTCGTGACGGCGGCAATGTTTCGGACTTGTGCGGTCAGGTTGCTGGCCATGAAATTCACCGAGTCGGTCAGGTCTTTCCAGGTTCCGGAAACGCCTTCGACCCGCGCCTGACCGCCAAGCGCTCCATCCGATCCCACTTCGCGCGCCACGCGTGTCACTTCCGAGGCGAACGATCGCAACTGGTCCACCATCGTATTGATCGTGTCTTTGAGTTCCAGAATTTCTCCGCGAACATCGACCGTGATCTTTTTCGAGAGGTCGCCGTTGGCGACCGCAGTTGTGACGTCGGCAATGTTGCGCACCTGACCGGTAAGATTACCAGCCATCGAATTCACTGAATCGGTCAGATCCTTCCACGTGCCGGCGACGCCTCGCACATTGGCCTGGCCGCCGAGGCGTCCATCCGTTCCCACCTCGCGCGCGACACGCGTTACTTCCGAGGCGAACGAGCTGAGCTGGTCCACCATCGTGTTGATCGTGTTCTTCAGCTCCAGAATTTCACCTTTCACGTCGACCGTGATTTTCTTGGATAGAACGCCGTTCGCAACCGCGGTTGTGACTTCGGCAATGTTGCGCACCTGACCCGTCAGATTGCCGGCCATGAAATTCACGCTATCGGTCAAATCCTTCCAGGTGCCGGCTGCACCGCGCACGTCCGCCTGACCACCAAGTTTTCCTTCGGTACCGACCTCGCGCGCGACCCGCGTTACTTCCGCTGCGAATGAACCGAGTTGGTCCACCATCGTGTTGATCGTGTTTTTCAGCTCCAAAATTTCCCCGCGAACATCGACGGTGATCTTCTTGGAGAGATCGCCTCGCGCCACCGCCGTCGTTACCTCGGCAATGTTACGCACCTGGCCGGTCAGGTTGCCGGCCATGAAATTCACCGAATCGGTTAAATCCTTCCACGTTCCGGAAACGCCTTTCACTTCTGCCTGGCCGCCCAAAATTCCTTCTGAACCCACTTCAAGAGCGACACGCGTTACCTCCGACGCAAATGAGCTGAGTTGGTCCACCATCGTGTTGACGGTGTTTTTCAGCTCCAAAATTTCGCCCTTCACATCAACCGTGATTTTTTTCGACAAGTCGCCGCGGGCGACCGCGGTCGTAACATCCGCGATGTTGCGCACCTGACCAGTCAGGTTTCCGGCCATAAAATTCACCGAGTCGGTCAGATCCTTCCAAGTACCGGAGACATCGCGCACCTCGGCCTGGCCGCCGAGCTTTCCTTCCGAGCCCACCTCACGCGCGACACGCGTTACTTCGGACGCAAACGAACCGAGACGGTCAACCAGCGTGTTGATCGTATTCTTCATCTCGAGAATCTCCCCCTTCACGTCGACGGTGATCTTTCGAGACAGATCGCCATTCGCGATCGCAGTCGTAACCTCAGCGATGTTACGCACCTGCGCGGTCAGATTGCCGGCCATCAGGTTCACGTTCTCGGTCAAATCCTTCCAAGTGCCGGCGACACCTTTCACATCCGCCTGGCCACCCAGTTTTCCCTCCGTGCCCACTTCGCGCGCGACACGCGTTACTTCCGATGCGAATGAGCGAAGCTGGTCCACCATCGTGTTAATGGTGTCCTTCAATTCCAAAATTTCGCCGCGAACATCGACCGTGATTTTTTTGGAAAGGTCTCCATTGGCGACAGCGGTCGTGACGTCTGCGATGTTTCGCACCTGACCGGTCAGGTTTCCAGCCATTGAATTCACGCTATCGGTCAAGTCTTTCCACGTGCCGGCCACGCCTTTGACTTTCGCTTGGCCGCCCAGTTTTCCTTCCGTGCCGACTTCGCGAGCGACGCGCGTCACTTCCGAAGCGAACGAACTGAGTTGGTCCACCATCGTGTTAATGGTGTTTTTCAATTCGAGAATTTCGCCTTTCACGTCGACTGTGATTTTCTTGGAGAGATCGCCGCGCGCGACAGCGGTAGTGACGTTGGCGATGTTGCGCACTTGCCCGGTCAAATTGCGCGCCATGAAGTTCACCGAATCGGTCAGGTCTTTCCACGTTCCTGACACGCCTTCGACCCGGGCCTGACCACCGAGAATTCCTTCCGAACCCACTTCGCGCGCGACACGCGTGACTTCCGAAGCGAACGAACGCAGTTGGTCCACCATAACGTTGACTGTGTCCTTCAACTCCAAAAATTCGCCTTTAACGTCGACCGTGATTTTTTTGGTCAGGTTTCCATTCGCCACCGCGGTCGTAACCGTGGCGATGTTCCGGACCTGGGCCGTTAAATTTCCGGCCATCAGGTTCACGTTTTCGGTCAGGTCTTTCCACGTTCCGGCCACTCCTTTGACTTTCGCTTGGCCGCCCAGTTTTCCTTCCGTGCCCACTTCGCGCGCCACGCGCGTCACTTCCGAGGCAAAGGCGCCGAGTTGATCGACCATGGTGTTGACCGTCTTGGCCGTACGCAAGAATTCGCCCTGCAGCGGCCGGCCGTCGATTTCTCTAGCCATCGTTTTCGAAAGGTCGCCCTTTGCAACAGCACCGATGACGCGCGCCATTTCGCTGGTCGGATGAACCAAATCTCCAATCAGCGTGTTGATGCATCCGATGGAATCTGCCCAGCCTTCCGAAACCGCGCCCAGGGAAATACGCTGACCAATACGTCCCTCCTTGCCGACTACGCGTCCGATGCGCTCGAGCTCGCGACTCATCCGTTCGTTGATTGCAATGACTTCATTGAAGGTATCGGCCACTTTGCCGGCCAGCCCTGTCCAGTCCGCTGGCAGGCGGACCGAGAAGTTTCCACGCTTGAATGCGATCAATGCGTTGAGGAATTGTTTCAGGTCGATTTGGTTTTCGCCGTTAAAGCGAGCGCCGTTTGCCGGACGAACGATAGAGACAGGAGTAGATTTCTTCATAACGAATCAATCAGAGTGAGAAAAAAGGGGGGCCTACCGATCGTGAGTTTCGATCCGGTAAGAATGAACCCATAAGCCGCCGCCCTCCTTGGACGAATCGTCAGATTCATCGCATTAAATTGAATACGCAGCAAGGCCAGCGCCAGGTTGTGCGATAATGGTCGGCTTTTGCGAAACTTTATGGGCTGCGAGCTTTTGGGACCAGAATCGCCGGTTCGATCTGGCCGCGGAGTGAAAGTCCGCCGGAGCACCGATAATCGGTGCACGAATCCGCGATAACTTTCGCGACTTACTTGGGCGGTTTAACGACGGCCTGCGATTTCGCGTCATCACCGATCACGATAAAGCGACCGTGATAGGGTGGCATCGGCTTCGCCGGATAAGGCGGGCGGATGATCGCGAATCCTTGCGCTCCAAGCGCAAGACTGAGCAGGACGCCGAGGGCGAGCGTTTTCATATTGCTGTTCTCCTCTGCATCATTCGTGCCATAGAAATTCCTAATTCTGCGACGCCGGCTCAGTGGGTGAACCACCGGCCGATTGGGTAGGCGAGAAAGGGCCGAGCGCTGCAACGGAAGATCGCTACATCCGATTTGGATTT
The DNA here is from genome assembly GCA_003220055.1 of Verrucomicrobiota bacterium. Classification (GTDB taxonomy): domain Bacteria; phylum Verrucomicrobiota; class Verrucomicrobiia; order Chthoniobacterales; family UBA10450; genus AV40. Next base: position 2,520 of record QHRF01000099.1, on the reverse strand, counting down.
CGAAACAACGCCTGCGATCACTTCAGGAACAACAGCAGTCCGCAGCATGTTCAAATCGCCGCGGATACTACGGCCAAAAATCCAGTTGTCCAATTCTTTGTAAGCCCTGGCCGACTTTCGCATTTTGGATTTCGAATTAACTTCCCGTCCGATGCCACAGTTTACTTATCGAGCCCGCGACGCGCAGGGCGCACTGGTGGAAGGCGTGCTGGATTGCGCCGATCGCTCCATTGCCATTCGCCAGATCGAGCAGAAACGTTGCATCCCTATTCGGATCGAGATCGTCACTGCACGTCCCGAACGCGATGAGAAATCGCAATCGGTCGCGGCGACGGCGCCAACGCAGGCCTTGAAAATTCCACACAACCAGCTGCTCATTTTCACCGAACAGCTCGCGCATTTGCTCCAAGCCGGCATGACGCTGGACGAAGGATTGTCGATCTTACAAAAGCGCCTCAAACAGCCGCGAGTGCAGGAAATGACGCGAGCATTGCATCAAGCGCTGGTTGACGGCCGAAGTTTTTCGCAGGCCTTGCGCGAGATGCCGCGAATTTTTCCACCGCTCTTTGTCAATCTCGTTGCGGCGGGCGAAGCAAGCGGGGCGTTGCCGGAGATTTTGCACCGGCTCGTAAAACATTTGATGCAGGCGAAGGACCTGCGCGACCGCGTTCAGCAGGCGCTGATCTATCCGGCGTTTCTGGCAGTCGCCGGCGCGGCGCTGATCACAATCTTCATCACTTACATGGTGCCGCAGCTGACCGGGTTCATGGCCCAAATTGGCGGCGCCCTTCCGCTGCCGACGCGAATCCTGATGCAGATTCATCACGGCATCATTACGTATTGGTGGTTGGCAATCCTGATTGTCATCGGCGTGAGCGTCGGTTTTCGCGCATTCGTCCGCAGCGAGGAAGGACGGCTCACTTGGGACCGATTTCGGTTGAAGATTCCGGGTTACGGGCGTGTGATTCGTCATCGTTACTACGCGCAGTTTTCACGCACGCTCGGCACGCTCATCCAAAACGGAATTCCCCTCCTCCGCGCGCTCGATCTGGTGAGCGAGATCGCCGGCAATCGATATTTGGAATTAAAGGTCACCGAAGCGCGCCGCGCCGTGGTGGATGGGGCAACGCTCTCTGCGGCGTTGAGTGCGCAGCACATTTTTCCGGATTTGTTTACCGACATGATGGCGGTAGGCGAACAGACCGGACGTTTCGGAGAAACAATGCAAACGATTGCCGATGTTTATGAGCGCGAGCTGGACCGCAACGTTGCCATCATTTCGCAGTTGATCCCGCCGGTGATTATCGTTGTGATTGCGCTTATCGTAGGGCTGGTGGTTTACAGCATTCTTTCGGCAGTATTTGAGGCGACACATAGCTTGCAGTTTCGGCCGCACTAAGATAGTCTCGCCGGCCAAATGGTTTTTCGCGTTCTCGCGTGCGCGGTCGTGATAGGTGCAGCATTCCTCGTCCGGGCGCAAGAAGCGTTGCACCGCACACTGCTGCCTCCGAATAGCGGCAGGCCGGCTGTTTCCCGCAGCGGGCAGCCCACGATTGAAATTCCTACTTACCAAGGCGGGCCGACAATTGAAACTCCAACCGATCAACACCCAGTTGCTCGGAGCAGCCAGCCAACAGTTGAGACTCCTACTTACCAACGTGGGCCGGCAATTGAGAGTCCAACTGATCAAAGCAAACTGACAATCGAGGCGCAATCGAAATCAGGAGTGGCGCTGCCGCAAAGTGCCTGGCTCGATTTACGCCAAAATGCGGCGGCGAACTCAAACACGCAAAGTGCGCCCGACTGGGTTGAGGCCCTCGCCATGACGCCCGCACCCTCAACGAGCAGCGCCGCTGGGAAAACTGTCTTCCGCATTCGCACGGCGCATCCGCCGGGAGATTATCAAGTGCTCTTCTTTCGCCTGCTCTTCGACGACAAAGCGGAGGCGCGACCGGAAGTCGTGGCATGGGACGAATCGGGCACGCAAGTTTTGCGATCGGGCGAACTCGGGTCCGGAGTGGGTCTGCCGATTTCGGATTCGGTCATGATTCCAATGAACGGAATTTCAACGCTCGATATCGAAGTGCCCGGTGATGGAAAAACGATCCGCGGCGCGTATCTCGACTGGATGACGAGCAGCGATGTGGTGCATCCGCTCAGCGCCGAACATCGAGATGTGATCCGGGAGCCGTTCTCATTGATGCCACCGCTGCACTCGCCGGCGCAGGACACCGAGCAATTTGGAACCGTCACCGCCACGCTCGCCGCGGAAACGATCCGCATCGGGCCGAGTCTGCAACAAGGCGCGGCCTTTCAATTCGGAATGGAGGCGCAACCCCTGCTCGCGTTGTTAACGTTTGAAGTGGCGAGTCCTCGAATCGATTCGCCGCCGGAAGTTTATGTGAACGGCGAGGACGTCGGAGCGGCGACACTGACGCTGCCGGAACTGGCCGATCCAGCTTATCGCGGCGAGATGGAATCGCTCCTGAAAGAGATGCACTTTCAATACACCGGGTGGCT
>QHRF01000148.1 GCA_003220055.1 Verrucomicrobiota bacterium | reverse complement strand
TCCAAAACCGCATCGACCCCGGCGATCCGCTCGACAAAAACCTTTACGAACTGCCGCCGGAAGAACTGGCGCAAGTCGCCAGCGTGCCCGACTCACTTCGTGGCGCGATCGAAGCGCTCCAGGCAGACCATTCGTTCCTGTTGCGCGGCGACGTCTTCAACGAAGACTTCATCGCCAACTGGGTCGACATGAAACAAAAAGAGTACGACGCGCTGCGCTTGAGACCTCACCCGTACGAGTTCGCGATGTACTACGACGTGTAACGACTGGGCGCGCCCGGTGGGGCTGTTAAAGTGAGAAGGAGCAGGCCTGAAGTCGATCCGGTGTCAGGGATTCGCCTCCTCTCGCAGATCAAACGGATGTCTCGAAGAATGATCTAGAGCCTAAGGCTGCGGACCTGTACAATCGCCGCGATGTCCGCCGAGGTTAAAAAAGAAATCGAACTTGAGATCGCCCACGTCCTCTTCCTCGACATCGTCGGTTACTCCAAGCTCTCCGTTAACGAGCAGCACGCCCAGGTTGAGGAACTGAACGAGATTGTTCGGTTGTCCGAACAATTCCGGAAAGCTGAAGCGGCCGGTCGCCTTTTAAAGATCCCGACCGGCGACGGCATGGCGCTGGTTTTCTATAAGAGCCCCGAGGAGCCGGCGCAGTGTGCGGTAGAGATCAGCCGCGCGCTCAAGGGCAATGCGCGTCTGCAAGTTCGGATGGGCATTCACAGTGGCCCCATCAGTGGCGTGGTCGACGTGAACGAACGCACCAACGTGGCTGGTGCCGGCATCAACATGGCGCAGCGGGTGATGGATTGCGGCGACGCCGGGCACATCCTTCTCTCCCATCACGTGGCTGAGGACTTAGCAGAATACGAGCGCTGGCGACCGTTTCTGCACGATATCGGTGCATTCGACGTAAAACACGGAGTGCGTGTAAGCGTCACGAACCTCTACTCGGATGAGGTGGGTAATCCGCAACTGCCAAGCAAACTCGCAGCAGTTAAGAAACACCGCGCTCATGTGCGCTGGGCGGCGGTTGCAGTCGCAGTGCTCGTGCTGGGAGCGATTGTCGGAGGCACGTTTCTCTTTTTGCGCCGCCCGATGCGCTCGGTGTCAGGTATTGCCGACAAAAGCATCGCAGTGTTGCCATTCGAAAATCTGAGCGAGGAAAAGCAAAACGAATACTTCGCCGACGGCGTGCAGGACGAAATTCTAACCGACCTGGCAAAGATCGCGGACCTGAAAGTCATCAGTCGCACTTCCGTGATGCAGTATAAGAGCGGACTTGCACGTAATCTCCGCAAGATCGGCGAGGAATTAGGCGTGGCGCATGTGGTGGAAGGCAGCGTGCAACGCGCCGCCAACAAGGTTCGGGTGAACGCGCAGTTAATCGATGCCCGCAATGATGCGCATCTCTGGGCCCAGACCTACGATCGCGACCTCGCCGATGTCTTCGCCATCCAGAGCGAGATCGCCAAAGCCATTGCCGACCAGTTGCAAGCCAAGCTTTCACCTAACGAGAAGAAAGCGATCGAGCAACCGCCCACTACTGATCTGGCCGCTTTCGACCTTTACAGCCGCGCGAAGACACTTGTCCTCACGGCAGGTCTCAGCGCGACGGGCGAGCTGCGCACGAACAACTTTATGCAATAACGGGGTTTGATCACACTCCCGCCCGGCTTGCGCTGGCTGAAGCTGCGGTGCAAGCCGCGACACGGCTGCGGCCGGATGCAGCCGAAACGCATTTGGCGCGCGCACAATATCTCTACAACGGGCTTCGCGACTATGCCGGCGCCCTCGCCGAATTGGAGATTGCGCGGCGAGGGTTACCCAATGATCCGCGTCTCTTCGAACTCACCGGCTACATCCTGCGGCGGCGCGGCCAGCAGGAGGAAGGTCTGCGCAATCTGGAGCGCGCGGCGGAGCTGGATCCGCGAAACTTTAATACTCTGCAACAGATCGCGCTCAGTTACCAAGCATTGGGGCGCTATGCCGAGACGATCGCTGCGCTGGATCGCGCGTCAGCGATCGTGCCCGACAACGCCGAAACGCGGGCCAATCGTGAACTATTTTATCTGTGCTGGAAAGCGGACACCCGGCCGCTGCGCCAGACAATTGATGCAATCCTCGCGCAAGGACCGGGCGCCATCGCCAGCGCCGCGGATACCTGGTTCTTTTGCGCTCTGGCCGAACGCGATCCAGCTGCGGCCGAACGAGCGCTCGTCGCGCTGGGCGACAATCCATGGTTGAGCAACGAATCCCCGATTATTCTGAGCCACAGCTTTGGTGAAGGGCTGCTGGCCCGGATGACCAAAGATGAGGCAAGAGCGCG
>QHRF01000147.1 GCA_003220055.1 Verrucomicrobiota bacterium | reverse complement strand
CTTGTGCGGCGAGCCCGCGCGTGCGCGGCTGTAGATCTCAAGATCTTTGTCGCGAACAGTCAGTTTCCAGGTGGTGTCGGTACCGCCGGAGTTCTCGGCAGCGAAGACGCCGGGACAGCCCGCAAAAAGGATGGCTATCAGAGGCGGGAAGATCCGCGGGGGCATCGGCGATGATACACGCTTCCCACGCAAGCGCCACAACAGATGGCCCTTTTCTAGACCCATCGACACCGCGGGGGTGCAGAGAAATTCTTTGAATCTCAGTGAACTCTGCGTTCTCTGCGGTTAATCATTACTGATTTTGCGGAGATGAACCTACAGCCCACCGTGCTCGTTGTTGACGATGAGAAGCATACGCGTGACGGCCTGCGCCATTTGCTCGAGAGCGATTACGACGTGTATGTGGCCGCCGACATAGCAGGGGCTATGGACGTGCTCGAGCGCGAGCAGGTCGATGTACTTCTCACTGACCTGCGCCTCGGCGGCGAAGACGGAATGGTCCTGATCGATCGCGCTTTGAAAGTGCCGCGTCCGCCGATCTGCATCATGATGACAGCGTACGGTTCGGTCGATGTCGCAGTCGAGGCGATGAAACGCGGCGCGTACGATTTTGTAACCAAGCCCCTGAATCTCGACAAAGTCGAAATGTTGATCGCGCGCGCGGTGCAAGGACGCAAACTGGAACAAGAAAATCGCGCGCTTCGGGAGCAAGTGGACGAACGCTATGGCCTCAAAAACATCTGGGGCGATTCGCGAGCCTTGCACGAAGTGCTCGAGACCATTAAACAGGTCGCACCTTCGTCGGCCAATGTGCTCATCGAAGGCGAGAGCGGCACGGGCAAAGAACTCGCTGCGCACGCAATTCATAATTTAAGCCGGCGCAACAAGGCGAAATTTGTGGTGGTGCATTGCGCTGCGCTCTCGCCGCAACTTCTCGAGAGCGAGTTATTCGGGCACGAGAAAGGCGCGTTCACCGGCGCCCATGAACGGCGCATCGGCCGGTTCGAGCAGGCGAACGGCGGCACGATTTTCCTGGATGAAGTGGCGGAGATCGACCCGAGCACTCAGGTTAAATTGCTTCGCGTCATGAGCGAGGCTCGCGCGTTCGAGCGAGTGGGCGGCAATCAAACGCTGCGCGCAGATGTGCGGCTGATCGCGGCCACGAACAAAAATCTCGAACAACTCGTGCGCGAAGGAAAATTCCGCGACGATCTCTTCTTCCGGCTCAACGTGGTGCGCATCACGATGCCGCCGTTGCGCGAACGAAAAGAAGATATCCCGATTCTGGTCCGCGGATTCCTCCGTCACTTCTGCAAGGAAAACAACAAGCCGCTTCTCGAACTTGCGCCGGACGCGATGGATGCGCTGCTGACTTACGATTGGCCGGGCAACGTTCGCGAGCTGCGCACAGCCTTGCTTTCGAAGAGAAGACGAGTCCGCTCGATCTACACGAGACGGAGAAAAAACTTATTGCCCAGGCGCTTGCGGCGACAAACGGCAACGTGACCGCCGCGGCCAAAAAGCTCGGCATCAGCCGCCGAACGCTTCACCGAAAAATCAACGAAATGAATGTGGCCAAAACGCTTTCCGATCGCCTAGGACGAGAGCCGCGCGCGCTCCCCGAACCGATCTCAAACAAAGAGCCGCCACGCGGTGAAGCGTGACGGCTCATTGCGAAATATAGGTAAGGGTGACCTTTCTTCTTTTTCCCGATGGTTGACCCCGGTTATGGCTGGATGGCGACGAATTCCGCATTACTAACCCCGCTGGCGAAAACGCTGACCAACCCAGTGGGAGTAATTTTCAAAACCATGGCCCGACTTGGGTCATGGCCGGCGGCTAAGCCAAGGTCTGCGACAAAGAGGTTGCCGAGCGCGTCGAAAGCTAAACCGCGAAGGTCACCGTCGCCTAATCCGGAAGCAAAAGTGGTCTGTATCCCACTGGGAGTAATTTTTACAATCCTGCCCCCAATCGTCGGATCGGTACAGTTCCCGGCGGGGAAAGCTTCGCATTGAGTAGACACAAAGAGATTCCCCGCGCTGTCAAAAGCCAGCCCGAAAGCGGCAGGGACTGAGGCGAAGGTGCTCAGTGTTCCAGCAAATTTGTAGACCACCCCCGCAGCAGCGTCGGCCACATAAACATTGTTTACGCCATCGACAGCGACGCCGCCGAAGAATGCGCCGGTGATGGAGAAGACCATGCTGACGGTGCCATCCGGTGCGATTTTGTTGAGCGTGCCGCCAGAATCCGCTACATAGAGATTGCCGTTGCTGTCGAAGCCTAACCCCTCAGGAAAACCCAGCCCACTAGCGACGGGACTTTGCGTGCCATCCGGTGCAAATTTGACGACTGTGCCGGCATAACCAATCGACGCAAAAAGATTGCCCGCACCGTCAAACGTCATCCCCCGGGGGCCATTTAGTCTGGAGGCAAAAACTCTCCCC
>QHRF01000077.1 GCA_003220055.1 Verrucomicrobiota bacterium | reverse complement strand
CCTCACGCTGGAAATGCTCGGGAATGTTCCGCGGCCAGAAATGAATTGCGCGGATGGAAGTCACAGCGCGCCGGTGTATTGGAAGACGGGAACGTCACACGGCTTTCGAGACGCCTGGTCGATCGCAGTCTTCGATCATCACGTTCTCGGCGTTTGGGTGGGAAATTTCGACGGTCGCGCGAATCCCGCCTTTGTCGGCCGAACCGCTGCAGCGCCGTTGTTGTTTCAGATCATCGACAGTCTGCGATCGACCTGGCCGGAGCCGAACTCGCCCCGTCTTCCGCCATCGGGAGCGAATTTAAAACGGGTTGAGTTTTGTGCGCTGTCCGGTGATTTGCCGAACGCCTTTTGCACCCAACACGCCGAAGGCTGGTTCATTCCCGGCATGTCGCCGATCAAAACCTGCGATGTGCATCGCGAAGTGCTAGTCGATCGCGTGACCGGTCTGCGCGTTCCAATTGACGACGGCACGCGCGAGTTGAAGCGCGAGGTTTACGAATTCTGGCCAGGCGAATTTCTCAGGCTCTTCGAGCAAGCAGGGGTTCCCCGAAAAATTCCGCCACCGTTTTTGCCGGGCAGCGGCAGCGAATTGGCCGGCCGAACCGGACATAGGCCGAGGATCATTTCACCGGCCAATAAAGAAATCGTGGTCGCTTCGGCGAAAACAGTTCCATTGCGAGCAAAGGTCGATGCCGATGTGCGCGAAGTTTATTGGTTTGCCGGCAAGAAGTTCATCGGCCAGGCCGGACCGGACGAGTTTCTCGGCTGGGATACTGCAGCAGGTGATTACGAAATTACCGCGTTGGACGACCACGGTCGCGCCGGTTCGTGCAACGTGATCGTGCGTTGACGGCACAATTGCGACGTCGATTGACCGCCGTTACAGGTAAAATGAATGTCGCGCCAATACACACTGCACGCCGCAAGATCGACATCGATCCACATCGATTACGCGGCCGAGCTGAACGGGCAGCAACTTGCCGCTGTCACTGCCCAGCCCGGGCCGCAGTTGATCATCGCCGGCGCAGGTTCAGGCAAAACGCGCACCCTGACCTATCGCGTCGCTTACCTGCTCGAGAACGGAATCGACCCGCGAAATATTTTGCTGCTCACCTTCACCAACAAGGCTGCGCGACAAATGCTCGATCGGGTCGCGAACCTGTTGCCAATCGACGCAAGCGGACTTTGGGGCGGAACATTTCATTCCGTCGGAAACCGGATGTTGCGACGCCACGGCAGCGCGCTCGGATACAACAGCGGCTTCACGATCATGGACCGCGAAGATCAGAAAGATTTGATCAACACTGTGGTCGCGAGCGCGGGGATTGATCCGAAGGAAATCCGTTTCCCGAAAGGCGACGTGCTCGCGGAGATTTTTAGTTTCGTCGTGAACACCGAGACAGCGCTGGAAGAACTACTCGCCGAAAAGTTCCCTTACTTTCTGCCGCTGCTCGAAAAAATCACCGACGTCCATGGACGCTACGAGAAAAAGAAGAAGGCGACCAATTCGGTCGATTTCGATGATCTGCTCGAGAAAACATTGTCGATGCTGCAGAAGCACGAGAACATCGCCTCATTTTATCGGCGGCAATTTCAATTCATCCTGGTCGACGAATATCAGGACACGAACAAGATCCAGGCCGACTTAATCGATCTCCTCGCGCGCGAACATCGCAACATCATGGTCGTCGGCGACGACGCGCAATCGATCTATTCCTGGCGCGGCGCCAATTTCCAAAACATCCTCGAATTTCCGAAACGTTATCCTGATGCGAAGGTTTTTAAGATCGAAATGAATTACCGGAGCGTGCCGGAAATCCTCGAAGTCGCGAACGCGGCCATCGCCGCGAACGTTGACCAGTTTCAGAAAAATCTCCAGCCGACACGCGAATCGGCCGCGGCGAAGCCGGCCGTGGTCGCGCTGAATGACGGTAGCGAGCAGGCGCAGTTTATCGCGCAACGAATTCTCGAATTGCGCGATGAAGATGTCGATCTTAACGAGATCGCCGTGCTGTATCGGGCACATTATCACGCACTCGAACTGCAATTGGAACTCTCGCGGCGTGGAATCCCCTACCAAATCACCAGCGGCGTCCGCTTTTTCGAACAGGCGCACATTAAGGATGTGATCTCGTTCATTCGGTTCGTCGCCAATCCGCGCGACGAAGTCGCATTCAAACGGATGGTGAAATTGCTTCCCGGCATCGGGAACCGGAGCGCCGAAAATCTTTGGAACGCATGGGACAAATCGTTGAATGAGCGCGGCGAGATCACGTCGTTTAGCGAACGTTTACTGGCGATGAGCGTGAACGCGAAATCGAAGAAGCATTGGACCCAGCTCGCGCAAACCCTCGATGAAATCGCCCCCGGCGGACAACCGAATCCGCCCTCAGAGATGATTACGTCGGTGGTCGAAGCGATCTACGACGATTACGCGAAAGTGAACTTCACCAATTACGAGCTGCGGCGTGAAGATTTGAACCAGCTGGCCGCGTTTGCGCGCCAATTCAAAGATGTGAATGAATTTCTGTCGCAGCTCGCGCTCATCAGCAACGTCGACGCGGAAGCGGCCCCGAACCAGACCGCCGACAAGGAGGCGGTCAATCTTTCGACCGTTCACCAAGCGAAAGGGCTCGAATTTCACACCGTATTCGTGATCTGGTTGACTGACGGAATGTTTCCAAGCAGCCGTTCGATCGACACCCGCGAAGCATTGGAAGAAGAGCGGCGTCTGTTTTACGTCGCGATCACCCGGGCCAAGGACGAGCTTTATCTGACCTATCCGCACATGCGTTTGACCGGCGGCTACGGCGACGTTTTCCAGCGGCCATCGCGATTTTTGAGAGAAATTCCGAACAAACTTGTCGAAGACTGGCAGGTGCAAAGAGGCTAAGTCTTAGCCACAGATCGACACAGATTAAACACAGATAAAGAATGCTTGGAGTTGAGAGCGAGACATTGTTTCCGCATAAGGAAATCACGGAAGCAATCATTGGGGCTGCGTTTGAGGTTCATGCACAACTTGGCTACGGGTTTCTCGAGCGCGTTTACCATCGAGCGCTTCAAGTCGAACTGCTCCGGCGTGGTTTCAGGGTAGAATTGGAGAAGCGGATCACCGTTCGATACAAGGACGTCGTCGTCGGCGAGTACGATGCCGATCTGTTGGTTGAGGATGTCGTACTTGTCGAAGTCAAAATCGCGCCTCAGTACGACAAGCGAGACGAAGCACAACTATTAAACGAGCTTAAGGCAACCGGGATTAAACTCGGTCTTCTTCTCAACTTCGGACGCTCAAAAGTAGAACTCAAACGCCTTGTATTCTGAATCCGTGTCCGTCTGTGTTTATCTGTGGCTAAAGGGAATTGATGGAACTCTCACCTGAGAAAAAGATTGCCGGGATTCTTGCGCCGCTTTTTGGGCTGCGAAGTGAGAACGATCTCGGCGTCGGCGACGTCGCGGTCCTCCGCGAGTTCATCGATTGGGCGGCCGAAATCGGATTCAAGCTCGTGCAGCTGTTGCCGATCAACGAGATGGGCGGCGACAACAGCCCCTACAACGCGGTCAGCGCGATAGCGATTGAACCGACGACACTCCATCTGGCGCCCGGTTCGCCCGAGGATCTTACGCGCAACGATTACGAGGCCGCGCTCGCCGATGCCGATCTTACGAAACTTCGCCACGGAGCGGTCAAATACGGACCGGTTAAAAAACTAAAGCGCCGTTTGCTCGAGAAGGCGTTCGTAAATTTCTCTGCGCACGCATCGCAAGATCGACAGTCGAAGTTTCGAAATTTCTGCGATCAGGAGGCCGCCTGGCTTGATGACTACGCGTTCTTTCGCGCGCTCGTCGAAGAGAACGGTGAGAGCGAAGCCTGGGACAAATGGCCGCCGGAGCATCAATACATCGAGACAGCGCGGGCCTGGCTTAAGCGACAGCCTTCGAAAAAGAAAAAACATTTCCGTGAGCGCGAAAACTTCTTCCGTTACGTCCAGTGGATCGCGAGCGAACAGTGGTCGGCGATCAAAGCCTACGCCGAAAGACGCGGCGTCGCATTGATGGGCGACATTCCCTTCGGCGTGAATTATTACAGCGCGGACGTTTTCGCGCGGCCGGATGAATTTGCGCATGACTGGTGCGGTGGCGCGCCGCCGGAATCTCATTTTAAAGACGATCAGTTCACTCAGAAATGGGGACAAAACTGGGGAATCCCAATTTTTCACTGGAATATGATGCGTCGCCGGAATTTCGATTGGTGGCGGCAACGTGTCCGCAGCATCCGGCGCAGCTTCCATCTTTTTCGCATCGATCACGTGCTCGGCTTCTATCGCATCTACGCTTTTCCCTGGCGTCCGCGGCGGAACAAGAAATTTCTTCCGCTGGAATGGGACCAAATGCTCGAGCGGACCGGAGGTCGAGCGCCGCATTTCCATCCGCGGGATGATTCGACCCCGGACAATTGCGAAGCGAATCGAAAGGAAGGTGAGAATTACCTTCGCGCGGTACTGGAAGAATCTGACGATGTGCGCGTTATCGGCGAAGACCTCGGCACAGTGCCTGATTACGTTCGTCCGAGTTTGCGTTCGTTAGGTGTAGCCGGCTTCAAAATCCCACAGTGGGAATTTTATAACGGCCGCGTTACGCCCGGCGCGGAATACGAGCGACTCTCCGTCGCCACTTACGCGACGCACGATCACCAGCCGATGCGCGCACTGTGGGACGAAGCATTCGAGCACCCAACATTGACCCACCTTCGCGATTCTACGGCGCGGCAGGCATCCGATCTAGCGCGTCGTGAACTCGAAAAGATCGCGACCTTCACCGGATTCACCCGCACGAGTGAGCAGATCGATTTCGAACGCGACTTTTACCCGGCGATGATGGAAGCGCTTTTCAAAAGCGAATCGTGGATTGCGTTGGTGATGATCACCGACCTACTAGCGCGCAAATATCGCTTCAATATTCCGGGAACAGCGGCGAGCTCGAACTGGGTGCGCCGAATGCAACGCAGCGTGTCGCAGCTGCGCTCGAGTCCAAAAGAGCGCAAGCGAATGCAATTAATTAGAGCGCTGCTGGAGAAAAGTGGACGGACATTATGACGAAGCACGAATGACGAACCGAAGGAATGACGAAACCAGAATGCCGAAATACGTTGCCACCACGTTTTCGTCATTTTGTCATTCGGACTTCATTCGTCATTAGACATTCGTCGTTCGTCATTCTAATTGAATCATGAAGTCTCCGATTAAAGTCGCCGTCACTGGGGCTGCCGGACAAATCGGCTACTCGCTCCTCTTCCGCATCGCTTCCGGCGAAATGTTTGGCGCTGATCAACCGATCACGTTGCATCTTATCGAGATCCCCGCCGCGCTCGGTGCGCTTGAAGGCGGGGTCATGGAATTGCACGACTGCGCCTTTCCGTTGCTGCAATCAATCGTGCCGACGGCCGATCTCGACGAAGGTTTTCGCGACATCAACTGGGCGCTGCTTGTCGGCAGCGTTCCGCGCAAGGCTGGAATGGAGCGAAAAGATCTTCTTGGGATCAACGGCAAGATTTTTGTCGGCCAGGGCCAGGCCATCGAACGAAACGCCTCTGCCGACGTGCGCATCCTTGTAATTGGAAATCCGTGCAACACCAATTGCTTGATCGCCATGAACAACGCCAAGGAAATTCCGCAGCATCGCTGGTTTGCCATGACGCGGCTGGACGAAAACCGCGCCCGGGCGCAATTGGCGCACAAAGCCGGTGTGGAAATCACCCGCGTAACGAACATGACGATTTGGGGAAATCATTCCTCCACCCAGTATCCGGATTTCTACAACGCGAAGATCGATAATCGCGCTGCGAACGAAGTGATCGGCGACGAGAAATGGCTAAAAGAAGATTTTATCGCGGCAGTCCAACAGCGCGGCGCGGCCATTATCAAGGCGCGTGGACTTTCATCGGCCGGTTCGGCGGCGAACGCGGTCGTCGATACCGTTCGATTTCTCACGAACGACACGCCGCGCGACGATTGGCACAGCGTGGCGATTTGTTCGGATGGAAGTTATGGGGTCGAAAAAGATTTGATTTCGTCATTTCCGGTGCGCGTTCGCGGCGGCAAATGGGAAATCGTGCAGAAACTGCCGATTAACGATTTTAGTCGCGACAAGATCGACAAATCGGTCGCGGAACTGAAGGAAGAGAAATCGGAAGTGAGTCAGCTGCTTAGGTAGGGGCGGTTCACCGAACCGCCCGCGGGCGATTGGGGTCAATCGCCCCTACCTTAATTTTTCGCCGGTCAACTTCTCAAACGCTTCAACATATTTCGCGGCGGTCCGCGCGACCACGTCGCCGGGCAATTTCGGACCTGGGGCGGTTTTATTCCAATCCAGCGTCTCGAGATAATCGCGGACGAATTGTTTATCGAAACTCGGCGGGCTTTGGCCGACGACATAATGATCCGCCGGCCAAAAGCGTGATGAATCCGGAGTGAGGACTTCATCGATTAACAGCAATTTGTCGTCGACCGTGCCGAATTCGAACTTGGTGTCGGCAACGATGATCCCGCGCTTGCCAGCGTGATCGCGTCCGGCCGAATAAATTTGCAGACTGAGGTCTTTGACGCGCTCGGCCGTTTCCTGGCCAAGAATCTGCGCGCACTTCTTCATGTCGATGTTTTCGTCATGACCGGCTTCTGCTTTGGTGGCGGGCG
>QHRF01000098.1 GCA_003220055.1 Verrucomicrobiota bacterium | reverse complement strand
TTTGTCGGGACCAATTGCGTGTTGCTCGGTGGAAGCACGTTGCCCGATTTTTGCGTTCTCGGAGCGAAATCTCTTCTCAACAAAAATTTCACCGATACCTATCAACTTTACGGTGGCGTTCCGGCGCGGCCGATAAAATCGCTTTCGCACGACTGCAAATATTTCCGGCGGACGGAAGGTTTCGTTGTTTAGCGCTTTGAAGATTCTGCAATTGGTGCACACGCTCGATCCGAGCGTCGGCGGGGTGGCGGCGTCGGTCCTCGCGCTCAGTCGGGGGCTCGCGCGTCGTGGGCATAGGCTCGACATCGTCGTGTTGGACGATTCAGCCTCGCCCTGGCTTGCCGATATCGCTCTTCCCATTCACGCGCTCGGCGCCGGCCTAACGAGTTATCGATATTCGTCGAAGCTACTGCCGTGGCTGAAAAAACAAGGCGGCGATTATGATCGGGTGATCGTAAACGGAATCTGGCAATACTTGAGCTTCGCTGCCTGGCGACGTTACGCTGGCTCTTCCATTCCGTACTACGTGTTTCCTCACGGCATGCTCGATCCTTGGTTTAAGGAAACGTTTCCACTCAAGCATCTTAAAAAATGGCTCTACTGGCCCTGGGCTGAATATCGCGTCCTGCGCAATGCCGCTGCAGTCATCTTCACTTCGGAAGAGGAACGTTCCCAGGCGCGCAAATCGTTCTGGCTTTATCGTTGCCGCGAAAAAGTTTCGCCGCTTGGTGTTGAAGCACCGCCAATTTCATCGAATGCGAAATCGGAATTTCTCTCGCGTTATCCGCAACTGCAGAACACGCGGATTTTTCTTTTCCTCGGCCGCTTACATCCGAAGAAAGGTTGCGACATGTTGCTTGAGGCTTTTGCGCAAATGCGGTCGAACGATTCGATTTCTCTGATCCTGGCGGGGCCAGATCAGGTCGGCTGGGAATCTGATCTGCGCAGACAAGTCACCCGTTTGAATTTGACCAATCGCATTGTTTTTACCGGGATGTTGGAAGGGCCGATGAAACAAGGCGCGTTCGCCAACGCGGAGGCATTCGTTCTTCCATCGCATCAGGAGAATTTCGGGATCTCTGTGGTTGAAGCGCTCGCCGCCAGAGTTCCGGTTTTAATTTCGAATCGGGTAAACATCTGGCGTGAGATCGAGGCCGATCGTGCCGGTTACGTTGAATCGGACGATCTCGCCGGCACAACTCGTCTGCTCCAACGTTGGATCGGCACGGCACCGGCAGAACGTGAAATGGTTCGAGAAAATGCGCGACGCTGTTTCGAACAACGTTTCGAAATCGACCGCGCGGTCGAATCCCTCTTGCAGATCTTAAACGAGCCGCCGACCGCCCAGTGAAAATAACGATCGTCCTGGGCGCATTTTTCCCGGTGCCGCCGACAATGGGCGGCGGCGTGGAAAAGGTCTGGTTTACGCTCGCGCCCGAGTTCGTTAAGCGCGGTCACGAAGTCGTGATCGTGTCGCGGAAAACGCCCGAACGTTTGCGCGAAGAAACCATCGACGGAGTGAAACATTTGCGCGTTGACGGTTTCGACACGCCGCGCTCGCTCCTTTGGTTGAAATTTCTCGATCTGATTTATTCGCTCCGGACGAGGTCGATTTTGCCCGAGGCCGACATCATTGTGACGAACACATTCTGGCTTCCGATTTTGCCGCGCGATTCAAAGCGTGGCAAAATTTATGTGCATGTCGGACGCTATCCCAAAGGACAGATGCGTTTTTACGGCAAAGCCGCGCGGTTACAGGCGCCATCGCATTCGGTCGCGCGTGCGATCGCCTCGGAAGCTCCACGGCTTGGACAAAAGGTCACAGCCATTCCATATCCGGTGACAAGATCGATCCGCCAAAGGACGGATTCGCAGGCGCGAACAATTACCGCTTCTCCAGCGGCTATCGGCGATCGGGACAAAATCATCCTTTTCGTCGGAAGAGTGCATCCCGAGAAAGGCGTCCATCTTTTGGTCGAGGCGTTCGTTAACGGCGCACGGAGTGCTTTTGCTGGTTGGAAATTGATGATCGTTGGCCCAACCGGAACGCGACTTGGCGGTGGAGGCGAAGGCTATTTGGCTTCGCTTCAATCTGCTGCTGGGGAAGGGGAAGGAAAGATAAGCTTTACCGGGCCAATTTTTGATCCCGGCGAACTCGCGTCCGTGTTTCGTAAGGCGCGACTTTTTATTTATCCGTCCCTGTCCGAGCGCGGCGAATCGTTTGGGCTCGCGCCGCTTGAAGCGATGGCGGATGGTTGCGCCGTGTTGGTTTCAAACCTTGATTGCTTCCAAGATTTTATTCGCGACGGCCAAACTGGCTTTATTTTTGACCATCGCACAAAATCCGCCGCCAATTCGCTTCGCCAAAAGATGGAGACTGTGATCGGCGACGAAGAGTTGCTTTCGCGCGTGGCCGAAGCCGGTCATCGCAAGTCAATCGAGTACTCCCCCGAGCGCGTGGCCGATCTTTTCCTCTCCGATTTCAAACAAGTGCAAACTCAGCCAGCCTAACGATGGATCTTACGAATTCACAGCGCATCGCCAAGCTCGCCGGTCACCTATTGCAACATCCAGGCAACGTTCCGCGCTACGTCGCGCACAATCTCATTACCCGGAGGGAGCCCGTCGAACTCGAGCTGCCATGGTTTTCGTACGCGGCAATCGATTTCCTTAAGAGCTACCTGCGCAACGAGATGCAGGTGTTTGAGTTTGGCAGCGGCGGCTCAACTTTGTTTTTCGCGCAGCACTGCAAATCCGTCACGAGCGTAGAGGACAATGCGCACTGGTGCGAGATTGTTGCGGCAAAACTTGCGCGACGCGGAATCGAAAACGCCGATGTTCGCTACCAGCCAGTGGCATTCACTGGTGAGGAAGAGTTCGTAGCTTCCGACTATTTGAAGGCGGTACGACAATCGATCGTTGATGTGATTGTGGTCGACGGAACCGAATGGACGGCCATTGTGCGCCCAATCTGCTTTCGTGCAGCGGAGGAACAAATCGCACCCGGCGGCATCATTGTGGTGGACGATTCGTGGCGCTATCGCGAGCTGCGGCAGACGAATCGCGCGCACCGTGTCAACATTTTCGAAAGTGTAGGGCCGGGGCGTTTTGGCGTGACCAGCACCGACGTGTATTTTTACTGAGCGAGAACTGTGTCTAACGAAACCGTTGTGAATCCAACGCAGAAATCGGCCTACGATTCGCCGTGGCCAATGAGTCAGCGATTTCTGCGCGTGCTCTGGGAATTCTGCTGGACGCTCTTTTGTGTCTGGACACCGAAACCACTCAATGGATGGCGGCTGTTTTGGCTCCGCGTCTTCGACGCCAGGATCGATGGCACTCCGTTCGTCCATCAACGCGCACGCATCGCCATTCCGTGGAATTTGACGCTGCACGATCGCGCCTGCCTCGGCGACCGTGCCAATGCTTATTCGTTAGGCGAAATCGAAATCGGCGCCCGCGCAACGGTCGCCCAGGAAGTTTATCTCAGTAGCGGCACCCACGATTTCGATCGGCCGGAGATGCCGCTGGTCGCGGCCAAGATTACGATTGGCGAAGACGCATTCATCGGCGCCCGCGCATTCGTGTTGCCGGGAGTAACGATCGGCGCGCGGAGCGTGATCGGCGCTTGTTCGGTCGTGACTAAGGATGTTCCGGAGAACGTCGTCGCGGCCGGGAACCCGTGTCGCATTATAAGATCGCGGCCCCCTTCGGCATGAATTTTTCCGCCCTGTCTCGGCACGGGGCTTTCGTCGTCCTTCTCCTTTTTTACGGCGCAATTCTCGCGCTTCAATTCAATCACGGTCTGGCCCGCGGCGACGGCCACGGAATTGTGCGCGCGACTCAGGCGCTCTTGAACAGGGGTCAGCTCGACGTTTCGCGGCCTCCCGGTCATCCCACGACCGAGTTTTATCTCTTTGGAGCGACCGGATGGATTTTACAGAAAGTTTTCGGCGTCGAGTTTGACGATATAGTCTATCTCGTTTGCCAGGCCGCCGGCGCGCTCGCCACCCTCATCATTTTTTACAATCTGCTATGTCATCTCGGCGCGACACGTGTGCGCGCCCTCCTAGCCGCGATCTGTCTGGCCTTTTCAACGCAATTCCTTTTTAACGCGGTCGACGGCGAAGAATTTAATTTCGGTCTTCTGTTTTTGCTCGTCGCGGTGCGGTTTCTGATTGTTCGACCGGGAACACCGAACTTTACCCGGCTGTCGTTGTCGATCTTTTGTTTCGCGCTCGCGACCGGTTGCCGGCCGGAGCTCGTCTTCGCGGCGATTATTTTTCCGATTTATTGCCTGCTAAATTCGAAACTCGGCTGGAAGTATGCGTTTATCACCGTCGCGCTAACGGGAATGGCGGTCGTCATTGTTTGGCTTCCAGTTTTGCTCCTTGGCATTCGCGCGCCCTACACCGCGGGAATGAATTTGCGAGAATCGATTCTTGGCGGCGTTTACCGGATCATCTTTCAAGCTTTTACGCCGCCGGTCTTTCTTTTGCTCTGCTGGGTCCTGATCACTGCGGTGCGTGATCTCCGAAAGCAAATGGAATCGAAAAACTTCGTCTTTACGATGTCGTGCGTTGTGCCGTTGATTTTTTTGGCGGTATTTTTTTTGCACCCTTCCAAAGCCGCGCACTTGCTCGTCGCTTTGCCATTCCTCTTGCTGCTCGCAGTCCGTCGATCTCCGGTCTTACTTCTCTCTCTTACGTTTTTTACCTTGCTCGGAGCTGTCGTGACCATCGACATCTTCAAAGATCGACAATTAACGCGCCCGTTCTTCGTATCGGGAAGTTATTTCCAAGCCGTCCTTCAAAAGCCGTATTACCGATTGAACTACCTTCGGAAACTTTTCGACCAGTGCCAAGACCGCCCGGCCGTGATCATTGGCAACGCATGGCCGTGGGACTTTGAATACCACGTCGAGCACGTCAACTTGCCGTTGCACGAGAAAGATTTCCACGGCGAAATTAAAAAGGGTATTCCGGCGTTTCTTTCCAGCGGGGACCACTGCATTTTTTTGCCACCTGAGGCTGCTTATGAAAATGCATTGTTGGCCGAATGGCAGCGGAAGGGTTACGCCATGAAAATGGACGCGAAACTCTATCGCACTTTGTTTGCGCGCTACGACGTTCGCTCAGCTATTTCGTCAGCGACGGCCGACGTCGGCGAGGTTTCCTTTACTTTGTTTCGCATCGAATGATCACCTCCATGCTGGAATCACTCGCCATCATCGTTCTCACGCAAAACGAGGCCGACAATCTGCCTCGTTGTTTGGAATCCATCGCCGGCTTCGGGGAAGCAGTGGTAGTCGATTCCGGCAGCGATGATGGCACTCAGGAAATCGCTCGGCAGGCCGGCGCGCGCGTTTACGAACATTCCTTTGAATCGTTCGCGCAGCAGCGAAACTGGGCGCTCGAAAATTGCGATTTGAAGAGCGAATGGGTTTTGTTCCTCGACGCCGATGAGATTGCGACGCCGGAATTTCGGCAAGCAGTCACGAACACAATCCAAGACACGCCTGATTTAGTCGCCGGTTTTTATTGTTGCTGGAAAATGATGCTCGATCAGCGCTGGCTCCGGCGCAGTGATTCGTTTCCTAAATGGCAGCTGCGAATCGTCCGGCGCGGCCGTGCCGATTTCATCGACAGCGGCCACGGCCAGAAAGAAGGGCGAGTTGATGGCGAGCTCGGCTACGTCCGGGAGCCG
The DNA here is from genome assembly GCA_003220055.1 of Verrucomicrobiota bacterium. Taxonomy (GTDB): domain Bacteria; phylum Verrucomicrobiota; class Verrucomicrobiia; order Chthoniobacterales; family UBA10450; genus AV40. The sequence continues at coordinate 33,587 of QHRF01000098.1, read as the reverse complement.
TACTTGCACTATGCGCTGAGCAAAGGTTGGGAAGTGTGGTGGGCGAAGCATAATCAATATTCTGGTGAAGAAGCGGCAGATCGGTTCTCGCGCTCCGCTTCGTGGCGCGAATTGTTTTCGAAAGATCCTTCCCGCCGAAATCGCGCTCTCAAACCGGTCCTGAGCCGCATTCCCGGCTGGCCGCTCCTGCGTTTTCTGCATATGTATATTTTGAAGGGCGGCTTTCTCGAGGGCCGCGAAGGATTCGCTTATTGCGCCAGCATGGGCTGGTACGAATATCTGATTCGCGCGAAAATGCGCGATCGTGGAAAACGGCAGATTCCCCGCCAGCTACCGTCCGACTAGTAGGCGCTGCGCGGCGGCCGAATCAGTTGTGCGAACGTGCGCAGAATGATTCCGCACTCGAGCGAGAGATTCCAGTTCTCGAGATATTCGATGTCGCAAGCGACACGGTTTTCGATGTCGGCGTTGTTCCGTGCTTCCCCGCGAAATCCCCGCACTTGCGCCAAACCGGTGATGCCTGGCTTCACAAACGTACGCACATGATAGTTACCCATGAATTTCGAAAACTGCTGGTTGTGTTCGATCAGATGCGGTCGCGGGCCGACGATGCTCATGTCGCCGAGGAGCACGTTCCAAAACTGCGGGACTTCATCGACACTCAGTTTGCGGAACCATTTTCCCAAAGGATAAACTCGTTCATCGGAAATGCCGGCCTGACGCGATAGCTCGCCATTGTTGGCGTGCATCGTGCGAAATTTGTAAATCTTGAACTGTCGATTTTGCATTCCGGCGCGGTTTTGCAGGTGAAAGAGCGGACCCGGCGACTGCAATCGCTGCGCGATGAAAACGATCACAGCCAGCACCGGAAAGATGACGAGCATGACCGGGAGCGCGATCGCGATATCGATCGCGCGCTTGAGAAATCGGTTCAGTGGATTTTCCAGTGGCTCCTCGCGCAACCCAATGAATCGAAAGCCGCCATCTTCAAAGTGCGTCACCGAATGGCGCAACCGTTCTTCGAGATCGCTCAAGATGAGCAAGCGGATGCCGAGCTGATCGCAAATTTGAATCACGTTTTGATTGGCCTCGGAGAAAAGCGGGAACTCGAGCAAAATGATTTGGGTGATGCCGTGATCGCGAATGATCTGTTCAAGTTGGTCGGGCCGGCCAAGCAACGGAACCCCCGGATTGTCGATCTGATCGTCATCGGAAATTAAGCCAACTGTGCGCAAACCAATTTCCGCTTTGCGCTCCAGCCACTCCCGCAGTTGCGCCACGCGTTGGCTCGAACCGACCAAGATCGTTTTGTCTTCGCGGCGGAAAATTCGTCGCGCCAAGAGCGAGGGGAGATAATGATGTGAGAAAAGAAGCGCGATGTAGAGCCACGGGACGAAGTTGAACAGAAATATACGCGAGATGAATGCGTCCTTGGCGGCGACGAGGTAGAGCACGAGCAGCCCGATGCTGGCCGCCGTTTGCCGAAGACTAAGCCGATGCGGGCGAAGCAGTTCATTTTGCAAAAAAAAGTTCTTTGAACGGCTCAGCGTTTCCAACATCAACCCAAGCACGAGCATCCCGCAGTAAATGCTATAACGGCCCCAGGTCAGGGCGCCGCCCGGCGCCATGATCCAGACGCCGAACCAGAAAAGCGCGGCGACGATGATGATCTGGCAAAACAGGAAGACACGGTAAAGTCCTTCCGTCCGTTGCGTGACCATGTTCTATTTTGCTGCGCTGGTCATGAGAGTACGCGATGGCCGCACACCTTCAACTCGTGCTAGAATTCTGGACCACATGAGATTTCGCAGCTCCAGGCGAATCGTTGTAAAAAGCGATTCCCATACCATTCCAGCGCGCGCTGCCTGATGGAGAACGCAATCGAACGAGCTGAATCTGGCAGCGAGCGTAAGGGCACACCCGGTCCATTCCCAGAAGCGTTTCTGGCCCTTCTTCCGGTGCTTGCCTGTTTTCTCGGCGGCGCCACTCAAAAATGGGGCGAGGGAATCGTGGTCGCGCTTCTCGGAATTTATTTGCTGGCGCGACCGCCGCGTTTTTCACTTGGGCTCCCCAGCAATCTCGTCTTGCTCGCGCTTGTGCTTTTGGCGGGGACCGCGTTTTTGCCGGCGAATTGGTTTTATCAACCAAACTGGCGCGCAACTTACATCAACGATTTCGGGATCGCGCTTCCGAACACTTTGAGTCTGCAACCATGGATCACTGGAACATCCTTCATCAGTTTCCTGGCGGGCCTGACCTGGCTCTACGTCGTATGCAGCGAACGGCTCGGATTACGTGAAGTGCGCAGCGCATTGCGCCTATTCGCGGCCGGCATTACCGCGCTCGCGGCAATCTGCATTTTATTCTGGCTGGCGAAAACCGCGCCGCCTTTGTGGCACAACGAACGCAACTTCGGCCCATTTCCGAATCGCAATCAAACCGGAAACCTTTTTGGCCTGACGGCGATCGTGATTCTGGCCTGCGGCCAGGACGACATTCGCAAAGACCGCAAACGCTGGATCCTTTGGGGCGCGGCGCTTGTCCTGGTGATTACCGCCATCATCCTGAATTTTTCACGCGCCGGGATTGGCATTCTCGTTGCCGGCAGTGTGCTTTGGCTCGGCGTTTTCTCGCTTCGCCAACGTTCTCCCTCGCGAATCGCGCTCGTCGTTTCATTTTTGCTGCTTCTGCTTACTGCTCTATTGCTTTTTGGCGGGCAAACACTCGAACGATTTCATCTTCGCAATCTCGCCAACGCCGGCATCTCCAACGATTTCCGCTGGCGGATCTTTTCCGACGTCTTTCAGCTTATTCGCGATTCGCCCTGGGTCGGAATCGGTCTTGGCAATTTTGAAGATGTCTTTGCCGTTTTTCGCGCAGCTTCCTACAGCGACCGGCGCGCGATTCACCCAGAGAGCGATTGGCTCTGGCTTTGGACCGAGCTTGGTTGGCTCGCGGTCGTTCTTGTTATCGTCGGACTCATTCTTCTCGTTCGAAAAATTTATCCGTTGCGCGAAGGCACCAACCAGCGGTATCGGCTTGCCAGCCTCATTGCGGCAATCCTGTTCGCTCTCCACGGGCTCGTCGATGTCTCCGGTCATCGCGTTGGCACCTCGTTTGCCGCCATCTTTTTGCTCGGGATTTCGCTCCATCGTCCGCACTCCTTCAAACCAAGCCGATCGGTCTCGATCTTGTTTCGGTTGATCGGATTAATCTTGCTCGTCGTGGGCAGTTCGTGGGTTGTCGCTGTCCAAGGACAGAAATTACTTCCCGGCTCCGTCGGCGTTACCAACGCGAAACAACTCGCCACCATCGACAACCGCGAGCGCAATTTCACCGAAACCATCGCAGTTACTACGACCGGACTGAAATGGGCGCCGCTCGACTGGGAACTTTATTTTTCCCGAGCTGTTGCCGAGGCCGAGTTGAAGCAGACCGACAACGCTCTCACCGATTTCCGGCGCGCGCGTTTTCTTGAACCAATTTCTTACGAACTTCCGCTGGCGGAAGGCAACATCTGGCTTTCATCGCAGCCCGTCCTGGCCGCGACCGCGTGGCGAGAAGCGTTGCGCCGCGCCGGGCCGGACCGTGCCGGCGTGTTTGCGAGCATGTTGAGCAAGGCCTCGCTCCGCAGTACTGAAGTCAGTCGCATTCTCGCTGAGCTCGGTGTCAGCAGTCACGATCTCGCATTACCTTATCTAGCGCGGATCTCCGGTGCCGATTTTAATCGCGCGCTTGCTAAAATCCTGGAGAACGATCCCGAGCTTAGTTCGTTCAGCGAGACGGAGAAACTCGCGCTCTTCGCGTACTGGTCTGAGCGCGGCGATGCCGCCGAACTTTCGCGAGCAACTACGCGGCATCCCGATTGGTTGCCCTACGCCTGGCTCGGCGTAGCCAAGTATGACGCGACCAACAATGATTTACGCGCTGCCTACGAACTGACTCAGCGCTACGGCGAACCGGTCGCATTGCCGCGCATTGCTTCCGGCGCATCTCTCCAACAACTCGAAAGCCGTTTCCGCTCTGCGCCCGACAATTACGCGATCGGCTATGAACTTTACCGCGCGCAAATGCAAAGCGGCCGGGTCGACGACGCGCTGAACACCGTGCGCCATTTCAGTGAGCGCGGAAATTCGCCGGCATACTTCCGCTACCTCGAAGCCCAATGCTGGGCCGAAAAACAAAACTGGGAACGCGCCTGGAAGGCCTGGCAGGCATTTCAGGCCGCTCAGCCGACGGCGAAGTAGATCCAAAGATCGGCATCTATTCCGCGATAGCGGCCTGGGCGGCGGCGAGGCGCGCGATTGGAATTCGGAAGGGACTGCAACTGACGTAATCCAAGCCGAGCCGGTGGCAGAATTTCACGCTGTTGGGTTCGCCGCCGTGTTCGCCGCAGATTCCAAGCTTGATGTCCGGTCGCGTTTTCCGGCCGAGATCTCGCGTCATTTCCATCAAACGGCCGACGCCGCGCTGATCGATCGACGCAAACGGATTTGTATCGATGATGTCGAGCTCGGCGTAAGTAGGTAGAAAACTTCCGGAATCGTCGCGGCTCATCCCCAGCGTCGTTTGGGTGAGATCGTTGGTGCCGAAGCTGAAGAATTGGGCGTCGCGCGCAATTTCATCCGCTAACAGGGCCGCGCGCGGAATCTCAATCATCGTGCCGGCGAGATAATCGAATTTCGTCTTCTTTTTCTTTGCCACTTCCTCGGCCACGCGCCGGACGATGTCGATCTGAAGCTTGAGTTCTCGCGGAAATCCAACCAGCGGGATCATGATCTCCGGCCGCACTTTGATTCCGTTCTCTTGCACTTCCGCGGCCGCTTCAAAAATCGCGCGCGCTTGCATCTCGGAAATTTCAGGGAAGGTAATCCCGAGCCGACAGCCGCGATGCCCGAGCATCGGATTGAACTCGTGCAGCTCGTGCACACGCCGCGAAATTTGCTCAGCGGGGACGCCGAGTTTATTTGCCAGCTCATTTTGCTGGGCGTGATCGTTCGGCAAAAATTCGTGAAGCGGCGGATCGAGAAACCGGATCGTGGCGGGCAATCCTTTCAGCTCAGTGAAAATTCCGACGAAGTCTTTTCGTTGATAAGGAAGCAATTTAGCCACTGCCCGCGATCGCTCTTCTTTGGTGCCGGCCAAAATCATCTCGCGCATCGCGTCGATCCGATTGCCTTCGAAAAACATGTGTTCGGTTCGACAAAGTCCGATTCCTTCAGCGCCGAACGCAACCGCGTTAGCCACTTGTTCCGGCGTGTCGGCATTTGTCCGAATACCGAGTTTCCGGAATTCGTCCGCCCAGGTCATCAGTTTCGCGTACTCGCGGTAGGTAAGGCTGTTTTTCGCTTCCAGCGATCGATCGACCAATACCTGGATGATTTCCGATGGCGCAGTCGTCACTTCGCCGGCGAAAACTTCGCCTGCTGTTCCGTCGATCGAAATGTAATCGCCTTGAGCCAAGGTGGTGCCGTTGGCACTGAGCGTGCGCTTTTGATAATCGATCTGGATCCCGCTTGCGCCGCAGACGCAAACCTTGCCCATTTGCCGCGCAACCAAAGCGGCATGGGAAGAAACGCCGCCGCGCGACGTGAGGATTCCCTCGGCCGCGATCATTCCGCGCAAGTCTTCTGGCGAGGTTTCAATGCGCGCGAGGACGACCTTCTGCCCTTTGGCTGAACGGGCGACCGCTTCTTCGGCGCTGAAGACAACGTGACCCGAGGCCGCCCCCGGACCGGCCGCGAGCCCGCTGCCGATCTTTTTTGCCTGTTTCGCTGATTCTCGATCAAAGATCGGTGCGAGCAGATGAGCGAGTGAATCGGCCGGGATGCGGCGGACCGCGTCTTTTTTCGAAATTAGCTTTTCGGCGACCATGTCGACGGCGATGCGGACGGCGGCGTGACCGGTGCGCTTTCCATTGCGCGTTTGCAGAATGTAAAGGCGATTTTCTTCGACGGTGAACTCGAGGTCCTGCATGTCTTTGAAATGGTGCTCGAGAAGTTCACGGACCTTCATCAGCGCTTTGTGCGCGGCGGGCATTTCCTTGACCAGATGGGCGATGGGATGGGGCGTGCGCACGCCGGCGACGACGTCTTCGCCTTGTGCGTTGATCAGATATTCGCCGTAGAAAACTTTTTCGCCGCTGGCCGGATCACGTGTAAACGCAACGCCGGTAGCACTGCTTTCGCCCATGTTCCCAAACACCATCGTCTGCACGTTCACGGCCGTGCCCCAATCGTGCGGGATTCCGTATTTGCGCCGATAGACAATCGCGCGGTCGTTCATCCACGAACCGAACACCGCGCTGATCGATCCCCACATCTGTTCCCTGGCATCTTGTGGAAACGATTTGCCGGTGCGCTCCTTGATCAGCGCCTTGAAGCGCTTCACAAGCTCCTTTAAGTCGGCGACGCTCAACTTTACGTCGGGGAAATCGTGTTTGCCGTAACCCTGGTCCTTCAAATGCTCGATCTCGCTCTCGAACGGCTCGTGATCTTCGCCCGGGCGCTTTTGCACGCCCATAACGACGTCGCCGTACATTTGCAAAAACCGTCGATACGAATCCCAGGCGAAACGCGCGTTCCCGGTTTTTTTCGCAACGATTTCCACGACTTCGTCGTTCATTCCGAGATTGAGGATCGTGTCCATCATCCCGGGCATGGAATCGCGCGCGCCCGAACGAACGGAAACGAGAAGCGGCCGTTCATTGTTTCCAAGTCTTTTGCCGACCGACTTTTCGACTTTGGCGAGGGCCGATTCCACTTCGGCCTTGAGCTGCGGCGGATAGCTGCGGTTGTGGGCGTAGAAATAACTGCAGACTTCGGTAGTAATCGTGAACCCCGGCGGCACAGGCAAACCGATTCGCGTCATTTCGGCCAGGTTCGCGCCCTTGCCGCCCAACAACGGCTTCATCTTGCCGCTGCCGTCGGCATGGCCATCGCCGAAGTAATACACGTATTGCGGCGTCCTGGATTTCTTGCCGGAACTCGTCCGCACATTCGATCTAGATTTCGGCGATGCCTGCCGCGCCGTAGCATCGCCAAGGCGGGTCGATCTTCGCGCCGTTTTAGCAATCCGCCGCGAAGCTCGACTCATCGATTTCCGTTTTGTTGCCATGAAGTCTTCCCGATTGGGGAAACTGGCCAAACTAATTCCGCAGGTTGAGGTGTCAACGCAGCGGGGCAATGTAGCGGCAGGCGTGCCGCCTGCAGATTCAGAAGTGCAGCCGACACGGCTGCCTCTACAGTTTCTTACGCCGGCGCGCGCTCGGCGTGGTCGATTACTGCGTCGATCGCCGACGTAAACTCATCCACCCCCGTGCTTGGGACGATGATCGTGTTACGGCGACCGTGCGCTTCCTCAGTGATGCGAAGGAACTTGCCGCGGTCGTTCTCACGAAACTCAACGTGAAAATGCTTACGCTCGATCTGCAGCTCCCTTGCTTCGATGAGATTATCCATGTCTGCAAAAAACCGCGGAGTTTAGGCCGGTTGGCGTCAAAAAGGAAAGCAGATTTTTCGGAAAAAAGCGGGCCTGGAACGGCTCTGTCGAGAACGGCCCCGCGACCGATTAACGCTGTCGCGGGCGTTTTTTCGCGCCCTGATCAGCGATCGCGAAGTCGATTTGACGTTTAAAGGTGTCGACTCGCGCAACGAAAACGCGGATTTCATCCCCGACTGAAAATCGTCGGTTTGTCCGGCGGCCGAGCAGCCGGCGTTGGGCCGCATCGAAGCGATAGAAATCGTCGCTCAGGGTGGAGACATGCACGACGCCGGTCACGAGAGCGTCCGGAAGCTCCACCACCAGGCCATAATTCCGAACGTCCATGATCGCGGCGCGAAAGACCTGCGGATCGCGCTCCTTGAGCTGTTGCTCGAAGAACTGAAGCTTCTTTAAGCGGACCGATTCGATTTCGGCCTCGGCCGCGTTTCGTTCGGTATCCGAAATGTGGTCGGCCAGGGATTCGATTTGACCGATGTCAATCTTGGAACGTCGCAGCAAATTGTGTTCGGCCAGCGTGCGATGGACCACCAAATCGGCGTAACGCCGGATCGGACTGGTGAAATGGAGGTAATTGGCTTTGGCCAAACCGTAATGTCCGAGGGGCTGCGCCGCGTATCGCGCCCGCTTCAAACTTTTGAGCAGACCGATCTTGAGTGCCTGCTCTTCCGGCTTACCGCTGATCGAGGCCAGAAATCGTTGTACTTCTTTCCGATGCGAGAGATCGCCGACTTTGTAGCCAAAGCTGAGAATGAATTCGCGATATTCTCCGAGTTTTTCCGGATCGGGATCTTCATGCACGCGGTAAATCGTCGCGATAGAGCGATGCCGTAGCTCGCGTGCGACCGCTTCGTTCGCCGCCAGCATGAATTCTTCAATCAACTGGTGCGATTGGTCGTTCTCGACCCTTTCCAAACGGGTCGGCTTGCCGTCTGCGTCCACATGCACTTTTACTTCCGGAAAATCGAGATCAAGTGAGCCCTGCTCGAATCGTTTGCGGCGAAGAAGGGAGGCAAGCTCCCACGCCGTGTGGAGTCGGCGACTGAGCTCGCCGTTCCGTTTCGCCTGCAGGATGGCGTAGGCCTCCTTGTAAGTCAGCCGCTTCGCGCTGCGGATCACGCTCCTAGCGAACCCCGCTTTCTTCGCGCGCCCGTTCTTATCGAACTCAATCAAAACAGAATGGGTGAGACGATCCACGTCCGGGTTCAAGCTGCAAACTCCGTTGCTCAGTCGCTCCGGCAACATCGGGATGACGCGATCGGGCAAATAAACGCTGTTACCGCGCCGCCGCGCCTCGCGGTCGAGTGCGCTCTCCGGAGTTACGTAAGCGGAAACATCTGCGATGTGAACGCCGAGCCGCCAACCGCCGGTGTTGTCGATCTTTTCAACGTTGATCGCGTCATCAAAGTCGCGCGCGTCATCCGGATCGATCGTGACGATGAATTGATCGCGCAAATCTTCGCGCCCTTGGATGAGTTTCTGTTCGGCCGATTGCGGAATTCGATTCGCTTCGTCGAGAACGCTCTTTGGAAACGCAGTGGGCAAATCATATTTCCGGATGATCGACAGCATGTCGATTCCGGGCGCAGTTGCGGCTCCAAGGACTTCGATGATTTCGCCTTCGGGATTGACGTGGCGCGATTCCCACGCCTCCAGGCGAACAACGACTTTGTCGTCACGCGTCGGTGTTTTCGGCAACTTTGCGCGCGGCGGAACTTGAACATAAACATCGTGCACCAGTCGCGGATCGTCCGGCACGACGTAATAAAAATTCCGCGATTGTTGCAATGTTCCGACAATCGTGTCGCGCGCGCGCTCGAGGATGCGAATGACGCGGCCTTCGCTCCGATGTTGAGCTGCCTGACCCGCTCGGACTTTGGCGCGGCGCGGCGGGACATCGCGACTGATCCGCGCCACCACCCGGTCGCCGTTCATTGCGGTGCCGGTATTCTCAGCCGCGATGAAAATGTCCGGCTCTCCCGCCTTTTCCGGGACAAGGAAACCGTAACCGGCTTGATGGATCGACAGTTTCCCAGTGACGAGATCGGCTTCGGACGGAAGGACGTACCGATTCTTGCGAATGCGAACAATTTCGCCGGCGTGCTCCAGCTCGTGCAAAGTTTTGCGAACTTCCACGCGATCGCGGCCCTGTAGTCCGAGCGCCCGCGCGATCTCATCTCTATCGCGTGGCCGATAATCAGGAGCCCGCACCAAAGCGAGGAGCTTTTCTCGAATTGTGCGACCGTTTTTGGTCATGTTGACGAAAACATATTGGAGATTGTTCGCCACGGCGAATCCGTCCGGTGGCGGCTGGATCTAACGACCGAGTTCAAAGGATGAAAACAATTATTATTGTCGGATGTGCGATGACGGCCGCTGCGCTGGTCGCCTTTGCGGCAGGAGGAGCTAAAATGAAAATCAGCAGTTCAGCATTCCAGGAAGGTGGAACGATTCCCGAGAAATTCAGCAAAAATGGACAGAACGTTAGTCCGGAATTGCGAGTCGAAGGCGCGCCAGCTGAGGCAAAAAGTCTGGCGCTCATCGTGGACGATCCGGATGCACCGGTCGGACTCTTCACCCACTGGTTAGTTTGGAACATCGATCCCAAGACAACCGAGATTGCCGAGGGCAGCCCGCCAAACGGAGCGGTCCAGGGCACGAACGATTATCCGAATCTTGGCTACGGCGGGCCGCAGCCCCCCTCTGGTACGCACCGCTACTATTTCAAGATCTTTGCTCTGGACCGGATGCTCGATCTCAAATCCGGCGCGAAACGTCGGGAGGTCGACGCTGCCATGCGCGGGCACGTGATCGGCCAGGGCGAATTAATGGGTCGCTATTCGAAGAAATAATTGATTCGCGCCAGTTTCGAATAAGCTCCCCATCGTGTTAGTCTGATTCTTGATGGGAGAGCGAATTTGGAAAATCGGCGATAAAAGCGTCGATCTTTCCAAGAGCGGGATGATCATGGGAGTCCTCAACGTCACGCCCGATTCGTTTTCGGACGGCGGCGAATTCTTCGCAACTGACGCGGCGATTGCGGGTGGAATAAAGATGGCATTAGAAGGCGCCGACATTATCGACGTGGGCGGAGAATCGACGCGTCCCGGCGCTGAACCTGTTTCAGTGAAAGAAGAATTGCAACGCGTGGTCCCGGTGATCGAGAAACTGCGCGCTAAGATCAATATTTCCATTTCGATCGATACTTCGAAGCCCGAAGTTGCAAGCACGGCCTTGGATGCGGGTGCGTCCATCATCAATGACGTCAGCGCGGGGCGGGGAGATGAGAAGATGTTGTCGCTCGCGGCCAGACGGAAGGCAGCGATTGTGCTTATGCACATGCGGGGCGAACCGCGAACAATGCAAAAAAATCCGCATTACGAAGACGTCGTCACGGAAGTAGCTGATTTTTTTAGACAACAATATGGCCGCGCCCTAGAGTGCGGCGTTGATCCCATGACGTTAGCGTTTGATCCCGGAATTGGTTTCGGTAAAGCGCTGGAGCATAATTTGACACTGCTCAAGAATCTCGAGCGACTACGCGTGCACGATCGCCCGCTCGTGGTCGGCGTTTCCCGCAAATCGTTTCTGGGGAAACTGATGAACTCTTCGGAAATGAGCGCGCGCGCGGCGCCGACGATTGCGCTGACGGGAATTCTGCGGGCTCGAGGCGCCGATATTTTGCGCGTCCATGACGTGAAAGAGAACGTGGCTGCGTTGCGAACCGCGGAGGCGGTGTTGCCATGATGCAGGAACTTCTTCAGCTCTGGTTCAGAAGCTGGCGGAGCATAATCGAGATCATCTTGCTGAGTGTCGGGATTTACTACGGCTATCTTTACTTTCGCGGCACGCGCGGGGCCAAAGTCTTGACCGGGCTGGCGATTGTTTTTCTGACTCTTACCCTCATCTCGACGCTGTTGAATTTGGTCGTGATCGGCTGGCTCGTTCGCAGTTTCTCGGTTTTCCTCGCGATTGCGCTGGTCGTAATTTTTCAACCGGAGCTGCGCCGCGGTCTGGCCGAGCTCGGAGGCCATCCCATCTTTTCCCTCACCAGCGAGAAGCGCGAGACGGTCCATGATCTGGCCGAAGCCGTTACCCAACTGGCGAACAAGCAGTTCGGCGCGCTGCTCGCGATCGAACGCGATACTTCGATTCGCGTTTACGAAGAAACTGGCGTGACGCTCGATTCCGATTTCTCGGTCGAGCTCGTCTTAAGCATTTTTCATCCGAAGGCCGCGTTGCACGACGGCGGAGTGATTATTCGCAACGGCCGGATTGCGGCGGCGGCTTGCATTTTTCCAGTAAGCCAACGCGAAACCTTGGACCGCAGTCTGGGCTTACGCCATCGCGCCGCGCTTGGAATCACGGAAGAGTCGGACGCGGTCGCGATCGTGGTTTCGGAAGAGACGGGTGCGATTTCCATTTGCCATCGCCGTCGAATTGAGCGCAATTTCACGCCGGAAACGTTTCGCCAGCGGATCGGCGAGATTTTATTGCACGGACGTTATGAAGACACTGCTCCTGAAGAACTGGCGGGCGAAGTTGATATCCCTCTTGCTCGCGACAACCCTCTGGTATCTCATCAAGAAGAACGTAGCAACGACTCCCTCGCCGTCTGAAACGAGCTCGCCCGCGCCGGCGGGCCAGAGACGCTAACTCAATACTCAGTTCCGAAGGCTTCGGAGTTAACGCAGGAAACGGGCAAGATTTTGTTCTTCCCAACGCCGCGCCCGATGATAGCCGCGAAATTGACGCTCGCGCCGATTGAATTCTTCGGTGTGAACACGCCGCCTTCCGTTCCGCAGAGGTTTGTCCGGAACGACGGAGTGCAGCATTTCGTGATAAAGGACATATTTCAAAAACCACCGCGGCACGAAAGCTTGATCCAGCAGCGGATGAATGCGAATCGCGCGGTCTTCTTCCTGAATCGTTCCAAAAACAAAATGGTCTTTCGGCCGATGTTTTCGGCGACGGCCCCATTCCACTTTGTAATTGCGAAGCCGTCCGCGAAAGTAACGCTTATTCAATTGATTAAACATCTCGCCCAGATCGAAATGTTTGCCTTCGTGCGGAAGGTTTAATTGCCGCTGCATTGGCAGCGTGCGATACGCGATTTTGCGTTTCGTTTTCTTCGCCATAATGGAACCCCGGCTGGAAGGAATCTATTGTAGGTGGGTTCGAACGGGCCGACAAGGGAAGGCCTCTTTTTTCTACGTTTTATACCTAAGACTCTTATTGACAGTTATTTACGAATCACCTGGGGAAAAAGTGCGGTAGGATAGGACCGGCGACGGGCTGCCTGTTCGGCATACGATTTTCGAAGGGCTAGACGCTTCAAACGTGGTTGCGAATTCCTCGGTCTGCGTATACTCGAAAATACCGGTCGCAATTGGCTCACGACGCGCTGGAATAGATCGATATGACGCCATTTCTAAGAAAGTTGCTGGGGCTAAACTGGCTCTTACTCGTGGTCATGCTCGCGCTGGCGGTCTTCGGCGTAGTTGCCATCTACAGCGCGACTTACATGCGCGAGGATCCAGTGGCGGCAGATTTTTGGCGCAAGCAGGCGAACTGGGTCGTGGTCGGATTCTTCGCTTTCATGGTTGCGAGCCTGGTTGATTACCGCTGGATCCGATGGGGGGCGCTGCCGATGTACGCGCTCGGCATCATCTTTTTGGTTCTGACGAAGTTGATCGGTCAAAAGGTCTACGGCGCGCGCAGCTGGCTCCATCTTGGGCCGCTTAATTTTCAGCCCGCCCAGCTCGCGGTCGTAGCCGGAATCATGGTGCTCGCCTTATTTCTCAGTCAGTTCAAAACAATGCACCCGATGTTGCGCCTGCTCGTCTGCGGCGCTATTGCCGGTGCGCCCTGCCTTTTGATCTTGATGCAACCGGACTTGGGCGAAGTGATCATCTGGGTGCCGGTGCTGCTGGCCTTGCTCTTCGTCGGCGGAATGCCCTTGCGCTACTTGATCTGCATTCTGTTAATTCTGTTCGCCATGATTCCAATCACCGCAAACCTGGTGCTCAAGCCTTATCAACAAGCGCGGCTGACCGCATTCGCCCATCCCGACATCGATAAGCAGGGCTCTTCCTGGGCGATTAATCAATCGCTCATCGCAATCGGCTCCGGTGGTTGGTCGGGAAAAGGTTTTAAAGCAGCGAATACCCAGATCGAGCTCGGCTTTCTACCGGCGACCGCTGTGCACAACGACTACATCTTTTCCGCAATCGGCGAGCAGTGGGGCTTTGTCGGCGGAATGTTTCTGATCAGTGCCTTTGCCTTGTTACTTTTGACCTGCCTTTTCGTCGCATTCGTTGCCGGGGACCAATTCGGGTTGCTCCTTGTCATCGGAATCACGGCGCTCATTTTCACCCACATCTTCCAGAATATCGGGATGACGATTTCCATTTTGCCGATCACCGGCGTCCCCTTGCCGCTCGTTAGCTACAGCGGATCGTTCGCGCTCATGATCATGTTCGCGCTCGGCGTCGTGAACAGCGTTTGGGTTCATCGACACGAAGTCGCATAACTGTCGGGCAAGGATCGGACATCGTCGCCGCCAGCTCGTCGCGATTTACTTCGAGCGCGTGCCATCTACAATTCGTTGAGACATGGAGACCGACTACAAGGTTAAGCTCGAAGTTTTTGAAGGACCGCTCGATCTCTTGCTTTACCTGATCAAACGCGACGAAATCGATATTTACGATATTTCGATCGAACGAATCACGCGCCAATACCTCGAGTATCTCCAGGCTTTCAAGGAATTGAAGATCGACATCGCGGGCGAGTTCGTCGTCATGGCGGCCAATCTGATTTATCTCAAGAGCCGCAGTCTGCTCCCACTTGATCAACAGCCGCCGGAGGAGGATGCCGAAGAGGACGACCCACGCTGGGACCTGATCCGCCAACTGATCGAATACAAGAAGTTCAAGGAAGCGGCTGCGCAATTGCACGACCGCGCACTCGAGCAGGAACGACTCTTCACTCGCGACGGTGGCAGTCCCCCGTCAGATGCGCCATTGCCGTTGCACGAAGTTGGGATTTTTCAGCTGATTCACGCCTTTCAGGAAGTGATCAAACGGGTCGAGGCGCGGGACGATTTGCGCGAAATATTTGGTGAGCGTTTCAGCGTGTCTGACAAGATTGAAAAGATCCTGGAGCGCGTGAACAGCGGTACCCCCGTGCGTTTTTCAGAACTGTTTGGCCAGATCGTCTCCCGGGTTGAGATTGTGGTTACGTTCCTGGCGTTGCTCGAGCTGATCCGCTTGAATCAGGTGCGCGCGCTCCAGCCGAAGATGTTCGACGAAATCCAGATCGCCGCGATCGCGGCCTAAGATTGACGTCATGCCGCGCGTGCTCATCGCCGGGTGCGGTTATCTCGGCCAGGCAGTAGCGGATTTGTTAGTCGCCGATGGTTGGGAAGTTGAGGGCTGGACGCAGTCGGCTGAATCAGCCGCAAAAATTTCCGGGAAATCGTATTCGGTTCGCGCAGTCGATATTTCGCAGGAAAAACAGGTTCTTGCACAGACGGGAGATTTCGATGCGGTGATCCACTGCGCCAGCACACGAGGCGGCAACGTCGATCTTTACCGGCGTGTTTATTTTGATGGTGCACGAAATCTACTCCACCGATTTGGTGCATCGCGGATTCTCTTCACCAGCAGCACGAGCGTTTACGGTCAGAACGACGGCGACTGGGTCTTCGAGGAAAGCCTGGCCAAGCCGAAGCATGAAACCGGAAAAATTCTGCGGAAAGCCGAGGTTTTCGTTCGGGCCGGCGGTGCAAACGTTGTCCGACTTGGCGGCATCTACGGCCCAGGCCGCTCGGCATTGCTTAAGAACGTTCTCCGCGGCGATGCGATTATCGATCCGTCACACGACCGTTTTCTGAATCAGATCCACCGCGACGATGCCGCGACTGCGATACAACTCTTGTTAAAGCCACCCAGGCCTGCCGGCGAAATCTATAACGTAGTCGATAACGAGCCAATTCTGCTTAGCGAATGTTATCGCTGGCTGGCCACAAAATTGGATCGGCGCGTTCGGGTGGCCGGAAGATCCATTGCAAGATCGGCATCGAAACGGAAACGCGGCGACAGCAACAAGCGCGTCAGCAACGCGAAACTGCGAGCGATTGGCTGGACGCCGCGCTATCCAAACTTCACCGCAGGGATGGAAAAAAGCGTCCTCCTAACGTTCGACCACGAGGGCGCATAAACCGCAATCGCGGACAGAAACACCGGTATGGAAGCTGCTATTTTTTTCATCGTATGCGTCAGGTCAAACTTACCGGCCGGGAAGCCTCAGTGGTGCGGGCGATCGGGTTCACTGAATCCATGCTGGGCGCCGAAATCCAGGATTTCGTGCGGATGGAGTCGGAAGATGTTACGGACACGCTCAACAGCCTTATGGCCGCCGGGTTTGTCGAGAGCATTCCTTACGCTGAACAGATTGAACTTGCGGAAATGCCGGTGACCGCCTTCGAATTAAACCCCGCTTACACGCACGACCTTAAACGCGCGCTAATCCGGACCTGATTTTAGCGCGCGTTTACCGTGGCCGCGGGCGTCGCCGCCGGGTGCTGAACGCGGCGCTCGCCGAAAAGTTGCCGAATCACTTCCTCGACCGGCACTTCCTGAACGTTGATGTCGCTGACGTCACAGGCTTGCAAAAGTTCGCGACAGGTCTCGGTCACTTTCGCGCGCGGCACCTTTAGTTGCACCGACATCGGCGTTTGCTCGATCACTTCGCCGAACCGGGCAAAATCCCGCGTGACCTGTTTGTCGAAAGTGAGGCTGAGAATTTTGTGGCCGGAGAAGCGGTCAATGATTTCGTCGAGCGGACCGTCGAAGAAAATCTTGCCATGATCAATGACCAAGACGCGATGACAAAGTTCCTCGATGTCCTGCATGTAATGGCTGGTGAGCAGTGTCACGATGCGGTGCTCCTCGTTGTATATCCGCAGAAACTCGCGGACGCGTTTTTGGCTAACGACATCCAATCCGATGGTCGGCTCGTCTAAAAATAAAACCCGCGGTTCGTGGATGAGCGCGGAAATCAGTTCCATTTTCATTCGCTCTCCGAGCGAAAGTTCACGCACCATCACGTTCATCTTGTCGGTGACTTCAAGCAGCTCGGCCAAACCGCCCACGACTTTGTTGAAACGATCACGCTCGATTCCATAAATCGCGCGGTTCAGCTCGAGTGATTCCTGCGCAGGCAGGTCCCACCAAAGCGCGTTTTTCTGCCCCATTAACAAACTGAATTGCCGCTTCATCTCGTTGCGTCGTTCCCATGGAACAAATCCGAGCACGCGCGCATCGCCGGAGGTTGGATTGAGCAAGCCAGAGAGCATTTTCAACACGGTCGTTTTCCCCGCGCCGTTGGGACCGAGAAAGCCGACCAATTCGCCTTCCTCGATCTGAAATGAAACCGCATCCGCAGCCCGCGTTTCGTCGTAACGACGCCTAACGAGCCCCTTAACCGCGCCCCACAATCCGCCTTCTTTGCGATAGGTGCGGTAAATCTTGGTTAGATCCCGAGCCTCAATTGCGCTCATGGCCTAGATCGACATCCACAAGATCGACAATCGATGTGTCGATCTGCGGCGCAACTACGCGACGCTGGTTTTCGCCGCCGGCTTTTTCTTCAACAACGCCAAAATCTTGTCGACCAGCGCATCGGCCGTGATGCCATGCTTCTTTCGCAGGAGCGGAACCGCTCCGTGCTCGATGAATTCGTCCGGCCAACCAATCCGCGCAACCGGTGTGTTGATTTGCTGTGAATGGAGATGTTCCATTACCGCGCAACCGAATCCGTTATGCAGCACGTGGTCTTCGATGGTGGCGACGACTTCCACGCTGCGCGCGAAAAACTCGAGGGTGCCGGTATCCATTGGCTTGATCCAGCGCGGATTAATCAGCGCCACTGAAATTCCTTTTTCCTCCAGTTTCTTGGCCGCTTCTTCCGCAACTTCGAACATGTTTCCGAGTCCGAAAATCGCGACATCGCGGCCGTGCTTTACCACTTCGGCCTTGCCAATCTCGAGGAGCTTTGGTTCCGGTTTGATTTGCGCGCCGGTGCCGGAACCGCGCGGATAGCGAACCGCAATCGGACCCGAATTGTAATTCGCCATCGTCCAAAGCATGTCGACGAACTCGTCTTCGTTCTTCGGCTGCATGTGCACCCAATTCGGAATGTGCCGCAAATAACCGATGTCGAACAAGCCATGATGCGTCGGTCCGTCGTCACCGCTCAACCCGGCGCGGTCCATGCAGAGCCGGACGTTCAGTTTTTGAATGGCCATGTCGTGAATGGCCATGTCGTAAGCGCGTTGGAAAAATGTGGAGTAGATCGTGAGAAACGGCGTCAATCCCTGCGTCGCGATGCCACAGGCGAAAAGCGCGGCGTGTTCTTCTGCAATCCCGACGTCGAAATAGCGCGTCGGATGGGCTTTCGCGAAATGCGATAAACCGGTGCCGCTTGGCATTGCTGCAGTGATCGCGACCACCTTTCGATTGTTGTCGGCAAATTTCGCCAGTGTCTTCCCAATGATCTCCGAATACGTTGGCGTAGGCGTCGGCGCAGTCTCGCCGCTTTCAATCTTGTATTTGCCGAGCCCGTGAAATTTGTCCGGTTGTTTGATCGCCGGTTCGTAGCCTTTGCCTTTCTTGGTTAGAATGTGCAGAAGCACCGGCTCCTCCTGCGTTTTCAAAAATTCAAACGTGCGGATCAGCAGCGGGATGTCGTGCCCATCGATCGGTCCGTAGTAGCGCAGTCCGAGTTCCTCGAAGATGACGCTCGGCAAAACCAAGCCTTTAACGCTTTCCTCGACTTTGTGCGCAATCTGGACGCCGGTTTTGCCAAGAATCGCTTGCACAAAACTGCGGGCTTTATCGTGCAGGTGCGCGTAGGTCTCGCTGGTCACGATCCGGTTAAAGTAATTGGCAATCGCGCCGACGTTTTTGGCGATCGACCATTCGTTGTCGTTTAACACCACGATAAAGCGCTTCGTCTGCACGCGGACGTTGTTGAGCGCCTCGTAACTAATCCCGCACGTAAAAGCCGCGTCACCCGCGATAGCGATGATGCTTTCGTCACCGCCGCGGAGATCGCGTCCTACCGCCATGCCGAGCGCAGCGGAGAGGGCGGTGCCGGCGTGTCCCGCGCCGTAGCAATCGTGCTCGCTCTCGGTCCGCAAAAGAAAACCGTTCAAGCCGCCGAACTGGCGCATCGTTGAGAATCGATCGAGCCGGCCGGTGAACAATTTGTGGACGTAACCCTGATGGCTCACGTCCATCACGAACCGGTCCCGCGGGGTGTTGAACACGCGGTGCAGTGCGATTGTTAACTCGACCACGCCGAGGTTCGGTCCAAGATGTCCGCCGGTTTGCGACAAAACGCGGATCAACTCGTCGCGCACTTCCTGCGCGAGTTGCGGCAAGTCTTGCTCCCGTAACGCTTTGATGTCCGCCGGCGAATGGACCCCATCCAGCAGGCGCCGTGGCGCAGTTGTTGTCTCAGAAGAGTCTGACTTCGTCATTTTTTAATTCCTTTTCGTCCGCCTTGTTATCGTTCGGCAATTCGCCAGCGGGCTCAAAATTCTTAACTGTCCGCTTGCCCGCGTTGTTGCGGGCAATGATCTCGATCTTTTCTTCGGCATTCGTCAATCGCTCCTGACAGACCTTGACCAGATTCATCCCTTCCTCGTAGCGTACGATCAAATCCTCCAGCGGCAATTTGCCGGTCTCCATTTGTTCGACAATCGCCTCCAGTCGGTCCATCGCATTCTCAAAATTCAATTCGGTGGCAGGGGGCTTGGTTTTGCTGCTCATCGGCAAACGCAAAATTAAGCACAGCGGCGTGAAGATGAAAGGGACGATTGGCGATAGTGCTTTGTGTAGCTGACGATTCTGAACGCAGCCTCCTCTCCCTCAGGGAAAGGATCGAGGTGAGGGTGAAATTGCTGCTGCGGTTTCGCGGGCCGCTTGGCCGTGGCACATCCAATGCTCGTGAATGCGCCAATCAACCATTCACCACTATGAAGTTTCCGAAAAAAATTCTCTTAATCGATCACGAACCCGGCGTCACTCGTCTCATCCGGCGGGCACTGGAACGCGCCGGGAAGTATCTCATTCGCGAAGAGCACGATGATAAACTGGCGCTCAACGCTGCCCGTTGGTTCCAGCCCGATCTCATCCTAGTCGATACTGCCGACCAGGATCGTCGCAACATCGAGCGCCAGATCCATACCGACGCCGCTCTCAAAGACACACCGGTTCTTTCGCTGAGTAACCTTCGCCCCGAAAGCCAGATGGTTTCCGGCGGAATCCTTAGCGGCTACAGCTTTTTCGCCGCGCCCATTCGTGTCGAAGAAGTCCTCCGCGGCGTCGACGAGCTCCTCTTCGGCAAAGACTAATCAGCCCCCGCCAATTTGTTTTCTGTAGGCGGCAGCGTCTTTCAGATTCTTGAGGGCGTCGGCATTGTCGATCTTGAGGACGAAGATCCAGCCCTGGCCGAATGGCTCTCGGTTGATCAACCCTGGGTCGGCTTCGAGCGCCTTGTTTACTTCGACCACAGTCCCTTTGAGCGGCGCGTAGATATCGCTCGCGGCTTTGACTGATTCGACCACCGCGATCGCTTCTTTTGCGTTCGCTTGCCGATCCATTTTGGGCAGCTCAACGAAGACGACATCGGTCAATTCAGATTGAGCGTGATCCGTGATGCCGACGCGGATTTTGTTGCCTTCGCGCTTAATCCATTCGTGACTTTCGGTGTAAAGCAGATCGTCTGGGACATTCATGATTTTTTGTAGAGCGGTTTTTTCTCGATCGTGGCCGGAAATTTCTGTCCACGAATTTCGATCTCGATCTTCGCGCCGATTCTCGCGTGCGAGGCTTTGATGTAAGCCATACCGACGCCCCAGTTCAAGCTCGGCGACTGCGTGCCACTCGTCACTTCACCGATGCGCTCGCCATTTTCGAAAACTGAGTAGTGCGGACGCGGCGGTGGACCTTTGCCTTGCATTTTAAACGGGACCAATTTTTCGCGCAGTCCGTTTTCTTTTGTCTTCAATAAAATGTCGCGGCCGATGAAATTTGGTTTCGTTAGATCGACAAAGAAACCGAGCCCGGCCTCGATCGGATTTCGTTTCGGCGAAAGATCGGAACCGTTCAGCGGGTAACACATTTCGAGGCGCAATGTATCGCGTGCACCGAGGCCGCATGGCTTGATTCCGAGATCTTTTCCTTTTTCAAGCACCGTGTTCCAAAAGTTGGCCGCATCTTTCGCGAAAAAGAAAACTTCGATCCCGTCTTCGCCGGTGTAGCCGGTTCGCGCGATGGAAACGGACATTCCTTCCATCTCGACATCGACAATATGATTTCGCGCCGGAAGATTGACGAAGAGTTCGGCAACGCGCGGACCTTGAATGGCGACTCCGCCGAAATGCGCGCTGCGATCCCCGAGATTGACATTGTCGCTCCGATGTCGGCCCAGCCACGCAAAGTCTTCTTCGACACACGCTGCGTTAACGACCAGCAGAAATTTAGTGTCGCCGATGCGATACACGATCAAATCGTCGATGATTCCGGCGGCATCGTTGAGCAAGAACGTGTATTGACCCTGGCCGACGTCCAATTTCTCGATGCTGTTGGTCAGCATCGTGTTCAGCCATGTGGCAGCTCCGCTACCGCTAATGACGAATTGGCCCATGTGCGAAATGTCGAAGATGCCGACATTGTTTCGTACCGCCTGATGTTCCTCGACGATGCCTGTGTATTGAACCGGCATCAGCCAGCCGGCGAACGGCACCATCTTGGCGCCGCGTTTTACGTGCTCGTCGTAAAGCGGCGTTTTTTTCTGCGCGGGTTCGTTCACCGCCCAAGCTAAGGGGCGCGTTGAACGCATGTCAAAGGTGGATCGGCCGCTCCGCGGGCGATGCTAAATAAATGCGGCTTCGCCGCCTAATTGACATCGAGCAAGGGACTGCTCGATCCACCTTGAAGCGTTTCTCGTGTTCTTCTACCGTGCGCCGGACATGAGCTTGCTCGATAAACTTGAACGCCGTTTCGGTTTTCTTGCGATCCGAGGATTACCGCGCATTCTTGTCGGCTTCGCGGCGCTCGTCTTCGGCCTGACCTGGCTCCTTCCCGGTTTCACGTCCATGCTCACGCTCGATCCCGTTCGGATTCGCCACGGTGAAGTTTGGCGACTCATCACTTACATTTTCATTCCGCAAGCGACCAGCCCGTTATGGGTCCTGTTTGCGCTTTGGTTTCTCTGGTGGGTCGGGGAAGGCCTGGAACGCGCCTGGGGATCGTTCCGCCTCACCCTTTATTTTTTGGTTGGGATGGTCGGCACCACCGTGGCCGCATTTTTCTTCGGCAGTAATTTTTCCAACTCGATGCTGCTGATGTCGTTGTTCCTCGCCTTCGCCCACTTTTACCCGGAGGAAATCATCTACATCCTGTTCATTCTGCCGGTCAGAATAAAATGGCTGGCGTGGATTGCCGGCGCGTTCTTGTTATTTGGATTTTTTACCAATTCGAACTCGTATCGAGCAGCGTTAATCGCGGCGTTGGCCAATTACCTGATTTTCTTCGGACCGGAATTTGTTTATCGAGCACGGCATCGGCACGAGGTCTCCAGCCGTCGAAAACGTTATGAGGATCAGGCTCGCAGTGAGACCGAGCCGCTTCACAAATGCGCGGTTTGCGGTGCAACCGAGTTAACGGATCCCAATCTGGACTTCCGTGTCGCAAGCGATGGCGAAGAATATTGCGTGGCGCACTTGCCGTCCGCGCAAACCGCCAATCGGTTGTAGAGGCGCTCGCCGCGGCGAGCGCCTGTCTAATTAATTCGGCGTTTGACACAAACGCCGATACAGCGTCTTGACCGCAATTCTCCTCAGCGGAGACTACGAGCGATGACCGACAAGAACGCCACGCTGGTTCCCGAGCAGGGCTGGCATTGTCTGCATTTGTTTTATCACGTCGAGTACGGGCAATGGCAATTGCTCAGCCGTGAGGAGCAGAATTCAGCGAAAACGAATCTTGCAACCCTCGTGCAGGAAGCTCGGGCGATGGATTCGACGCAGTTGCTCACGCTCAGTGTTGTCACGCCGAAGGCGGATCTCGGCTTCATGTTGATCACGCCCGATCTGCAAACAGCGAACAAGATCGAGAAGCAACTTTCGCTGTCCTTCGGCGCCGATGTGCTCACTCCGGTCTACAGTTATTTGTCGCTCACCGAAGAAAGCGAATACATCACGACCGAAGAAGAATACGTCGCGACGCTCGATCCGGAGACGAAGCGCGAGCCGGCAAAGCAGGAGGAGGCGTTAAATACTTTTCGCGAGCGAATGAAACATTACCGGCAGGAGCGTGTTTATCCTACGCTGCCGGATTGGCCGGTCGTCTGCTTCTATAATATGAGCAAGCGCCGCGGCGAACAGCGCAACTGGTACGCGTTGCCTTACGATGAACGCCGCAAGTTAATGAAAGGCCACGCGACAGTCGGCCGCCAGTACGCGGGTAAAGTGAAACAGCTCATCACCGGCTCGACCGGTCTCGACGACGCCGAGTGGGGCGTGACCTTGTTTGCGCGAGACACTTTCCAGATCAAAGCGATCGTTTACGAGATGCGCTTCGATCCGGTGAGCGCGGAATACGCCGACTTCGGTGAGTTTTTCATCGGCATTCAACTGCCGCTCGACGAATTGTTCCGCCGCTTGCAACTCTGATTGTCGATCTTACGATTCCTCGATCCGTCGGGATGGGTGACAGAGTGGTCGATTGTGCACGCCTGGAAAGCGTGTGTGCCCCAAAAGGGCACCGAGGGTTCGAATCCCTCCCCATCCGCCAGCCTTCGGCTTGGAGCGAAGGCGTAAACGAAGGCTGACACGCCGGAGTAAAACGAAGGCGGGCCTCACTTTTCGAAACATTGCGTCGTCGCTCCAAGGCTACGGCTTGGCAAACCAGCTGCCTATTTCCCGCGTTCGCGTCGCTCTAAAATCTGGAATTCCTGGCGTAATTTCACGACGCTGCCTTCCGGCAGCACCCCGCGAAAATTCACGTTCGGATAAACCAAACAATCGCGTCCCAGAACCGAGCCAGGATTAATCACCGCGTTACAGCCAATCTCTGTTCGATCCCCAACAATCGCGCCAAATTTGGTGAGACCGGTGGCGATCGGACTTTCGTCTGCGGCTACGCTAATCTCGCCGTGATCGAGTTTCACGTTCGATAAAATCACGCCCGCACCGAGATGCGCTTTAAATCCAAGAATCGAATCGCCGACGTAATTAAAATGCGGCACCTGAGCTTCGTCGAAAATGATGCTGTTCTTGAATTCGCACGAATTGCCCATTACGACGCCGTTGCCAACGACGACGTTCTCGCGGACGTAGCAGCCGCTGCGGATCTGGCAATTTTCGCCGATCCAGGCCGGTCCTTTCAGGACCGCGCCTTGTTCGACAATCGTGCCGCGGCCAACGAACACACTGCTGCTGATGAACGGACGGCCGACGAGCTCGCCGAGTACCGCCGGTTTCAAGCGAAATTGCAGATAGCTCGCGATTTGTTTGAGCGCATTCCAGACATAGCTTTGGTCTTCGAACAATTTCGGATGGGCCGTGTGTTCAAGGTTGAGGAATTGTGCTGGCGCAAACATTTCGTTAAGCGCCGGCCCGTCGCGTAATCTTCTGTCCGTCCTTCGTATCGCGCGCTTCCCAACCGAGCGCATTCAACTTGTCGCGCAATTCATCGCTTTTTCGAAAATCTTTTGCAAGCCTCGCTTGCGCCCGCTCTTTGGCGAGTCGTGCCACTTCCGTCGGAATCTTCTCTGCGACGAGCGTGCCAGTGAGCCTTAGCTCACCCGTTTGCGCAACTAAGGCCCGAACGCGCGCGTCACCAGGCTCAAACCGCAGCACGCAGTTGATTCGCTCCCACCAAGTCAGCCACGCCGCCGCAGTTTTGGCGTCGAGCTTGTTTTCATCCATCGCGCGGTTCGATTCGCTAATGGACTCGAATAGAAAGCCAAGCGCCGCCGAGATATTCAGATCATTATCGAGGGCGTCTTCAAATTCGTGGCCGAAGTGGCTGTCGATTCTGCCGCTGTCGATCTTATCCCCGGCGCATTCGCGCAATCTGTCGAGCCATTCGTCGATGCGTTCAAGAGATTGACGCGCCTCTTGCATCCCGTTCCATGTGAAGTTCAGCGGATCGCGGTAATTGACGCGCATCAACGCGTAACGGATTTCGCGGCCGGTGTAGCCCTTGGCTAAGACATCGGGGATCGTATAAAAATTCCCCAACGATTTCGACATCTTCTGACCATCAACCAGCAGATGTGCGCAGTGCAGCCACATCCGCACAAATTGTTTGCCGGTCACGCCCTCGCTCTGTGCGATCTCGGCTTCGTGGTGCGGGAAAATATTGTCGACGCCGCCGCAGTGAATGTCGATCTGGTCGCCGAGCAGCGCAGTCGCCATCGCACTGCACTCAATGTGCCAGCCGGGACGGCCAGGTCCCCACGGCGAATCCCATTTCACATCGCCGTCTTCTTTGTCCCACGCTTTCCAGAGAGCGAAATCGCCGATGTGCTCCTTGTCGTACTCGTCGTGCTTCACCCGGCCGGTTGATTGAAGCTCATCCAAATTGAAGTGAGCGAGCTTTCCGTAATTCGGAAATTTGTTGATTCGAAAATAAACCGATTTGTCGTCGGCCTGGTAGGCGAGACCTTTCGAAATCAACGCACTGATCATCGAAATCATTTTATCGATGTAGCGTTGATCGGTTGCGGCCGGATATTCGTCGGCGCGTTTGATCCGCAGCATATCCGCGTCCTTGAAGAAGGCGTCCTTGAACTGCTGCGTAAATTTGGTGAGCGGAACGCCCGCCTCATGCGCGCCGCGAATCGTTTTGTCATCCACGTCGGTGATATTCATCACGCGGTGAACCTTGAATCCGCGCGCTTCGAGATGGCGCTGGAGTAGGTCTTCGAAAATGTAGGCTCGAAAATTTCCGATGTGCGCGCGGCTGTAAACCGTCGGCCCGCAGGTGTAGATGTCGATCTTGGGCGAACCGGGATCGCGCGGAGCGAACTCTTCGCGTTTTCGTGAATAGGTATTAAAGAAGCGCAGCGGCATTCTTAACTTTGTTCGACCGTCGCGATCGCCATCGCCGAGATGCCTTCGCCGCGGCCGATCGGACCAAGGCGCTCGTTGGTCGTCGCTTTGACGCTAATCTGGGTGTCGGAAACGCCAATCGCCGCGGCAATTGCTTTTCGCATCGCTGGAATATGCGGCGCAATCTTTGGCGCTTCTGCGATCACGGTAGCGTCGATGGTCACGACTTGCGCCTTTTTCTGGGCGAGCATTTGGCTCACTCGCGTTAAGATTTCGATGCTGCTGATGCCGCGAATTGATTCGTCGGTGTCCGGGAAATGTTGACCGATATCGCCGGCGCAAATCGCGCCGAGAAGTGCGTCCGCAATGGCGTGCGATAAAACATCGGCATCGGAATGTCCTTCCAACCCGAGTAGATACGGAATTTCGACACCGCCCAAAATCAATTTTCGATTCTGGCTAAGCCGATGAATGTCGTAACCGATTCCGCAACGAGTCGTGCTCACAATTTTAGATCGATTACGCCATTAGAGGCGACGATGCTGTATTTGTCTTTCATATCTTTACGCGGGCGCAAGTCGACCAGGCCTCCCGCATTCTCGACCAGAATCCATCCGGCCGCGATGTCCCACAAACTGATTCCGCGCTCGATGTAAGCGTCGAAGCGTCCGCACGCGACGTAGGCCATGTCGAGCGCGGCGCTGCCGAGGACACGACATTTCCGCACGCGATGAATCATTGCTTGAAGCAGCGGCAGATTCGAATCGATCGAGTGATCCGTTTTGGCGAGCCCGACTGAAACAACGGCTTCGGCCAGATCGGTGCGAGCGCTCACGCGAAAATGTTGACCGTTTAAACGCGGTTTCTCTCCTTTCTGCGCGCTCCACATTTCGTCGCGCATCGGATCGTAAATCACGCCAACAATGATTTCGCCTTTCAAACGCAGCGCGATCGAAACGCAAAAGTGCGGAATCTTGTAAAAATAATTCACGGTGCCATCGAGCGGATCGACCACCCACTGATGGTCGCTCGATTGGTCGCCGACAATTCCCTCTTCGCCGTAAAGCGCATGTTCCGGGAATTGTTTCAGCAGTGCTTTAGTGATCAGCTCTTGTGTCTCAACGTCGATCGCGAGTTTGATATCGTGCGCCTCGGCGACGTTGACGTGCTGCGAGCGGTGAAAATTTTTACGAAGAAGACCGCCCGCCGCGCGCGCAGCATTCTCGGCCGCGTCGAGATAATGCTTCATGGAAAGGTTGAGTGGTTGAGAAGTTGAGCTGAGGCAGAATAGCGTTTCCTCTCGACGTCTCAACACCTCAACGCCTTAACTCAAATAAAAACCGGGAGGAAAATAAATTCTCCTCCCGGGTTGAAGTTTGGAGTTGTGACTCCGAAAAGATTTCGAAGTCGTTAATTAAGCGACGGGCCTCAATGCCTCTTTCTTTTCTTCGCTTTTCTTTTTGCTGCTTTCCTTTTTTTCTTAGCCATCGACTTCTATTCCCCCCTTTCAATCCGCTTTCGCGGAAATTCGTGAAGAGTTGGGAATGACTTCACTTAACGACGAAGTAATCACGCGATTTTTTTTGTCAAACGTTTTTCGCAAACATTTGCAAATATTTTTATGAGCTCGCGTGCCACAATTTTCTTCGGAGCGCGTGAAATTTTTTTTATTTCGCCGCCGCGAAACAAAATCGTGACTTCATTTTCGTCGCTTTCCATTCCCGAATCCGCGCGACTGACATCATTCGCCACGACGATGTCACAATTTTTCTCCCGAAGTTTTTCTAGCGCATTGGTTTCGACGTTTTCAGTTTCGGCCGCGAAACCGACGACAATATATTTTCGGTTTTTCGGCAGGGACGCGAGAATGTCGCGGGTCGGAATTAAGTCGAAAGAAAGATTACCGTCGCGCTTTTTGATTTTGGATTTGGAAACTTTGGCTGGCTTGTAATCGGCAACGGCCGCGCACATTACCAAAATGTCGCAGTTGCGCGCTTGTTGATGCACGGCGTCGAACATTTCGTCGCTTGTTGAAATTGGGATCACCGCAGCGCCGCGGGGCCGATTAATGCCGACCGGGCCGGAAATCAAGACGACTTCGTGGCCGGCTTCGAGGCTCGCCTCGGCGATAGCGTAGCCCATTTTTCCCGACGAACGATTGCTCAGATAACGGACCGGATCGAGCGGCTCGCGCGTGGGCCCGGCCGTGATGAGAAATCTCACGCGATCAGATTTTCCTGGCGGGCGAGCAGAAATTCGGCGCGAAATGCGATGTCGTCGACTTTCCAGAGACGACCGAGTCCTTCGTAACCGCAGGCCAGCATTCCTTCTTCCGGGCCGATGAATTCGACGCCGCGCGATTTCAATGTCTCGACGTTTTCGATGGTGGCGGGATGCGACCACATTTTTCCGTTCATCGCCGGCGCGATCAAAATCGGCGCCCGGGTGGCGAGCGCAATCGCAGCGAGCGGATGGTTCGCCAAGCCGTGCGCGAGCTCGGCGATGGTGTTCGTCGTCGCCGGCGCAATCAAAAGAAGGTTGGCGCGATCAGCCAATTCGATGTGCCCGGGTCGCCAATTTTCTTTTTCGTCGAAAAAACTCGTCATCACCGGATTTTTGGAAAGCGTTTGCAAAGTCAGCGGCGTGATGAACTCGGTCGCGTCGTGCGTCATGACCGCGAAAACCTGGTGACCTTGCTTTACCAGTAGACTTGCCAACTCGGCGGATTTGTAAGCGGCGATCGAACCGGTAACGCCGAGAACGATTGTCTTGCCGGCGCCGCGCAACCGCACAACTTTGCGCGCACCAGTTTTTTCGGGCCGCCGGTTGGAATTTTTTCTCATGTAAGGCTCGTCCTGAGCGTCAGTCGAATGGATCGACAATCACTTTTGAATCAAGCGTCGGCTTAAATATCGCTCGGCATTCATGATGTGTCGAAATTTCTGCAAATCTTCCTCAGTCGTTCGACTAATGACGGTGTAGCGATATTGCGGCCACGATTCCATTTCGCGAATTGCGGCGGTCAGGCGGGTTTCGATTTGCTCGGCTGTTTCGGTGCCGCGTTTGGTTAGCCGCCGGCGCAGTTCTTCAACGTCCGGTGGCATGATGAAAACATCTGCGAGCGCGTCCCGAATGAATTTGTCTTTGGAACTACGAATCGTGGCCGCGCCCTGGGTGTCGATGTCGATCAAGACATCGCGGCCGTTCATTAGATGTTCGACAATCGGTTTCAGGAGCGTGCCATAATGGTGTCCGTGAACGGTCGCATGCTCCAAAAATTCTCCTGCTTTGGCGCAAGCGTTAAATTCGGCCTCAGATAAGAATCGGTAATCCTCGCCGTCAACTTCGCCGGCGCGCGCGGGTCGGGTCGTGCACGAAACCGAGTAAATGAACTCCGAGGTTTTTCGCAGCGCGTCCACGAGGGTGGTCTTGCCGGCACCGGATGGTGCGGAAAGAACAAACAGAACTCCGTAACGGCTAAAGCGGCTACTCAAGGTTTTGAATTTGCTCGCGGATTTTTTCCAGCTCGGCTTTGCAGACAACGACGCGCTGCGAAATCGCGGCGTCGTTTGCTTTGGCCCCGAGCGTATTCAATTCACGAAAAATCTCCTGGGTGATGAACTCAAGAGTGCGACCGACCGGTTCGTGTCGGCGGAGATGATGTGCGAACTGCGCGAGATGGCTTTCCACGCGAGTCAGCTCCTCGGAAACGTCCGCGCGATCGGCGAAGAATGTGATTTCTTTCGTTAACCGCTCGTCATCACTCGAAATCGGAAGGCCCGCCTTGTGAATTCGCTCGAGCAGCGCCGCCCGATATTTTCTAACGACGTCAGGATGCAGTCCGCGGATTTCCTTGATTTGTTTGCGCATCGCTTTCAAGCGGCGGATCAAATCTTTGGCCAGATGTTTTCCTTCGCGCTCGCGCATTTTGATTAAGTCAGTGAGCGCGACGCGTAACGCGCGCTCAATTGCCGGCCAGACCGCGCTCGAATCAACCGCTTCTTCCGGAGCTCGCATCACTCCCGGCGCCTGCAAAATTGCGCTGATCGTAATTTCCCCCGGCGCATCCAGAGCTTTTTGCAAGGCTCGCATCGCGTCGTGATAGGAGCGCGCCAGCTCGGTATCGAGCGCGAGCTTGCGCGTGCCGGCGGAGCCATTGTGATAACTCAGGACGACGTTGGTCCGTCCGCGGGAAATGTTTTCGTTAATAGTCTGACGAATCTGCGGCTCGAGCGCGGCCAGGTCACGCGGCAAATTGATGACGATGTCGCTCTGCTTCCGGTTCACCGAGTTGAGCTCGACGCTGAACTTCGTGCCGTTGTAATCGGTCTCGCCACGGCCATATCCGGTCATCGATCTCATGGTCGTGAATTTTGCTTGAAGCCAAGCGCGCGCGCCGCGGCATCGACATCTTTGTCGCCGCGACCTGAACAATTCACCATAACAATCTGTTCGCGCTTCATCTTGGGCGCATTCTTGACGAGGTAGGCAATCGCGTGCGCGGTCTCGAGCGCGGGAATGATTCCTTCGGTTTCGGAGAGGGTGCCGAACGCGTTGAGTGCTTCATCGTCAGTCGCGTAAGTATATTCTACCCGGCCGAGATCGCGTAAGTAAGAATGTTCCGGTCCGACTGCGGCGTAATCGAGGCCGGCGGACACTGAATGGGTCAACTCGATTTGGCCCTCTTCGTTGGCGAGCAGAAAAGTTTTCGTCCCCTGCAAAACGCCGAGGCGCCCGCCTTGAAAACGGGCGGCGTGTTTTCCGCTGCGAATGCCTTCGCCACCAGCTTCAACTCCGACCATTCGAACATGTCGATCGTGCAGAAACGGATGGAACAAGCCAATGGCGTTGCTGCCGCCGCCGACACAGGCGACGAGCAAATCTGGCAGACGACCTTCGCGTTCGAGAATTTGATGGCGCGCCTCAACGCCAATGACGCTTTGAAAATCGCGGACCATCATGGGGTAAGGGTGGGAGCCGAGAACCGAGCCCAATATATAATGAGTGGTGCGCACGTTCGTGACCCAGTCGCGCATCGCTTCGTTGATCGCTTCCTTGAGCGTGGCCTGCCCAGCTGTGACCGAAACAACTTTCGCGCCGAGAAATTTCATGCGCGCGACGTTGAGCGCCTGGCGTTCCATATCGACCCGGCCCATGTAAATCACGCACTCGCACCCGAAGCGAGCGGCGACGGTGGCGGTAGCAACGCCATGCTGGCCGGCACCTGTCTCGGCGATGATGCGGCGCTTGCCCATTCGCTGCGCCAGCAAAATCTGTCCGAGGGCATTGTTGATTTTGTGCGCGCCGGTGTGGAGCAGGTCTTCGCGCTTCAAATAAATTTTCGGGCCCGTGAGCTTGTTGGTTAAGCGTTCAGCGAGATAGAGCGGCGTCGGTCGGCCGGCGAAATCGCGTAACAAGATAGACAATTTGTTCTGAAATTGCGGATCAGTCTTGGCGCGATCGTATTCGGTGGCCAGTTCGTGCAACGCGGACATGAGTGTCTCGGGCACAAACATTCCGCCGTAGGGGCCGAAATGACCGCGGGCGTCGGGAACGGTTTCAGCGCTGGGCATGAACAGAAGAAACGTTCAATCCCAGAAGCGCGTCAATCGCGCGCCGGTGAGGGGACGGAATTGGAATCGAATCGAGTTTGCGGAATGGGAACCAGCATTTCCCATTGTCGATCTGGCGCAGCCGCTGTCGAAATACTTTTAGGGCGACCCGGTGATTGGTGAATGGAAAAACTGCGGTATAAATTGGGTGCGGCAAACTTGACGGCTTGAAGCCGTCAAGTTTAACCGGCGGCAAAATCCACATCCCCCGCCAGCGCGCGGGCGATTTCTCCAGCAAGACTTTGTCGTGTTCAACAACGAACGCGTGTTTTTCGACCAGCTGCTTTGTTCCAGGACGCGGTCGTTTTATTGGCAACGACTTCGGATTTTTCGCGCGGCAGAATCTTTTGACCGGGCAAATTCCGCATTTCGGTTGGCGTGGCAGGCAAACTAGCGCACCAAGATCGAGAAGCGCTGAATTATATGCGGCCGGGGCCTTTTTTGGAGTGAGAGCGGAGGCAGAGTTCCAAAGCGCGTTCCGTCCAGCAGTCGAATCGATCGGAATTCGCAAATCGAGCAGACGTGATAAAAGGCGCGAAGTATTCGCCTCGATAATGGCCACCGGCTGATCGAAAGCGAATGTGGCAATGGCGTGGGCGGTGTATTTCCCGACTCCGGGAAGTTGTTGGAGCTGATCGATCGACCTCGGGAAATGCTCACAATGTCGAGTTGCGACGATTTTTGCGGTGGCGTGAAGATTTCGAGCGCGGTTGTAGTAACCAAGACCCTGCCAGGCGTGTAGCACTTCGGCCTCCGAGGCACGAGCTAACGCAGCAAAATTTGGGAATCGTCGGAGCCAGTCTTTATAATGTGGCAAGACCGTGCCGACCTGCGTTTGTTGGAGCATGAACTCGGAGACGAGAACGGCGTACGGGTCTCGTGTCCGGCGCCAGGGAAGATCGCGCCCGCGTTCGCGGTACCATCCGAGAACTGCGCGCTGAAAGGCTCTCTGTTTTGTCATGTCGAGCGGAGTCGAGACATCTCTAAATGTTTCCGGAAACAACAAGAGATTCCTCGACTTCGCTCGGAATGACAAGAATGTGAAACCAGAGTGAATTCCTACACGCATCCGTTAAACCTCGACCAAGTGAAGGCACTGCGTGTGCTGCTCGATGAGCTCGGATTCGAATTCTCGCCGAAGGAATACACAATTTTTTTTGGTCAAAAAAATAAGCTGAGCGTCGCTGTTTACGAGAAAGGGCCAAAGGTGCTGGTGCAGGGCAAGGGCGTGGAAGAGTTCGTGCAGTTTGAGCTGGAGCCGAAAATTCTGGGCGAGGCGAAGCTTGGCTATGAGGAAGTGCACGCGCCGGAAATGTTCGAGCCGCATTTTGGCGTGGATGAAAGCGGAAAGGGCGATTTTTTTGGGCCGCTCGTGATCGCGGGTGTTTATGTGGATCGGGGAATTGCGCGCAGGCTGATTGACGCCGGCGTGCAAGACAGCAAACGAATCGGGTCCGATGCGCGGATCCGTGCGCTGGCCGATGAGATCCGAAAAACTTCGATGGGTCTGGCGGAAGTGGTCCTGATCGGTCCCGCGAAATATAATGAACTGTATGAGAAGTTTGGGAACCTGAACAAGCTTCTGGCTTGGGGTCACGCACGAGTGATCGAAAACTTGCTTGCCAAAAAACCGGACTGCCCACGGTCATTATCCGACCAGTTCGCCGATGCGCGGGTCATCGAGCAATCGTTGCTTCGTCACGGCCGCAAGATCGCCATCCAGCAACGACCACGGGCCGAATCCGACATCGCGGTAGCGGCGGCCTCGATTTTGGCCCGGGAGGCCTTTATTAACTGGCTTGACCGGGAAGGAAGGAATCTGGGAGTGCGATTAGAGCGGGGGGTCTCGCCGGCAGTAAAAGTCGCGGCTGGAAGGCTGGTGGAGGGAAAGGGCCCGGAGATTCTGCGGCAGGTAGCGAAAGTCCATTTTCGGACCGCACACGCGGTCGCGCCTGAGCATTTTGCGGAGCCACCACCACGGGAAGAGTGGCGAAACTAGGGTAGGTTGGGCAGTCAAAAGAGGGTGGGCAAGGTTCCTGCTATAGTTTTTTCCACCTGTTTGGGAATTGTGGAAACTAGACTCTTGGCCTTAAACGCTGATCCGGTCTTCCAAGATCGGGCCCTTGCCATTCTCGACCAGATCGAGCCTTTGGAGACGCAGGTTGTGCGGAATCTGTCAGAGGCGGTTCAAGCATTGCTCGAGGAGAATTTCGACGGCCTAATCATTGAAGGCGATGCGGCGCTGGCTGTCGAGCAGGCGACAAATCTGCGGCAGCATTTTCCTTCTCTGACCATCGCTTGTTTGCTTCAGAGGGGGCGCCGCTCAGACGTCAGCCTGAGGGCAA
>QHRF01000097.1 GCA_003220055.1 Verrucomicrobiota bacterium | reverse complement strand
CCCATCTTTTACCGGAGTCACCACGGTTGCGCTGGCACTCCTTCTTTTGCTCGCGTTCCTGAACTGGATCGGCCTGCGCGCGGGTAGCGGAACTCAGAAGCTGACGAGTTTTCTCAAGGCAATTGCGCTGCTTGCATTTGTTGTTGTCTGCTTTGCCCTAGGCGGGCACCACAGCTCAGTCGACGCGGGACAAACGACGCACCCCGCGCCTGTTGGTTCTTTCGCCGCACTGGTCGCGATCGTGTTGTCGTTTCAACTCATTCTCGGCGCTTACGGAGGTTGGAACTCTGTCATTTATTTTGCCGAAGAAGACGAAAATCCTGGCCGCAACATTCCGCGCTCGCTTCACGCTGGAGTCTTGTCGGTGATCGCAATCTATCTGCTCGTTAACGTTGCGTTGCTTTATGTCTTGCCGCTGCCTCAAATTGCGGCGTCAAAACTCGCCGCCGCTGACGCAATGCGAGTTGTTTTCGGAGCGCGAGGCGGACAAATCGTCACTGGACTCGCATTGCTTTCTATCATCGCCATCGTCAACGCGATTTTGATGTTCACACCGCGCACCCTTTATGCGCTCGGGCGCGATGGTTTGTTTTCGAGTAAAGCTATCGCGGTGAATGAAGGCGGTACACCGGTCGTCGCTCTGGCTGTTACCGTTGTTATGGCGACGATTTTGATTAGTCTCGGGACCTTTGAGAAGTTGATGGCGATCTACGCGTTTTACGCGGTAGCAAATAACATTGTGCTGATCAGCGCGCTATTTGTTCTCCGGAAACGCTCGCCGGACTTGCCGCGGCCGTTCCGGGCATGGGCGTATCCGTTTGCGCCGCTCGCGGTGCTGTTGGTTAGCGGCACGCTCGTTGTCGGATTCACCGTGAGTGATTCGAGAGACAGCATTTACGCTCTGGTCCTACTGGCAGCGAGCTATCCGATATATCGTTTAATAAGAAGGAAGTCAGTCGAACAATAAAGCAGGAATTAAGAGGGATGAAGCCAATCGACGGTTATTTTTTGATCAAGTATGAGGAGCTTCAGTGGCGACCGTCGAACATGATGAAAATTCCGAACGCGGATTTTCTGGAGCGAACGGGAAGCGAGATTTTGGGCGCGAGACTTTGGCGGTTGCCGCCGAAAAGCGCAAACACGCTCCATAAACATCCCAAGGCTGAGGAATTTTATTTTGTCGTGGAAGGCACGGGACGAATGCGAGTCGGCGATGAGACGCTGACCGTTCCGAAACACGGCGGCGTGCTCGTAGGTCCCAATCTCTTGCGACAGGTGTTCAATGACACTGACACCGACGTGCTGTGGCTGATTGTCGGCGCGCCCGACAAAGAATTCGAAGAAGGCGAACCGCATGACATGAAGGTGTATTATCCGGTCGATCCGAAACAGCTGCCGAAAGAGTTAGATGGTGTGGCGTGGCCGCCGTAGAATTTCCTGTGTCGGAGTTCGTCACCGTTTTTGAGATCACAAGGAATAGTAACGGCATCTTTGCCGACGTACTTTTCCGGCTGCTGATCGGCGTCGCGTGCCTGATCGGGGGCTTATTCGTCGTTGTTCGTAAATGGCGGCGTGGCGCCGGCGCCGCAAGTCGGATCGCGCCGCTGTTTCTGATTGTTTGGAGTTTGGCTTGGCTCTACCTGCACGATTTCCCTCATGTGTTCGGCCGTATCAACAAATTGCTCAACGGATACGAGGAGAAAAAATATCAGGTCGTCGAAGGCCTAGTGGAAGTGCTGCACCAACAGCCAGCGACCGGACATGCCAAAGGCGATATCGTCGTTGTGAACGGAAAGCAGTTTGAGGTGAACTATTTTTACGCCACACCTGCATATCACAATACACTCGCGCACGGTGGTGTTCTCGGCCGGGACGTTTACGCGCGTATTTACTATTACAACGGCGAAATTTTGCGGATCGACATCCGGGAGCGATAAAACCGACCGTCTGCTTCCGATTTAATCAGCAGTCCTCAATGGGAGTTATGCCCCGAGGGTATTCAGACATTGACATTAAAGCCGGCTTTTCCGAAACGAATGTGATGAAGCGAATATTTCGAAACACAATTGTCATCGCCCCAATTGTATTTCTACCGACCGCCGCCTTCGCGGCTGACCAACCTCAAGACGAATTCGCCATTCGCGCCTTGGAGGCGCGGCAACAGGAAGCTTGGAACCATCACGACGCGAAGGCGTACGCAAGCCTGTTTGCTGAAGATGGTGACTGCGTGAATGTGGTCGGCTGGTGGTGGAAAGGCCGGGCTGAGATCGAGAAAAAGCTAACTGACGCCTACGTTTACGTTTTTCGAGAAAGCACTCTCACGATCACGGGAGTGGATATTCGGTTTCTCACTCCGGAGTTTGCGGTAGCGCATGTCCGTTGGACGATGACCGGCGCGAGAACTCCGACTGGGATTCCGGTGCCGCAACAAGGCATCCAGACGCACTTGCTGCAAAAAGTCGGTGGCCAATGGCTGATTGCGGCCTTCCAGAATACTAATTCGTTGCCTGAAATGCCTTTTCCCAAAGGGTCGGTTGCGCCGCAGCCTGGATCAGTGCCCAAGTCTTGATTAAATCATTTCTGTCTCGGACGAAGAACAGACGGCCGGATACGAAATCTGCGACTTTCATCGTCACATTGTTGTTAGTCGGCGTCGTTTTTGGCGAACCCGGGACCCCGGCGAGCGACACGCGCGAAAATCCGTTGTGGAAGCAGCTCGACAATCGCGTTGGCGAAATTGTCGGGCGGTTCGATGGGGTGATGGGCTTGGCAATTGTCGATCTTATCGACGGTCGAACGATTTTGCGCAATGCCGATCGCGAGTTTCCGACCGCGAGCTCAATCAAGATCGCGATCCTACTGGAGTTGTATCATCAGGATCAGGAAGCGCGGGCCGGAGCACAAGCTAAAGCAAAGCTCGATGACGTTTATGACTTCGATCCGAAAGAGCTGGTCGAATTTAGTCAGATCATGTCAGGTCTGACTCCGGGCGTGACGCGGGTTACTAATCGTGATCTGGCCCAATTCATGGTTGCCGTGAGCGACAACACCGCCGCCAACATTCTGATCGATCGTGTGGGCAAAGATAACGTCAACGCAATGCTGCGCGGCCTGGGTCTGACGAAAACGATGTTGCGACGCAAGATGATGGACTTCGCGGCGGCCCGACGCGGAGAGGAAAATGTTTCCACTCCTCAAGAAATGACGCGGCTATTGGAAGCGATCTACAAAAGTAAGTTGCTGAACAAGGAGTTAAACCAGCAGTTGATCAAACAATTATCGACGTTGAAGGAGAGTTACATTCCCCACGATCTGCCAGCCGGCGTGCAGGTGGCCAATAAACCCGGCAATTTGCAAAATGTTCGGACTGATTCAGGCATCGTCTTTGTAAAGGATCATCCGTTCGCGATGAGCGTGATGACGTCCAATGCCCGCGATGAGCGCGCGGCGGAACGTGCGATCAGTGAGATCGCGCTCGAAGCCTATCGTTACTTCGAAATGCGCAGCAAAGGTTCCCAATAGCGATTTGCGCAATCGGATCAATTCGGTCACGTTTGTTTTGAAACAAACGATAAAAAATGAAGGCACTAACATTTACAGTTTTGGTCTGGATAACTTTCGCGGCGACAGGCTTTAGTCGGATCGGTGAGGACGAGAAACAGATCGAGGCCAGATACGGCAAACCGGGCAAAGACTTGGGCACCCATGGGGATGTGCATGAACTGGGTTACATATCGGGCGGATTTATGATTTTGGTCGATTTTGTGAATGGAATCAGTCAGCGGGAAGGTTTTGCAAATCCGGACACATCACCGCTTTCACCCCAGAGTGTCGAAGAGATATTGCGGATGAGCGCGCCGGAAGGAACAAGCTGGAAGGAAGCGCCGGCAAGGGGAGACGACAGATCATGGACCCGCAGCGATAACAAGGTGATCGCAATGTTTCCCGCGCTAAGAAAATTTCTTTTTGTTCAGGACGTGACCTTCGTCCAGCCGAAGCAGTAGCTCGGAAGAAAGTAAAAATTAAAAAGTAGGAAGTAGAAAACTAGTCCAGGCGCTGGAGGGAAGGGATGCCGTAGTTTTCCTGCAGATTGGGCGCTTCAGCATCAATACTCTTGGCCTCGAGTTCGATTTGTTTGGGATCTTCTTCGGTTTCGATTTTGATGAAGCCGCCTTCAATTGGTTGTTTTACGGCGGCGGCGAGATCATTGAGCGATTTTATTTCCTGGCCGTTGACCTTGAGCACGGTCAGATAGGAAAACTCATCATAGCCGATAGTGTTGTTGGCCGGAAGCACCTGGCTCAAAATCACGATGCGGCGATGTTCGCCGGGAAAAAGCTCCGATTGAAACCGGTCGAGATAAACGAACCGCTGGGGCGCTTCCCGTTGCCAGTTCGGTCCCCATTCCTTGAGATACTGGCGGGATAATTCCTGAAAAATGAGACCGCCGAGCACCAGATACTTCGGCGCTTCATCGAGTGCATACGGCGGGCTGACGTAATCTTTTGCGTCGCGATGTTCGAGCGTGACCTTCAACTCCATCGGTTTCCCTTCACGCTGAATTTGAAACGGCAGGACGTCGCCCGCGTAGGAATGCGCGCTGATCAAATTCGTAAAATCAATCTTCCCGTAAAGCGGATCCACGTAGTTGCCGTTCTGATCGATCTCGTGATTGCCGACAGCCAACACAATATCGCCCACCTGCATGCCGGCTTTCATCGCGGGCATGTTTGGCTCGACGTTGGTGATATAAACGCCCCCGGGTTTGCCGGTTTGTCCGGCGTATTTGCGCAACTGGGGATCGCGCGTCGGAAAAAATGAAAAACCGACTCCAGGAAATCCGCGATAATTCTCGCCCTCGGCTTCCTTCAAGAAATGGGTGATGATCGGCGCCGGAATAGCGTCGATGAGCTGCGAGCGCGGATCGTAGCGCAAGAGCAAACCGGCAAGCTTGTTGTTTTTGACGAGCGGAATCGTGTAACTGTTTTCGCGATACTGCATCGGAATGCTAATGCGATAGGTAAGAAACTGGCCGACATCGACCGGGTATTTTGTCATTTGGATGGTCGTGACCAATCCTTCGGTCGCGACCAGGGCACCGGTTGGTTCCAGTTGCCAGGCGGCAAGCCGGTCTCCAACCACGGTATCTCCGGCGATGTCGAGCGGCGCGATGCCATCGAGGAAATTTTTCTCACTCGGCTCGAGAAGGGCGAGGTTCGCTTCGTAATCGATCACTTCAACGTTGGCAGCTGTCTTTTCGCCCGATTCCGCGCGTTCAAGCTCAACGTAATTCTGGTTCGTCACCAAATCCGCGGTCACGAGGACTCGGCCTTTCGAGAGAACTGCGCCGAGCGCACGTTTCGAGACGGGCGCTTTCTTTTGCCATGGCCGAAAATAATCATAGGGCTGGCCGGTCACGTTCACCCGCACCAGTGAAAGCGGCTTTTGTTTGACGTCTTTGTTCGGCGGTGGCGAGGCCGCCTCTTTTTTCATAGCGGCGCCGGCGGTGACGACCAACGCGAAAACAACACTGATGAATAAGCTTCGCATTTTTAAATCTTTGTCTGGAGATCGGGCGCCTTTGCGGTGGGCAGCTCCTGGAGATTTTGCTCGCGGACGACGTTGTAACGCATCTTGATTCGTTCCCGCGCACCCTCAACTTGCTTCGGATCGAGCACCAGTGGCGGCCCGTCCCCAATCAGGTCGATCACCAATCGGTCGGCTGGTTCGGCCAAGGTCTGACTTAACTCGTCCATGGTGTGAATCTTTTTCCCGTTGATCGAATCAACAATTCCGCCGCGATAAGGCGCGAGATAAGTGTTGATCGGGTCCGGCAAAATATTCGTCAGCACAATCACATCCGGATGCTCGCGATAGATTTGATCGATCACGTAGAAATCGAAGAAATGGCGGAGACGCAGATCAGTCGGCTGATACGCTTCGAGCAAGTCAAGCGACAGCGGCTGAAAGAGCAGTCCGCCGTAAAGAACATAACGTGGCCGGACGTCGTATTTGTGGCTCTGCATTAAGTACGGCGGCACGGTGTCGAGCTGAACACTTCCGCTAGTCGATTGTTTGTCGCGCCAAATGTCGAACTTCACATTGTCGCGCTTGAATTTGCGTTCGACCACCTCGGGCATCTCCACTCGCTCGCCTTCCAGCTCCACATTTCCGTCGCTCGCGATCGGATGATTATCGATAGAGAGCAAAACGTCGCCCGGCTGAAGAATTTTCGCGCATGGTCCGGCCGCGACGACCGTCTCGACCAACACGCCGCGATCGTCGTCCTTCAGTCCAAGAAATTTCCGCTGGGCTGGGTTTTGTAATTTCCCGTAAGTAATTCCCAGGTCGACATACCCGTCGTAACGGCCATCGCTCACGTCCTTGAGGAAGCGGTTAATCACCGGCGTCGGCACCATGTAAGCAACGCCTTGCGCGACGTCGCCGCTGTAACCTTGAAACGCGACGCCGACCACCTTTGCATTTTGCATCACGGGACCGCCGCTGTTACCGGGATTAATTTGGGCGCTGATTTGAATGGCGAGGTGCTGATCGATCGATGAGTGGG
The DNA here is from genome assembly GCA_003220055.1 of Verrucomicrobiota bacterium. GTDB lineage: Bacteria > Verrucomicrobiota > Verrucomicrobiia > Chthoniobacterales > UBA10450 > AV40. The sequence continues at coordinate 49,669 of QHRF01000097.1, read as the reverse complement.
TGTAAAGTTGGAAATCGATCCGCGAAACAATGCCGGTAGTCACCGACATGCGTTCGCCGCCGATTGGATAACCGTAGGCCGAAACGGTCGATTCGAGCTCGGGAATACCGCCGAACTTGAGCGCCAACATGTTCTTGTAGAAATTCGGTGAATCGACCGTGATCAGCGCCAAGTCGCAATCGTGCGCGACGAAAAGCACTTTCGCCTGATATTTGTTCGGGTCGCCGTCGCGCTCGACCGTGAGATAGCGACTGTTGCTGACCACGTGTGCGTTCGTCATGATGCGGTTGCCCTCGATCACGAATCCGGCGCCGACCCCACGCCCGAGCATGCCGGCATTCCAAGGCGCGCGATAATCCGGCGCAACTTCGGTGGCGGTGATGCGCACCAAACTTTTTTGAATCGGGCCATTTGGCCGCGGGGGCGCCACCGGGACCGGCACGGCAACGACATTTTGCGCAGGCGTGCTTGCCCGTCCCCCGGGTGGAACGTCACGAGGTCTTGGCTCAATTGGAGAGTCTGAAGGTGGTGCTCCGTTCGGTTGCTGCCCGTTCTGCGGCGGCGGCTGCGGCTGCTGCCCGTACGATGTCGATGTAACGAGCAATGCTACTGCGATCAAAATGGGAACGCCCTTCATGCCGGAAAGTCTGGAAGATGAAACGAAGTGATTGAAAAGCAACCGCTCAAATTCCTGCGCGATCAAGCAGCGATTTCAAAACTTTCTCGGCCTCGAAGATTTCACGCGCGATTTGTCGGGCCGCGCCGGAGTGTTTCGGGTAATCGGCATTAATTTTTTTTACGGCATCGGCGATCTCGCCTAAGGAGCGAAATGCGAGAAGACCTGCCTCGCCGCCGTAATTTTTCGTGAATCCGGTTTCCTGGGTGATGACCGGGCGTCCCGCGGCGAGGTAACAGGCGCTCCGATCGCTGAACCAGCCGGTGTTGAGCCTGACGTACTGATCTTTCGCGGCTGTAAACTCGCCTTTCGATTGCTGGATGTAATCGCGGTAATGCCAATAATCGATGCTCATCTGCAACGGTGAGACCAAACGCCAGCCGTTGCGTTCGAATTTTTCGCGCGCGCATAGGTCTTGAATGTTGGTCGCAAGTTCGAACTTCTCTCCGGCCCTTTTCGGCGCGGCCGCGAAACGCAAGAATTCGCGCGACTTGCTCCAGAGATATCTTCGACCCCGCCAGGTGATGTCTTTCAACCCGCTGGTCGACCAATTCGCGATCGAAGTGAAAACTGCCGCCCGTTTGGGGACCCGATTCGTTTTCCAAAGGTGGGTCACAATTGGCTGTCGTGTCGCGTGCCATTTAAATCCGTGCCTTGGGACAGGGAACTTTTTCGTGCCGACATTTTCGCCGAACGTGAAGAGCGCGTGATGACGGCTGAGATAGTCGATCGTCGATTTTACCCCCTGGTCGATCTTGATTTGCTCAACCCCAGGATCGCTCTCGACATAAATAATGCGATCGCTCTTCAAAAGATCGTCATTGAACTCCTGCGTCCCGCAAATGTTCAGGATCGCGTCGGCGTCCCGATAAAGCCGGCGAATTTTTTTTAACGGAAGGCCGGCCGTCGGATTATTCTTGAGGTAACGGGCGCAAAAAGCCCAGCGATTCTTGAAATCGAATTCGCCCGCCAAACGATCCAGGACTTTCGCGGCGTAATCGAACTCGTTGTTAACTTCGAAGGTTTCCGGGTTGTAGGGAAGCCGCGCCGAATCTTCGATGTAAAAAACGTCGTGCACAAGCTGTTGCAGTCCGACGACATAATGGACGTGCTGCCAAATCACGCCCGCAATCGGCATCGAGCCCATGAAGCCCATCACCACGATCCGCTTGCGTTTCAAAATGTTTTCACAACAGCAGCCGGATTCCCCGCTACGATTGTGTTTGCTGGAATGCTTTTCGTTACCACCGCGCCGGCGGCGACGATGGAGTTGTCGCCAATGGTCACGCCCTTCAGAATCACCGCGTTCATTCCAATCCAGACGTTGTCGCCGATCTTTACCGGCGCCGTTTTCAATTTTGGCCGCGGCGGCCGATCTTTGAAGTAGGGGGCGAGCGCCTGCGCATCGATCAATCGCTGCGCGGGTTCGAGCGGATGAAAATCCGAGTCCGCCATTCCGACGCCCCACGAAACCAGGCAGTATGCTCCGATCTCAATCTTCTCTTCAGCCATGATGAGCGCGCCATTGAGAAGTGTGAAATCGCCGATGGTGCAGCAGCCGTTTTCGCCGATTGCAAACGAGCAGCCGGCGTAACAGGAAACGTGTTTGCCAATCGCAACCGCGCCGGGCTTTTTGCTGACCATTTTGCGAAAGATCTGCGCGCTTTCGCAGTAAAAGCCTTCACCGAATTCGACGTTCGCCGGAATCGGGTGCGGCCACCAATCCTCCTCCACATGTCGATCTTGTTTGACGTTGCTCACGTTGGAAATTTTCCGGAAGCGAACAGTTTCGCGTAAACGCCGCCGCGCGCGAGCAATTCCGCTCCGGGTCCTTGTTCGACGACGCGCCCGCGCTCGAGGACGACGATGCGATCAACGTCGTGAATGGTAGCGAGCCGATGCGTCGCGATCAAAGTTGTCCGGCCGCGCATTAAATCTTTAATCGTTTCCATGATGGCCGCCTCCGTCGTGGGATCGAGAGCCGAAGTCGGTTCGTCAAGGAGAAGCACGGGCGCATTTTTCAAAAACGCGCGCGCGATCCCGATGCGCTGGCGCTGGCCGACGCTCAACTGTCCGCCGCGTTCGCCGACGGTGTTGGCGTAGCCGTTTGGCAATTGGCGAATGAATTCGTCGGCTTGCGCGCGCTTGGCAGCGTCAATGATTTCGTCGTCGCTCGCATCGGGCCGGCCGTAGGCAATGTTTTCCCGAATCGTCGTCGAAAAAAGCAACGTGTCCTGGAGGACGATCCCGATTTGCGCGCGCAGAGATTTCTTTTTGATCTCGCGGACGTTGCGGCCGTCGAGCGCGACCGAGCCGGAAGTCGGATCGTAAAAACGCGGGACCAAACTCAAAAGCGTGCTTTTCCCAGCGCCAGTGCCGCCGACGATTGCGATCATTTGATTCGGCTCGATTCGAAGATCGACATCATGCAGCACTAGTCGACCTTGTCCGCCACCGGGCGGACTCGCGGTAGCGAGCGCGTAACCGAACGACACGTTTTGAAATCCGATCGCACCTTTGGCGAATTCGATCGCGACGGCGTTTGGCGAATCGACCACGTCGTCTTCGCGATCTAACACTTCGAAGCAGCGTCTCGCGCCGGCAGTCGCGCCTTCCATCGCCCAGGCGGTATAGGTGATCGATTCGAGGGGTTGATAGAGCATTAAGAGATAGGCGCTGAAAACGAGCAGTGTTCCGAGCGTGAGCGTGCCGGCGAGGACGTGCAATGTTCCAACGTAATACATCGCCGCGGTGCCAAGCACCATCAGAGTGCTGATCACGAGCGCGCTGTTTACGTTGGTGAGGGTGAGCCGCAAATTCGCCTGCAAACTTTGTTGCGCTTGCTGATGGAATTGCATGACCTCGTATTGTTCCCGTCCGAACGCGTGCACCATTCGAATGGAACTGAGCCCCTCCTGGGCTTGTGCGAGCACCGCGCTTTCCTGTTCCTGAATAAACGTCGATTCGCGCCGGATGCGGTGAGCGAAAAAGTAAATCGCCGCGATGATCAGCGGGACAATGCTTAACGAAAGCAGCGTCAGCTGCCAATCGAGCCGCACCATGATCGCGAAAGTGCCAATGAGCGTGACAACCGACCCGAAAATGCCGGTGAAACCTTTATTGTAGATTGTCTGGATCGATTGGGAATCGTAGGCGACCCGAAAGCTCAAATCGCTCGACCGCCGAACGTCGTGATATTTGAGCGAGAGCGATTGAAGATAAGCGTAAAGATCGGTGCGGAGTTTGAGCAAAGCCTGAAGGCCGACATTAACCAAAATATAATTGGTCGCCCAATTGATGACTCCCCAGAAGAACTGGATCACGACGAGCGCGAGACAGAGCAGGGGAATCCAAGTGTGCGGATCACCGCGCGGGGTTGGATTCGGTCTCAGAAAATCGTCTACGATGATTTTGAACGGCCATACCTTGAGCAAATTCAAGCCGACGCCGAGGAGCGAGAGCAGCAATCCGACAATCGTTTGCGGCAGAAAGGGCCGGTAGTAACGAAAGACGCGCCGGTAGATCGACATGGGAATTTCAGATTGCAGATTTCAAATTTCCGATTGAACTACACTGCCCGTCGGCAAACATCGAGAGATTCCTCGGTCCGAGCCGCACTGGCGTATCGCTCGGAATGACAATATGCATCAACTAGTTCAAGTCTGGTTCGAATGGGTCCTGATCGGCGGGTATCTCGGGATCATTGTTTTGATGGCGATGGGGAGCACACCGCTGCCGGTGCCGGCTGAAGTGGTCGTGCCGCCGGCGGCGTTTCTGGCCGCCCAGGGGCGTTTGAGTTTGGTCGGTGTGATCCTGGCGAGCACTCTCGGTGCGTATCTGGGCGCGGCATTAATGTATTGGCTCTCACTTTGGCTCGGACGTCCATTAGTCGTGCGTTTCGGACGGTTCATTCTATTTCCTCCGAAGAAATTGGAGGAAGCGGAGCACTGGCTCGCGCGCTATGAGGCCGGGGGCGTTTTTTTCGCGCGGCTTTTGCCCGGCGTCCGGCATTTGATCTCCATCCCCGCCGGTATTGTGCGGATGAATTTCACGGTGTTTAGTGTTTGGACGATCATCGGCTCGGCGATTTCGTGTTCGATCCTCGCTTATTTGGGCGTACGGGCTCAACATTTTGCGCCCGACCTTCTTAAGGATCCGGAAGCGCTGGTCCAATTCGTGCGCGGGCAATCGAAGTGGCTGCTTCTGGTAGTTCTGGCATTTGCAGCGCTTTACATCGTGTCCATGCGACTTTCCAAACGGAAATCTGCCTGACGCGTGCGGCCGCAACATTGATCAAACCGCAGTAACCACGACGCGCGAAATTAGATTGAACAGGGGCACTGAAGCTGCTGTCAAAAGGATACCAAGTAATGAAGAAAAACAGCCAAATCCTAAAGCCGCGCCCGAAACTTTCTTTTGGAGACCTTGTCCTCGCCGTCAGTTCCTGCACGAAGAACACGAAAGAAACAGTCGCGACCGTGGCTGACCTGTTGGCCAGCGGAAAAGTGCGCGTCCAGAGCGACGGCAAATTCCTGCGGGCCAAGGTTTGCTAAGCTAAGTCGACTTTCGAGAATCGCTCCGGTGGTTTGTCCGCCGGAGCGATTTTCTTTTGCGCCACAAAACACTTTCGCGTTTGGCGCGTCATTCTATCTTGCGGCGTGATCGATCGTTATTCGCGGCCGCTAATGCGCGATATCTGGGCCGACCAGCGCAAATTCCAAATCTGGCTCGAGATCGAATTGCTCGCCTGCGAAGCCATGGCCGAGCTCGGCCAGATCCCGAAACAAGACGCGGCTGAAATTCGAAAGCGGGCGCGTTTTTCGATTCCGGAGATTTTCGAGATCGAGAAGCGGACAAACCACGATGTCATTGCCTTTCTTGAAAATGTCGCCGCTTCAGTTGGCCCGGCTGCGCGTTGGATCCATCAAGGGCTGACCTCGTCCGACATTCTCGACACGACCTTGTCCGTTCAACTCACTGAATCGACCAAAATTCTGGCAGGCGATTTGAAGCAATTGCGCAGCGTGATCGCTGCGCAGTCGCGCCGTTACAAAATAACGCCGATGATCGGGCGCAGTCACGGCGTGCATGCCGAACCGATCACTTTTGGATTAAAGCTCGCGCTCATGTTCGATGAATTCGGCCGAGCGGAGGAGCGGCTGGCACAAACACTCGAACGCATTCGGGTTGGCAAAATCAGCGGCGCAGTCGGCACGCATGCACACGTCGATCCAAGAGTTGAACGCGCGGTGTGCCAGAAATTGGGATTGAAGCCAGCAAATCTGTCGACCCAGATCGTGCAACGCGACCGGCACGCCGAATTTATGACCACGCTCGCCGTGATCGCTTCGAGCATCGATCGCTGGGCAACAGAGTTTCGTCACCTGCAACGAACCGAAGTCCTCGAAGTTGAGGAATATTTTGGCGAAGGACAAAAAGGGAGCTCGGCCATGCCGCACAAACGCAATCCGATCACGAGCGAGCGATTAAGCGGACTGGCGCGTGTGATCCGCGGCAATTCAGTGGTGGCTTTGGAAAACGTCGCGCTTTGGCACGAGCGCGACATCAGTCATTCGAGTGCGGAGCGAATCATTTTGCCGGACTCCTGTATTTTGCTCGACTTCATGCTCTTTGAGCTGCGCAACCTCGTGGAACGGCTCCAAGTTTATCCCGAACGGATGCAACAAAATCTCGACGTGACGAAGGGGCTTTACAACAGCCAATCGATTTTACTCGCGCTTACCCGCGCCGGGGTGGAACGCAAAATCGCTTATGAAGCCGTGCAGCGGGCAGCGATGAAAACGTGGAAAGGCGAGGGGACTTTCGCGAAGAACGTAAAAGCCGAGCCGGAAATCACGACGAAACTTTCCGCGGACGAGATCGATCGACTTTGCTCGCTCGACATTCACTTCAAACATGTCGATGAAACATTCAAAGCGCTCGGCTTGGAGTAGATCGACCACGTCGAAGATAGACATCTTGGCAGTCGCCGCGCTCTCCTGCCTCGTCCTCTGTCAATGCGCGAAGCACTCCGATCAAAAAGAAGACGAGCTTTACATAAGAGATAGCGAGCGGCAGTGGGCCGAATCAGTGGCAAGTGGCGACGCAAGCGTGGTGGAACGAATTTTGGCCAACGATTTTATTGGCGTCGATCCGCACGGCCGAATCTATGACAAAGCCAAGATGATTTCCGACACGCGCGAAGGCCCAAAGTTTTTCGCTTCTAACCATCTGAACGAGGTGAAAATCAGATTTTATGGGGATACGGCCGTCGCTCAGGGGAGCGAATCGTGGGAGCGCCGCACCGGCGAGCGTGGGCGTTTCGTCTGGACCGATACCTGGCTTCGCCGCAACGACCGCTGGGAAATTGTCGCCGCTGAGGATCTCACCGTCCCGGAACCAGGAGCTGTTCTCCCGCAACAATAGCAAGCGAATCCGATTATTTGATCGGGCTGAGGAGCAGCTCGGCAATGCGCCCTGAGTCGTCGAGTTCCAGAACGCGCAGGCCGAACCTGGCGGCCGTCTGCTCCGGCGCTTTTGGATTGAGCGTCACGCGCACCACATTGCTGCCCCAATTCAAAATCAACTGCGCGACCTGAAAACTGGGCGTCAGCTCAACCGCGTTTAATTCGAGATGAGCTCGCAACTCCATCGTCATCGGTGTCGTGCCGGCGGGCGTGAGTTGAACCTGCGCCCGTGTTTCGTTCGGAATCAGAGCGACGCCGCCAATTTCAAAGGCGGTCCGCATTTGCGCCGGTTGAAAAGGCCTTGAAGTTGGAACTACTCGCATCGTAGAAATACGGCCTTGGCCGCTCAATTTTGTGGGGCCAAGTTGAAATCCCAGCTCGGCCGGAATGGCGTGACGCGCCGCCGCCGATTGCAGCCGAAGCGACGCCGTCAGCGACGCTGGGCGCGCACGAATTGCCCCCATCTGAAGCTGCGACGTCAGTTGCATCGATACCACTTCCAGAAAAAGACCGAGCACAGCGGCATTCCCATCAGCGGGTGCGACTCGGATCGTGGGAACGGTCGTCAGAGCGTGCTCTTCGATGTGAGATTCAACCGGAGCAAGGGTTTCGGGCGGGCGTCTTGGGGGCTCTGCGACAATTTCCTTTTGCAGCGACGGCGGCGTGGGCGCGGGTTCGCTGATTGCCGGCGCGGGTGGTCTCTCCTCGATTTGCTTTCCGAATACGTGCTTGGTGTTAAGCGTTCGCCGGACAAGATCGACAAATGCGTCCGAAAGAAACGGCTTTTCAATTTCCGCCACAACGTTCGGAAGGCGCGCCGCCGCCGCATTCATTTCCGGAATATGTCCGGACATCATCAATACCGGCACACGCGCGGTTGTCTCATTTTCCAAAAGTCTTTCACAAAGTTCGTCGCCGTTAAAATCGGGCAGGCTGTAATCGAGCAGAACCAGGTCGGGGACGATGCGCTCGATTTCGCGCAATCCTTCGCTCGCGCTCAATGCCGTCGTGATCTGCAATTGCGGATCCGCGGTCGCGAGAATGTCTTCCACGAAAATTAAGAGCATCTCGGTGTCGTCAACGACCACAATTCTCTTTCCAGCGCGCGGTGGAGTTGTCGGTGCTCGGAGCGGTTCGGAAATCTCCGGGGCGACTTCGCCTAATGTCTCAACCAGAATCGCTGCCCAGTTCGTTATGCTCCGATGCGGAGAGACAGAAAGTTTCTTCTCGCCGACGCTGGGTTTCGACCAGCTCAGAATCTCGCCCAGTGCGTCTTCGCCTTTGAGTTTACCGGTCGCGGCGTGCACTACTTGTCCACCGGCGATATGGATTTCGCCCGTTCTTGTCCCGGAGTGCAGATCAACAATGACGTTGGAATCCGCGGCGCAATGCGAAAGGACGACATCAATCGCATTGAGCGCGCTGAGGGTGCCGCGCCCTTCTTGTTCCCGCCACGGGCCCAGCAAAGCCTGGACTGCGGCGCCGAACGCTGCCAGGTCGAATGGCTTTTCGACAAATTGAAGCGCGCCTGACGCTCCGCGCTCCGCGGCGATCTGGCCCGGAATCGCGCTGCCGATTACGAGCGCGCGAGAGTTCGGGTGCGCCGTCCGCATTTTTTCCAGAAAATTCGTCAGGCCAGTCCAAGGTGGATCGACATCGACAACGAAGAGCTCGGGATCGAGCTCGGAAGCGAGTTTCTCCGCTTCGGCGATAGAACGAGCGACTGCGCCGAAATGTTGCGGCGCGAATTTTCTCAGGGCTGAACTGATGGCTGCGGCCAGCGCGTCGTACTCTTCGAGCAGAAGAATACTACGTTGCGGCACATCCGCGCTGGTAGATTTACGACGAGCAGGCACCTGGGCAAGACCTCAAAATTTCTAGGGTACGATAAAGCTGAATGTCTGGTCAAAGGGAAGCAGGCGCAGATTATATCCCCTCCACGCAACAAGCTCAGCCGAAGGTCGATCTACTCGTAGCGCAGGGCTTCGATCGGATCCAAGCTGGCAGCGCGATATGCGGGGTAGAGGCCGAATCCGATCCCGATCACCGAGCAAACAATCAATCCGGCGAGGGCCCAGCCGTAAGGAAAAATCAGATCGACTTTGAGCCAGGCGGCGAGGAGATCTCCGACGATTATTCCCAGAATGATTCCCAAAATGCCGCCGGCTTCGGAAATGAAAACGGCCTCGGTCAAAAATTGCCGCAAAATGTCTTTGCTGCGCGCGCCAATCGATTTACGAACGCCGATTTCTTTCGTCCGCTCGGTCACGCTTACGAGCATGATGTTCATAATTCCGATGCCGGCTGCGACCAGCGCGATGAAACTGATCACGAACGCGCCGACCCGTACAACGCCGGCCACGGAAACGAACGCGCTTTTAAGCGAATCGTTGGAATAAATCTCGAAATCGTTTTCCTGGTCTGCGCGTAAACCCCGCGCGATCCGCATCGCGCCGACGGCTTTGTCGAACGTGGCATTGTAGGTCTCAGTTGAAGGCGCCTGGGTCGCGATGTTTACGGTCCGTTTCGCTGAGCCGAAATCTTCGAAGAAGCGCGTGATCGGCATGATGCAGAGATTGTCCTGGCTCTGGCCAAACGCCGTCCCTTTCTCGGCTAAGACTCCGATTATCGTGTAAGTGTGCCCGGAGACGCGGACGACTTTGCCGATCGGCGTTTCGTGCGGAAACAAACGCTTCTCGACCATTTTGCCAACGACAATGGCGTTGCGCGCAAGCTCGACATCTTCGTCGTTTACGTTTCTTCCGTAACCGAGGGTGTAGGCGTTGGCCGTCAAAAAGCCTCGGTTCGCGCCGACAATGAGGAGATTCGGCGTCGTCTTCACTCCGTTATAAACCGCCTGGCCTTTTACTTCGTAGCCGAAACATTTCAGGCAAATCTCGCGCGCGTTTCCTTCCATTAGTTTTTGGTAATGGAGCGCCTGCTGATAAGTGATGTTGTGGCGGTTTTGATATTTTTTCTTAATGTTGCCGCCTGCGCTCACGTTGGCCGGATACTTCGCGAACTGAAAAATGTTCGAACCGAGAAAACTGAGGCCGTTCTCAATCGAATACTGCAGCGCGCCGATCGCGGTCATGACCGAGATGACTGAGAAGACACCGATGGTGATCCCAAACATCGTCAGGCCCGAACGCAATTTGTTCACGCCTAACGAGCCCAGCGCCATCGTTATCGTTTCGCTAAATTGCATCTTTAGAAACTCGAATATCGAATATCGAATATCGAAGTCCGAAACAAACTCTAAACTCGAAATTCCAATTCATTCCTCCGACTTACGGATGATTGCGCCGAAGATTTTCAGCAACTCAAGCGCTTCCCCCAGCAAGCGGCTTTGTTGCGCTTGCTGTTTTCCGTCGATGTCCATCAGGCGAAGCCAATACCCGCTTTCTTTGGCTTCCCGCCGGCAAATCTTAACTTTCATCACGAAGTCCTTTTTCCCGATTGCTTCGTTTGCTTCGATGTAATTGGCACCGATCGAGCCAGAAGCGCGAACGAATTGCTTTACATCTTCGATGTTTGAGATCGTTCTGGGCAAACGCCTGACGAATACACGACTGTTTTTTGCAAACTCAAATGTGCGCTCTTCGAGATCATAGTGTTTCGAATTTTCTTTACTCATAGCGCAGCGCCGTGACCGGATCGAGGCGCGACGCCGACCAAGCCGGCGCAAAACCGGAGACCAAACCGGTGAGCACCGACACGATCATGCTCGCTATTACCAGTCCGAATGAAAACTGAATTGGAAACGACGGGAAAGCCTTGCCGATCCCGAAGCACATGAAATAAGCGACCGCCAGGCCGATAAATCCTCCGAGCAGGCAAAGCGCCGTCGATTCGATTAGGAACTGGAGCAGAATCGTGCGACGACGGGCGCCGAGCGCTTTGCGTGTTCCGATTTCTTTCGTCCGCTCCTTAACGCTCACGAAGGTAATGTTCATGATGCCAATCGCGCCGACAAACAGCGAAAGCCCGGTGATGAATAGGCCGGCAATAGCGATGGTATTTTTCACGGGATCAAGCGTGCTCTTGAACGCTTGTTGCTCGTTAATCGAAAAATCCTCCTTCTTTTCCGGCGGCAAACCGCGCACGCGTCGCATCATTCCGGTCAATTCATCCTTCGCCTCGATCAGTTTGGTTTTGTCCCTCACTTTTACGCGCACGTCCGATTGGCCTTGATTCTCTCCCCGCGCGTCCAACTCGTTTTTTACGTCGAAGTATTTGTTAAAGGCCGCCAACGGCATCGCTACCATCGAGTCCCAGCTAAACAATCCAAGGAAGGTTCCTTGGCGCGCGTTCACGCCAATCACTTTGAACACGTGGCCATTAATGAGAACAGATTTGTCGATGGGACTTTCCGATGGAAACAAAGCGTCAGCGACGTCGTAGCCAATCACCACTACTTGCGCACCACTGCGCGACTCGATCTCGTTAAAGAACCGCCCTTCCTTGCAGTCGATTGTCGATGTGACGGTGAAATCGGACGTGGTTCCAAGTGTGAAGACATTCTCCACTTGGTTTCCGCGATATTTGATTGAGCGCATCAGACTCGATGTCGGCACTGCGACCATCAGGTTCGAATTCGGGGTCGCGGCAATCATGCGATTGATCGTCTCGGCGTATTCGGTCTGAATTTTTTTTCGGTCGCGGTAGTTCCACCAATCGTCTACCGGCTTCCACGGCCATTGGGTGACGTAAAGGACGTCATCACCAAGCACGGCCATGCTTTTATCGAAGCCGACTTGGATTCCTCCAATCGCCGTGCCCATCAGTGTGACAGCGACGATCCCAATAACGACACCGAGCGCAGTAAGGATTGACCGCGTCAGGTTCGATCGCATCTGCGCGTAAGCGATCCTCCAACTTTCTTCCAGTTCGTAGAGAAAACGCTTCATATCTAGCTTGCAGCGACCGTCTCCAGTCGCGGGACAAAACTTGATTCATCGCTCTCAACCACGCCGTCACGCAAACGAATGGTGCGACGTGCATGCGCGGCAATGTCGCGCTCGTGCGTGACCAAAATGATGGTGTGGCCGCGCTGATAAAGATCCTCGAGCAGTGCCATGATTTCCTCGCCGGTCTTTGAATCGAGATTGCCGGTAGGTTCGTCCGCCAAAATGATTGACGGATCGTTTACGAGCGCGCGGGCGATCGCGACGCGCTGCCGCTGGCCGCCGGACAACTCGTTAGGCTTGTGTTGGATGCGATCGCCTAACCCGACATCGGTCAGCGCCTGAGTCGCGCGTTCTTCTCGACTCTCTGGATCCATTCCGGCGTAAATCAAAGGTAACTCGACATTGCGCAGACTGGTCGCGCGCGCGAGCAAGTTGAACGTTTGAAAGACGAAACCGATCTCCCGATTGCGGATCGCGGCCAGCTCATCGTCGTCCATCTCGGCAACGTCCCGCCCATTGAATTCGTAACGGCCAGATGTCGGAGTATCGAGACAGCCGAGCATGTTCATCAGCGTCGATTTGCCGCTGCCGCTCGGCCCCATCACGGCGAGATACTCATTGCGCCGAATTTGCAACGAGACGCCGCGCAACGCGCGCACGATCTCTTCGCCCATCACGTAATCCTTGGTGATGTTTTCGATGTCGATGACGACCGGGCCGACTTGTCTGACTGATTGCCGCGCGTCCATCGTTAGATCGACATCTAGCCGCGATGCATTCTACTTTGTTGCTTCCTTGTCGTAAGTCACTTTCGCGCCATCTTTGAGCTTGCGACTGATCGCGCTGTAACTGCCGGAAATCACTTCGTCGCTCGGTTGGACGCCGGTTTTGATTTCCATGTAAGTGTCGTCCGAAATTCCCGTGGTCACTTTGACCGATTGCGCTTTGCCGCCTTTTTTCAAAAACACGACTTTGGCCAGTTTTTCACGCTCTTCTCGTTGCGCGGCCTTTTCCTGACGCTCGTTCACGTAATCGGCATTGTTGTCGCCTTTATCGCGCGCAGCGCTTTTCAATTTTTTCTTTTCTATTTCTTCCGGGCTTAGGTTGCTATCGCCGGTTCGAATGGTGACTGCCTGCATCGGCACTGCGACCGCGTCTTTCACCATGTTCGTCTCAATGTCGGCCGTGCAACTCAGACCCGGCCGCAGCAGAACATCTTCCCGCTCCAAATTGATTTTAACTTCGAAATTGGTGACTTCTTCCTGCGTGCCACTGCCGGTCGTCTTTCCGGTGTTCCCAATTTGCGCCACCGTGCCTTTGAATTTGCGGTCGCCGTAGGCGTCGATCTTCACATTCGCCTTGTCGCTAATTTTCACATTCGGCACGTCGTTCTCGTTTACATCGATCACGGCTTGCATGCGCGAAAGATCGGCCACACGCATCACTTCAGTGCCGGCGAATTGCCCGGTGGCGACGATGCGCTCGCCCAGTTTGCTGTTCAGGATCGTCACCGTTCCATTGATCGGCGAATAAACCGTGGTCTTGGAAAGCTGATCCCGCGCCTGGCTTGAGCCCGCCTGCGCCCGCTCGATTTCGTGCAGTGAACTTTCGTAAGTATTTTTCGCAACGTCGGAAGCGGCCTGGGCGTTGTTGTATTCCTGAATGGAGATCGTCTTCTTCGCGTACATGTCCTCGGCCCGCTTAAGATCCTGTTCCGTCTTCAACATCGTCGCCTTCTGTTGAAGATTGGTCGCTTTGGCCGCGCTGATGGCTGCCTCCTGTTGCTCGAGAAGGGCTTTGTAGGAATCCGGTTTAATTTTAACGAGCAAGTCGCCCTTTTGGATCCCCATCCCGTCGGCCACAGGCAGCTCGATGATTTCACCCGCCACTTCGGGTGAAATTTTTACTTCCGTTTCCGGCTGCACCTTGCCGGTGGCGGAAACGGTCTGGAGAATCGTCTTACGCACTGCCTTTTCGGTTGTGACCGGGATCGGCTTCTCGCGCTTCGACAACAAGATTGAAACGATCAGCCAGAGCACCAAGAAACCAACGGCGCCTATAATGATTTGGCGTTTACGGGTGCTACGACGTTTCCGCGCAACTTTGGGCGCGGTTTCCGGGGCGGCTACGGCTTGATGCATACTGGGACTCAGGGGCAGGAAACGGTCAGAAGTAACCTTAGTTTAGACCTTTGCAAGCAAAACGCGTTCACAAGACCGATAATTGGATGTAGCAAACAGGCCCTTTGGATTCAACGAATTTACTTTTGAAAACCGGACCGCTCGCGGATTCGGTTGATTGCCCATGCGGCATGTTCTGCAATCAGAGGTTCCGAATCCAAGGCTGCTCGCTCCAAGGCCGGCAAATCTTCTCTTGTGCCGATATTACCGAGCGCGACGCAAACGTTTCGCAAAAATCCACGTCGCTTGATCCGCTTTATTGGCGAATTACGAAAACGATCGCGGAACTCCACCTCGTCCAGGCGCAAATAATCTCGCAGCGCATAGGCGGTCGTCGATTTTCGCGCGGCGAACGCAGACTCACGCGAGACTTTCGCAAACCGATTCCATGGGCACGCGTCCAGACAATCGTCGCAGCCGAAAATGCGGTCGCCGATCAACGACCGAAGCTCGAGCGGAATCGAGCTTTTCAGTTCGATCGTGAGATACGAAATGCAGCGCCGCGCATCTAATTTGTGCGGCGCTGTGATCGCACCCGTCGGACAAGCATTGATGCAACGCTCGCATGTGCCGCAACGATCTCGCGCCGGGTCATCCGCCGGCAATTCGAGCGTCGTCAAAATCTCCGCCAGGAAAAACCACGTCCCAAGTTTCTCGTTGATCAGCATCGTGCTTTTGCCGTGCCAACCGATTCCAGCCTGCGCCGCATGATCGCGCTCTAAAACCGGGCCAGTATCGACGTAACATTTTTGCTGCCCGCCAAATTCGCGCAGGAAGATGTCGATCTTGTCCAGTTTGGCCGCAGTCACATCGTGGTAATCATCGCCCCACGCGTAGCGCGCGATGCGTCCCCTTGATGCAGTGGCGGCCGTGTCGGCCGCGGCTCTATTCGCGGGCGACACGCCCGCCTCTACACCCTGAAAATAATTCAGCCCCAAAACAATGATGGATTTAGCACTCGGCAAGATCTTTTGTGGATCTCGCCGCTTGTCTTCGCCGCGCGCCATGTACTCCATCTCACCATGCGCGCCTTCGTCCAACCAATCATCGAATTCGTCAGCATGGGCTGGGGGAGAACACGCGGCGACGCGACACGAGTCAAAGCCAAGCGTTCGCGCAAATTCAACCAGCCGTGCCTTCACCTCATTGTCGGCCGCGCCGAAGCGCTGCGAAGGCGGGTCGATCTTAGCAGTCGCGGTCATTGTTGGAGCGCAGTGACTTCCTCCAGCCTGTTCAAAATGGTCTCCGCAACTTCATCGTGAGTCAGCGCGGACGTATCGACCCGTAAATCCGCAGCTGCGGCATAAAGCGATTCTCGCTCTCTGAATAATTTTGAAAAGACTGCGCGCGGGTTCTCTTTTTGGAGCAGAGGCCGATCATTCCGCCGCGAAGCCCGCTCGAACAAGGTTGCCTCATCCGCCGTGACCCAGACGACTGTCCCGAGCCGTTTCAAAAGGTCGAGATTCTCCGTGTTACCGACAATTCCGCCGCCGGTCACGACAATCGCCGGCCTCTCCGGCGCCAATTTGCGGAGCACGTCTGTTTCCGCGATGCGGAATCGCTCTTCACCATGCTTTTCAAAAATTTGCGCGATCGGAACGCCGAATTGGGCCACCACCATTTCGTCTGTGTCCAGGCGAGCCAGCCCCGTCCGTTGTTGCAGACAACGGCCGACGGAAGATTTCCCGGCTCCCATCATTCCGATAAGGACAATCGATTTGGCCGCGTTCACGTCACAATATGCCGCCTGAGCGACGAATTGAAAAGTAGTTGCGATGGATCAATGGCCGACCAAACTCCGGTATGCCGCAGCCGAAATCTTTGGTCGCCGTCGTGATGGGAAGTAAGTCGGATTGGGAGACGATGCGACACGCGGTTGAAATGCTCGACGAGCTCGGTCTGCCTAACGAGTCGCGCGTGCTTTCGGCGCACCGAACGCCCGATGCAACCGCAGAATTCGCGCGCAACGCGGCGGACCGCGGACTTCGTGTCATCATTGCGGGCGCCGGCGGCGCTGCGCATTTGGCTGGAGTAATTGCCGCGCACACCGTGCTCCCGGTGCTTGGCGTTCCGATCCAATCAAAGCTACAAGGCATTGATTCGCTCTTGTCCACCGCGCAAATGCCGGGCGGAATTCCCGTCGGCACACTCGCGATTGGCGATGCCGGTGCAAAAAACGCTGCCCTGCTCGCAGCTGCAATCATCGCTACCGCCGATAAGAAGCTGCGCCAAAAACTGGAAGCCTATCGCAAGAAGCAATCCGACAGCGTTCTTTCCGCCAAACTGCCGAAGTGAAGACGGAAATTTCAACCGACCGCAACGCGGCGGTTGAATTGCTGCGCAACGGCGAAGCGGTCGCGCTGCCGACGGAAACTGTTTACGGACTTGCCGCCGATGCGTTGAACCCAATCGCGGTCGCCAAAATTTTCGAAGCAAAGGGACGTCCGCGTTTCGACCCGCTCATCGTTCATCTTCCCGATCATGATTGGTTGGAAAGAATTGCCGCGCTTCCAGCGCAAGATCGACAACTGATTTTCCAGCTCGGAGAAAAATTCTGGCCCGGCCCATTCACCATGGTTTTGCCGAAACGAGAGATTGTTCCGGAAATTGTGACGGCGGGCTTGAAGACAATTGCCGTCCGAATCAGTGCGCATCCAGTCTTCGCCGAAATCATTCGTGCATTTGGAAAGCCGCTCGCCGCGCCCAGCGCCAATCGCTTCGGTCGAATCAGTCCGACAATGGCGAAGCACGTCCTGCAGGAACTCGACGGACACATTTCGCTCATCATCGATGCGGGCCTAACCACGCACGGTATTGAGTCCACGATCGCCGCTGTTTATGACGGAAAGATCGACATCTTGCGGCGCGGACCGGTCACATCGGAACAATTATCGGTATTCGGTAAAGTCGATATTGCGACAGAGCGTGAGAAAATTTCTGCGCCGGGACAGTTGCCGTCACACTACGCGCCCAAAACGCCGTTGCGCATGGTTGATGATTTAAAATCGTTTGCGCCGGAAACGAACGAGCGTTGCGCATTGCTCGCGTGGAATCCAGTTAAGAGCGACGAACGTTTCGTTGCTATTCGAACTTTGAGTGAGAAACAGGATCTCCGCGAAGCGGCCGCGAATTTGTTTCGTTTCTTGCGCGAGCTCGATGAGCTCGATCTCGATCTTATCGTTGCAGAACGAGTTCCTGCTCAGGGACTCGGGGCTGCGATTTTGGATCGGTTGCATCGTGCGTCGCACGTTTAGGATCGAACGCGAGACAGGCTTGAATGAAACCTTTGAATAGCGGGTGCGGCTTGTTCGGCTTGCTTTGAAATTCCGGGTGATATTGGCAGCCGACGAAATAAGGATGGTCCCGAAGTTCAATTAATTCCGCGAGCGTGCCATCCGGAGAAGTTCCGGAAATGACGAAGCCTTTTTCGTTCATCCGTTCGCGATATTTCATGTTGAACTCGTAACGGTGCCGGTGTCGCTCCATCACTTCGGACTGGCCGTAGATTTTCTCTGCCAGCGTTCCTTTCGCGATCTTTGTCGGCCACGTTCCGAGTCGCATGCTCGCGCCTTTGCTGTGAATCTTCTCCCGCTGCTCCTCGAGCAACGAAATAACCGGGTCGGGTGTCTCCGGATCGAATTCTGTGCTATTTGCTTTTTTAATTCCGCAAACGTCTCGGGCGAATTCGATCGTTGCGACCTGCATGCCAAGACAAAGCCCCAGATACGGAATCCCATGCTCGCGAGCGTAACGCGCCGCTTTAATTTTTCCTTCGACGCCGCGCTCTCCGAACCCGCCAGGAATTAAAACACCGACGACATCCTTGAGCTGGGTGCCGACGCGGTCCTGGAGCGATTCCGCATCGACCAGTTTCAAATCGATCCCACAATCCTGACTCGCCGCCGCATGAGTGAGCGATTCGTAAATGCTTTTGTAAGCGTCCTGTAAATGAATGTATTTTCCGACGACCGCGATCTTGACTTGCTTTTGCGGACTGATCACGCAATCGACAAATTTTTTCCAACTGGTCAGATCCGGTTCCGGAGTCTTCAGTTGCAACAGATCGCAAACGAGTTTGTCCAAACCCTCTTCGTGCAACATCAGCGGGACTTCATAAACCGTGTGCGCGACGTCGCGCGCTTCGATCACTGCTTTTTCCGAAACGCTGCAAAACATCGACAACTTCTGCCGCAATTCGCGGTCGATCGATTTCTCGCTTCGGCAAATTAGGACCTGCGGTTGCAAACCGATCTCGCGCAATTTGGCGACGCTTTGCTGGGTCGGTTTCGTTTTCAACTCCGCCGCCGCTTTGATGTAGGGAACGAGCGTGACGTGCACGTTCACCACGTTCTGCCCCCCGACTTCGAGAATGAATTGCCGAATCGCTTCCAGAAATGGCAGGCCCTCGATGTCACCGGTCGTGCCGCCGATTTCGGTAATGACAACGTCGTACTTCGTTTCCTCGGAGATCTTGCGGATCCGATCTTTGATCACGTCGGTGACATGGGGAATAACCTGCACGGTTTTCCCGAGGTAATCGCCGCGGCGCTCTTTTAAGATGACGCTCTCGTAAACTTGACCGCTGGTGAGATTGTTGTGGCGCGAGAGAACGCAATTGGTGAAGCGCTCGTAATGTCCGAGATCAAGATCGGTCTCGGCGCCGTCGTTCAGCACGTAAACTTCGCCGTGCTGGAACGGATTCATCGTTCCAGGATCGACATTGAGATAGGGATCGAACTTTTGCAGAACGACCCTCAAGCCGCGCGCTTCCAGCAGTGTCCCGAGGGAAGCAGCGGCCAAGCCTTTGCCTAACGAACTGACTACGCCGCCAGTGACGAAAATGTATTTCATCGAGAGACTCCCCGGCGTTTTGCGCGAGCCAGTTTTTGCTCGAGCGCTTTTGCGTCAGCCGGCGTGTCTACGCCAGGCGATCCATGTTTCGTGACGAGCACATGAACCTTTACACCATTTTCAAGAGCGCGCAATTGCTCGAGTGATTCTGCGCGCTCCAACGGCGTCGGTTTCCACCTCACGAAATCCAACAGCGCGTTGCGGCGAAAACCGTAAATACCTTGATGCCGCAAGTACTTTATCGGCGCGGTGCGATTGCGAGGAAAGGGGATCGCGTAACGCGAAAAGTAAAGCGCGTTGCCAGCAAGATCGACGATTACTTTCACCTGGTGCGGCGACGAAGCTTCGGCAGCGCTCCCGAAAGGATGCGCGGCCGTCACAATGTCGATCGTGCGATCGGAACGCAGCGTTTCCACGAAGCGATCGAGCAGAGCCGGTTCGGTGAGCGGCTCGTCGCCCTGGATATTTATGATGAAATCAAACTGCTTCGTTTTTCGGGCGACTTCGGCAATTCGATCGGTTCCGCTTTGATGGCTTGGTGAGGTCATCGCGACTTCGGCCCCCCAATCGAAAGCCGCTTTGGCGATGCGCATGTCGTCGGTGGCGATGATGATTGCATCCAATTTCTTCGCGCGACGGCAACGTTCCCAGACGTGTCGAAGAAGCGGTTTGTTTGCAATGAGATGCAGTGGTTTTCCCGGGAAACGCGTGGACTGCCAGCGCGCCGGAATGATTCCTACGGCCTTATTCATTTGTTGCCTTCAGGATGATTTCGGCGCCAGCCGGGAGATCTTCGGCGACCCAGTCCGCGCAGCTGCCGTCGGTCATTTTGTCAAAGCCGGTCCGAACGCGGATCGCCCGGACGCCGGCGTTGTGGGCGCATTCAGCGTCGATCTCCTTGTCGCCGATCAGAAAAGAATGCCCAAGATCGACATCGTGGTCGCGGGCCGCTTCAAGAATCATCCCCGGCGCCGGCTTCCGGCATTTTGAAGGCTCACGCGGCGGATCGGGACAGAAGTAGGTCGCGTCGATCAAATCGTCGCCGACCTGGCGCGCAACTTCAGCCTCTACCGCGCGATATTGCTTTTCGGTGAAAAAGCCGCGCCCGATCCCGCTTTGATTAGTGATGACGATAATTTTGTATCCGGCTTTTTTCAGCCGGCTTAAGGCCGCAGCGGCTCCCTCAAAAATCTGAACTTGTTTCGGATCGGAGCAGTAATCGGCGTCGTGCATAATGGTACCGTCGCGATCGATGAACACAGCGCGGGACTTCGCCCTAGTCGAAGTCATGTTCGAAGCTCGAAATCAGTTCGTCGCGGGTTACTGTTGCCGTGCCCAGTTTTCCGACGACCACGGCGCTGGCGTGATTGGCGATTTGCGCGGCTTCGAGCGGCGTCGCGTTGCAAACCAGCGCGAGCGTGAACATCGCGATGGCGGTGTCGCCCGCGCCCGACACATCGAAAACATCTCGGGCCTTCGTCGGAATGTGATGCGGGCGTTTGCCTTTCTCGAAAAACATCATCCCATGTTCGCCGAGAGTGACGAGAAGGTATTGCACGCCCCATTTTTGAAGAAGTTCCTTTCCGGCGTGGACAAGATCGACATCTTTTTTTGGCGATACGTCGAAATCGCGGCTTGCAATTCCGGCTGCGAGAAATGCTTCCGCCCGGTTGGGTTTCACCGCCGTCATTCCGCTCCAGTCGATTAAGTTGTGCGGATTCGGGTCGGCCGTAACGATTTTCTTGGCCGCGCGGGCCTGGCGCGCGATTTGTGAGACCAGCTCGCGGGTTAAGAACCCTTTGCCGTAATCTTCGAAGATGATCGCATCAATCTCACCCAGTCGTTTTCCGACTGCGGCCACAACTTTCGCGACCTGCTTGGCCGACGGCGAAGCAACTTTTTCGCGGTCGACCCTGACCACCTGTTGATGGCGGGCAATGATCCGCGTCTTAACAATGGTCGGGAACTTTTCATCTTCGAGTGAATCCGAGATGTCGATCTTGCGCTCGGCCAAAAGTTCGCGGAGCTGTTGACCGCTCCGGTCTTTCCCGGTCAATCCGATCACTGAAACTCGATCGACAAGTTCGCGAAGATTGCGGGCGACGTTGGCGGCGCCGCCGGGAAAGAAACTTTCGCCCGTCACCTCGACCACCGGCACCGGCGCTTCCGGCGAAATCCGTCCGACCTTGCCCCAAACAAATTCGTCGAGCATCAGATCACCAATTACGAGAATGCGCTTGGACGCAGCCCGGTCGAGAATTAGGCGGAGCCTTTTTAAGTCCATAGGGCGGGCGAGATGCGACGGTCAGTAAAAGGAATATACTGGCGTGATAGGCTCAAAATAGTTAGGCGCTGGGATTTGTGTGGAGATGCAGTTCTGCTTAGAATGGCTTCATTAATCCTGAATACTAAGCCAAAATCAACAGTCGAAGCTGCCGATGATATCCTTTTCTAAAAGTTTGAAATTTAGCGTAATCGCGTTGCTTGGAGTAACGCTCTATGCTGGCGCCGTTCCGGCGCCACAACGAATCGACGTCAAGCAGATGTCGAAGAAAGTCGAAAATGTGGTCGTTCCGCTGCCGAATGAAATATTCGGCGCACTCAATAAGCTCGGCTCGGTCAACTGGCGAGAATTCGTGCGCACCGAGAAAAGCAGTAACTTCACTGAGAGACCGCGGATTGCTCTCCTTCTCGGCACCGTTATTGCCGATGGCTTCATCGCCGTCCAGGCCGAAGACGCTCCGGCAGTGAAGGAGATCGGCCAACGGGTCTTGAGTTTGTCCAAAGGCATTGGCGTTGGTAATTCGATCACACCCCACGCGAAGGCGATCACCGAAGCCGCCGATAAGCGCAAATGGGAGAATGTGCGCCAGGAACTCGATCGCACCCAAAGCAGTGTCCAAGCCGCCATGAACGAAGTGCACGACGAAAAATTATCGCAGCTGGTCAGTCTCGGCGGCTGGCTGCGCGGCACTCAGGTGTTGACCTCGGTAGTGACGAAACATTTTTCGGCCGATGGCGCCGAGTTGCTCCATCAACCCGATCTGCTTGTTCATTTTCAAACCCAACTTCAGGCGATGCCTGAATTTAATCTCCCGATCATCCGCGACATTCAAGGTGCGCTCGGCGAAGTGAGACCCTTGGTCGATGTCGGCACGTCTCGCATTTCACCGGAATCCGTCCGGAAGATCAACGAGATCACAAATCGGCTGGATAGCGGGATCGTGACACGGGATTGAGGACGCTTTCATGAACGGCTTCACAAAAATCGGCTTGCGGGTGAGTCTGTGCCTCGTCGTTTCCTTTGCACTTCCGAGCGGCGCGGCCGGAACGGTGGATGACGCTCAATCGTTCGCGCTCCAGGCGGCCGAGCCCTACGTCAAAGAAGGTTTTCAAGTTCGCGAAGATTATTGGGGCGGCGATCTCGGTTCGGGCGAGAAGAAGGCCGTGCGGCAACAACTATTCAAAGGCAACGAATATTGGTTCTGGATGGGAACGGAGGTGGAGCGTGCAAAAATCTCCGTCCACATCTACGATTCCGAAGGAAAACTCGCCGAGCAGCCGGACAGTTGGGAAAAAGGTCATTTCGCCGCCGCCCATGTGATCCCGAAAGCGACCGGCAGCTATTTCATTATCGTCGCGGTCGAAGAGTCGCCCGAGGAACGGACGCATTGGGCGCTGGTTTATGGCTTCCGCTAAATCGCGACGCGTAGTTGTCGATTTTTGATGAGCGAAACGCGCACTCTGCATTTCGAAAACGCGCGCCTGCTGCAGTCCCTTTACGCGAACGATCTTAAACTCTTGAAAAGCCTGGAGGATTCGCTCGGCGTCAAAGTCACCACCCGCGAAGGCTGGGTAAAACTTGAGGGCGAGCCGGAGAAAATCGACAAGGCGCAGCGCGTCTTCAATCAACTTGAGGAAGCGCAAAAGAAAGGTGTGCCGATTCAGAAACACGAATTTCAATACGCACTCAACTCGGTGAGCGAATCGCGCGAGGACAATCTCAGCGACGCGGTCTCGATGATCATTACGACCTCGCCCCGGAAGCCGCCGATCGTCGCGCGTTCGGCCGGGCAACGGAATTACGTCGAAGCCATCGACAAGCATGACATCGTTTTCGGAATTGGGCCGGCCGGTACCGGAAAGACTTATCTCGCGGTTGCGATGGCCGTGTCTGCGCTGAAAAAGGATCAGGTCAGCCGAATCATCTTAACTCGTCCGGCGGTGGAAGCGGGTGAAGCGCTCGGATTTTTGCCGGGCGAACTCGAACAAAAGATCGCGCCGTATTTGCGTCCGCTTTACGACGCGCTGCGCGATATGCTCGAGCCGGAAGAGATCGAGCGCTCGATTGCGCGGCAGACGATCGAAGTTGCGCCGCTCGCTTACATGCGCGGTCGAACCTTGAACAACGCATTCGTGATCCTCGATGAAGCCCAGAACACGACGACCGAGCAAATGTTCATGTTACTCACGCGCATCGGTCCTCGTTCCAAATGTGTGATTACCGGCGACGTGACTCAGATCGATCTCCCGGCAAACAAGCGTTCCGGTGTGGTCGAAGCGTTGCAGGCACTGAAAAACGTTCCTGGAATCTCGATTGTTTATTTCAACGAGCGCGACGTGGTGCGCCATGAGCTGGTTCGTTCCATCATAACCGCTTACCAGCAGCACCGCTCACCCGCGCCATCCACGCGTAAATGAAAGATCGGGTCCGAGCCGGACAGGCACTAACCTAATATGTTCGATTTCTTACGACGCAGACGACTTCTCCGGCGCGGGCTCGCTTCGAAAAAAACGAGGCGTCGTCGTACCCGCAACGAATTGCTGCGCGGTCTCGAGTCTGCATCTTACGTAAAAGTCTTCATTCTTGCCGCTTTCATTGCTGGGTTGGCATTTCTGATCTTTAGCGGCCAGCAGCCGGAACCCACCAAGAATTTCGTGATTGCATTGCTGTTTTTTGCGGCCGCGATCGTGCAACTCTGGATCAATCGGCCCGGAACGTTTTCCCAGAACTCGCGCGTCTTTCTCGTTTTCGGAACAATCTTTGTCCAGCTCGCTGCCACTAAAGTCATTCTCGTCTTGTCGAGCGAGCAGGCGTTTAAATTTCTCACCCCGGAAATGGGCTGGTTGCTCGCCCCCTACGCATTTGCCCCGCTGGTGCTGAGTGTTTTGTTGGGGCGCGATCACGGACTTTACGCCGCCGTCTTCGTCAGTCTGTGGAGCAGCGTTTTATTCGGCCGGATCGATGCGTCGCTTCTCGTCATTAGTTTGATCAGCGGTTTCACCGCCGTTTATCTCACTCTTCAAGTTCGCCGGCGCGCCCAATTGATTCGCGCTGGTGTCGGCGTTGGTGTCGCCATTTGGCTTTCCTCGCTGAGTTTCGGAATGATCGGTCCAATCAATTTATTTCCGCCGATGGACAACGATTGGGGAATGATCGGCGTGCAAAGCGCGCTGACACTCGGCAACGGGATCGTCACTGCCATGATCGTGGGCGGCGCGCTCCCGATGCTCGAACAACTCTTTCAAATCACGACTGACGTTTCCTGGCTCGAACTCTCAGATCTGAATCATCCGCTGCTGCGTCGAATGACAATCGAAGCGCCCGGCACGTATCATCACAGCCTGGTGGTCGCGAATTTGGCCGAGGGCGCCGCGGAAAAAATTGGCGCCAACGCCACGCTCTGCCGTGTTTGCTCCTATTTCCACGACGTCGGCAAATTGGTGAAGCCGGACTATTTCACCGAGAACATGAACTTCGAGCGCAACCCTCACGATGATCTCGCGCCAAGCATGAGTGCCCTTATCATTATCGCGCACGTAAAGGAAGGCGTCGATCTCGCCCTCAAAAACAAACTGAATCAGCGCATCATCGACATCATCCAGGAACACCACGGCACCTCGCTCGTTTATTATTTCTATCAGCGCGCGATCCAACAGCAGGAAGACGCGCGCGCCGGCGGTAAAATCATGAACATCCGCAAGGAAGACATTCCCGAAGTGCAGGAGGAAAGTTTTCGTTACACCGGGCCGAAGCCGCAGACGAAAGAGAGCGCGATCGTCAGTCTGGCTGACATTGTCGAGAGCGCGTCCCGAAGTCTGGAAAAGCCGACTCCGCAAAAAATCGAGCAATTGGTCAACGAACTGATCGAAGAGCGCATCGCCGATGGGCAGCTCGATGAATGCGATCTCACTCTTGGCGAATTGCGAGTCATCGCGAAACGATTTCGTTTCACACTCATGACGATGCTGCACACGCGGATCGCTTATCCCAAACACGAATCGAAGTTCATGCCGAGCGACGACGACAGGCTCAGACCCGACGTCATGGCCTCGCTCCGCAAACCAGCATCCGCTCCGCCCGTTTCAGCCGCGTGAGTGGTGCTGTGGTGGATCGATTTGTCTATTCATCACAAATCAGGCGGTCGGGCGCGGGGTTCGCGGTCCTTAGTAGTAGCGGTGCTCGGTTTAGTGACGAACGGCCCGCCTTCGAGTGACGCGGCTTTGGTGAACGCGACGTCGGGCATTTCGCTGGGAAGGCCTTCCAACGGAAATTCTTTTCGCAACGGAAAGAACGGATAGCCGTCCCACATCAGGATCCGGCGGAGGTCGGGATGGCCTTTGAATTTGATTCCCATCATGTCGTAGATCTCGCGCTCATGCCAATTTGCGGTCGGCCAGATGTCGGAAATGGTGTCGACCTGTTCGTCTTCTGAGATCTTCAGTTTCAACCGCAGATGAACGGCCAGCGTCATCGAATAAAGCTCGTAAACAATTTCGAACCGCGGATCTTCGTCGAAATTGTCGATGCTCGTGATGTCGATCAAATAATCGAATGAGAGATCGTGGCGGCAGAATTTTGCGACTTCGCGCAGGTCGGATGGCAAGATCGTATAGGTCGTCTCGCCGCGAAACTCCGTTTTATCTTGAAGTTTTTGTCCAAACAGTTTGCCTAACGAATCGAACAATTCCTGGCCAGTCATGCAATTACTTCGACGAGCTTCTTGGTGAGTTTCGGATTTTGTGCGGCGAACGATTTCTCGCCGGAAATCTTTTCCTGCAATTTCATCAGGCCTGCGAGCAATGCTTCCGGACGCGGCGGACAACCGGAAATGTAAACATCGACCGGAATAAGCTGATCGATTCCCTGCAAGACGGCATAGGAGCGATACATTCCGCCGGTGGACGCGCACGCGCCCATGGCGATGACGTATTTCGGCTCCGGCATTTGTTCGTAAATCCGTTTCACAGCGAGCGCCATTTTGTAAGTGACGGTGCCGGCCACGATCATCACGTCGCATTGTCGGGGCGAAAAACGCATCACCTCGGCACCGAACCGCGCGATATCGAACCGTGACGCGGCGGTCGCCATCAATTCAATCGCGCAACAGGCGAGACCCATCGGCATCGGCCAAAGCGAATTTTTGCGGACCCAATTGAAGGCGGCGTCAAGTCGGGTAAAGATGACGTTGCCCTCGATCTTGGAATCGTACGCGGTCGCGTGTTCAGCCACGTCGAAACGTTAGGTTTCACCACACCGCGCGCAAGGTAAATCAGGTAGGGGCGATTGACCTCAATCGCCCGCTCGGTGATTGTCATAACTCGCGTGGCGGGCGGTTCGGTGAACCTCCCTACCTAACAGAACCGATGAAGCAAACAACCCAGCGCACTCATCTCGACGAGCTCGAGAACCAGAGCATTTTCATTTTTCGCGAGGCGTATCACGCATTCAAGAACATCGCGATGCCCTGGTCGATGGGCAAAGATTCGAACGTGTTGATCTGGCTGGCGAGGAAAGCGTTCGTCGGTCGGGTGCCGTTTCCGGTTTTGCACATCGACACGACCTACGAATTTCCCGAGATGCTCGAGTTCCGGGAGTGGGCGAAGGAACATCACAACCTGAACCTGATCGTGAAAATCAACACTGAAGCGCGCGAGCGTGGGATCGGCTACGAGACGCACGATCCGGTGACGGTGACGCACGAATTGAAAACGGTCGCGCTCCAGCAAGTGCTCGCGGAATACAAATGGGACGCGTTGATTACCGGCATCAGGCGCGATGAAGATCCGACGCGTGCGAAGGAAAGATATTTTTCGCCGCGCAACGCGCAGTTCGAGTGGGATTACAAAGACCAACCGCCGGAATTCTGGGGACAATTCGCGACCAGCTCAGCCAAAGGCGAGCACGTGCGCGTCCAGCCGTTGCTTGATTGGACCGAAGTCGATGTCTGGCGCTACATCCAGCGTGAGAATATTCCCATCCCGCAAATGTATTTCTCGCGAAATGGGAAACGATTTCGTTCGTTAGGTTGCAGCCCGATTACGCATCCGATTGAAAGCAACGCTTCGAACATCGACGAGATCATTGCCGAGCTGGAAGCGACAAAAGTCGGTGAGCGTGCCGGCCGCGCTCAGGATCATTACGAGCGCAATGCGATGCAGAAATTGCGCGCGAAAGGATTTCTATGACGAAAGAATCGCTGCCGTTGAAGATCGTCTTCGTGGGGCACGTCGATCATGGGAAATCGACATTGATCGGGCGGATTTTGCACGACACCGATTCGCTGCCGGAAGGCAAGATCGACATGGTGAAGAAGGCGTGCGCGGCGGAGGGAATGGAATTTGAGTTCGCGTTCGTGCTTGATGCCCTGCTCGAGGAGCAAAAACAGAACGTCACGATCGACACGACCGAGATCCGGTTCAAAACCAAGCGCCGCAAATACATCATCATCGACGCGCCGGGGCACAAGGAGTTCTTGAAGAACATGATCACCGGCGCGTCGCGGGCGGACGCGGCTGTTCTGGTCATCGCTGCGAACGAAGGAGTCCGCGAACAAAGCCGGCGGCACGCGTATCTGCTCAACCTACTCGGAATCAAGCAACTGATCGTCGTGGTCAACAAAATGGACCTTGCGGATTTCTCAGAGAAAAAATTCGAGGAGATCGAAAAGGAATATCGAAAGTTTCTCGCGGAACTTGGGCTTGAAGCGCTGGTGTTTGTTCCGGCGTCAGCAAAGAATGGCGACAATGTTGCGAGCACGAGCAAGAAGGTGAAATGGCATCGCGGTCCGAGCGTGCTCGAGGCGCTCGATTTATTTGAGCCGCAAAGCGCCGATGTCGATCTTCCGCTGCGGTTTTGCGTGCAGGATCTTTATCGATTCGATGAGCGTCGCATTATCGCCGGCCGAATCGAGACAGGAAAATTGAGGGTGGGGGATGAACTGGTTTTTTCGCCCGCGAACAAGGCTTCGAAAGTTCAATCGATTGAAGAATGGGATGGAGCCGGGGATGCCGAAGCTCTGGCTGGCGATTCGATCGGGATCACGCTAAGCGAACAAATTTTCGTTGAGCGCGGTTACGTCGCTTCGCATCAAACGGACACGCCGATCGAGGCAAATCGCATTCACGCCGACGTGTTCTGGATCGTGCGCGAGCCAATGCGAAGCGGCCGCCTCTACGATTTGCGTTTGGCAACCCAGGAAGTGAAATGCGAAATCGTTTCGATCGATCAGGTGATGGATTCATCCAGTCTCGAATCCACGACCGATAAACGCGAACAACTCGAACGCAATGAAGTCGGCCGCCTGACCCTTCAGACACGCAGCCCGCTGGTGATCGACAATCATGATCGAATTCCCAAGCTTGGACGCTTTGTCATCGTCGATGATGACCAGATTTGTGGCGGCGGCACAATTTTTGGCGGCGTCTACACCGATCGCACCGTCGCCAAGAGCAAAAATATCTTCTGGGTCGAAGGAAAGATCACGGCGGAGGCACGGGCGGCGCGGACGGGCCACCGCGGCGCCGTCGTCTGGTTCACGGGATTGTCAGGCGCCGGAAAATCGACAATCGCCCAAGCGCTCGAGCGCGAATTGTTCGCGCGCGGGATGCAAACTTACGTTCTCGACGGTGACAACATTCGACACGGACTGAATTCCAATCTCGGGTTTTCACCCGAGGACCGGGTCGAAAATATCCGTCGCGTGAGCGAAGTGGCGAAACTAATGGCCGATTCCGGCGTCGTTGCGATCACGGCTTTCATTTCGCCATATCGAATGGATCGCCGCCGCGCGCGCGAGATTGCACTCGAAGGCAATGCGGAGTTCGTGGAAGTCTTCGTGGACGCGCCGCTGGAAGTTTGCGAAGCGCGGGACCCGAAAAATCTCTACAAGAAAGCGCGCGCCGGTGAGATTCGCGAGTTTACCGGAATCGACGCGCCTTATGAGCCGCCGGAAGACGCCGAGATCATTGTTCACACCGATCGACAAACGGTCAACGAATCGGTCGCGACAATTCTTGAAGGATTGCTGCCGCGACTAGAACCGGAAGAATCCAATGAGTAAACATGTTGCTCTTCTGGTGGATCGGCCGCTCCGTCGGGCGATGCTAAGTAAATTCGGCTTCGCCTTACAAATTGACATCGAGGTCCGAGCCGGACTGGCATTACGGACTGCTCGATCCGCCTCCCATGCCTGACCCGAGGGATCTCGATGTTACGATTCGCGTGGCCGAAGCGGCCGATGTCGAAGCATTGGCAGACTTAATGACGCAGCTCGGTTACGAAACACGTGCATCTGAAATGCAGATGAGAATGGAAGCGATTCGGGCCGACAGAAACTACGCGACCTTTGTCGCGGTGAGCAAAGGCAAGGTGTGCGGAATGATTGGCACATACACGTGTTATAGTTACGAACATAACAGTCCGTCGGGCAGAATTCTGGCGCTGGTTGTGTCTGAAAAGATGCGCGGCCGCGGCGTTGGTCATGCGCTGATTGCCGTCGCCGAAAAAGATCTCGCCCAGAAAAATATTTCACGCGTAGCTGTGAACACGCGGTTCGAACGCAAGGAAGCGCACGAGTTTTACGAAAAGGCCGGCTACACGCGCAACGGCTTCCGCTTCGTGAAAGAATTGCCGATGTCGGCGGACTAGAGTCGTTGGGAGACGGCCCCGGCCTCGGGCCGTTGCGTGGCTTCTTTCCAGGCTGAGGGCAGCCTGGCTCCAGATCAGCCCGCGGCCTGGTTCGGATAGTCGATGATGTCGACGTGACTCGACTCGATCACGTCGTGGACGATTTTCCCGAGCTCGGCGGCCTCGTACGGTTTGGCGATGACCCCGCGGAAACCGAAGTCTTGATAACGACTCATTGTTGCGTCAGTGGCGTAACCGCTCGAGACAATCGCGTTCACCGTCGGATCGATCTCGATCAATTTTTTGAGGGCTTCTTTTCCACCTATCCCGCCCGGAAGAGTAAGATCAAGAATGACGGCATCGAAGCGTTCGCCGGCTTCGAATTTTTCCCGATAAATGTTCACGCCTTCGAGCGCGGTGGCCGCTTGCCAAACTTTGTAGCCGAGTCGCGTCAGAGTGAATTCAACCAGATCGCGAATAGCGTCTTCGTCGTCGACCACAAGCACGCGACCTGTTCCAGGCATTGCCGGAGTGAAGGTTCGCGGCGCTTCAACCGGCATTTCCTGATCGAGCGCCGCCGGCAAATAAATCGTGAACGTCGTACCGACGTGCACTTCAGATTCGACCGTCATCAGACCGCTGTGGTTTTTGATAATCGAGTAAGCGGTGGCGAGGCCAAGTCCGCTGCCTTTTGGCTTGGTGGTGAAGTAGGGATCGAAAATCCGTTTCATGTACTTTGCAGGTATACCCACGCCTTCGTCGCGGATGCGGATTCGAACGTAATCTCCCGCCGCGAGATCAGGAACAGCCGGAGTGGTGGTGGCAGAGTAACTGAAGTTTTCGCAACTGACGTGCAGCGTTCCGCCGTTTGGCATCGCCTGGTCGGCGTTAACGACAAGGTTCGCGATGACCTGACTGATCTGGCCGGCGTCGATTTCGGCCGACGAGAGATCGACGCCGAATTCAAACTCGCTCCGGTTGTGACTGCCGCGCAGCGAGAAGCTAACCGTGTCTTGAATTAATTTTCCGATCGAAGCGGTCTTCTTAATTGGCGTCCCGCCGCGAGCGAAAGTCAGAAGTTGCTGAGCGAGATCACGCGCGCGTAGCGACGCATTCTTCGCATCGTCCAAACGCTCGGCCATTTCGTCGTTCGGCGGAAGAAGCACTGAGGCGAGGGAAATGTTGCCGATAATCGCGGTGAGAAGGTTGTTGAAATCGTGCGCGATGCCGCCGGCGAGGAGCCCGAGTTGCTCGAGCGTCTCCGCTTTGCGCCGCTCTGCCTCGGCGCGTTGCCGTGCAGTGATGTCGCGGAAAACGAGGACGACGCCGGCTACCTCATTTTTGTTATCCCGAATCGGCGACGCCACCTGCTCGATGACGCGCTCGTTGCCGTCGCGCGAAGTCAGAGTGACGTTCTCGGGGAGATTTAGCAAAATGGACTGCGCCTCGCTGCGATAGCCGCTCTTCTGCGCTTTCGCTTGCGCGGCAAGATCGATCGTCACGTCAAAGACTGATTTCAACGGCTGGCCGATCCCTTCTTTTGAGCTCCAGCCTGTCAATTTTTCCGCTTCGCTGTTCAGCATGATCACTTTGCCGTTTACATCGGTGGTGATAACGCCGTCACCGATCGCGCGCAGAGTTACCCCGAGGCTTTCCTTTTCAGCCGCGATTTGCTGTTCAAAACGTTTCCGCTCGGTCACGTCACGCACCATCGCGACGTAGACCCGTTGCTGATCGATGATCATTTCGCTCAACGACATTTCGACCGGGAAGGTGACGTGCTTACGTGTTCGGCCGAGAGCGAGGGTGCTGCCACCGGTGCGGCCCATAAGCTCGGTCCAGTTGCAAACGACCGGCTTCGAATCGTGTTCGCTTTCGTAACGCTTGGGGACGAGCCGAGTCAAATTGTGGCCGATCATTTCGTTGTCGCGACAGCCGAACATCTTTTCCGCCGCGGGATTCATCGAGCGAATGACACCGCTGTCGTCGACCGTGATCATTCCGTCCAGGATGTTATCGATCACCGAACGAATGTGTGTTTCGGCGCCCTCGAGTTCCGAAAGCTGGCGGCGCACGAGAACAAAACTGTAGCTGTTGGAAACCACCAGAAGGCTAACGGCAACGAGGGCGAGGAGGGCGAGCGCGGACGTTCGTAAAATCCTTTGGCGAGTGGCCGAACTTGCGCGCAGTTCATAATGACTCAGTTCGTTTTTCTCGAAATTCGTCAGCATTTGGCGGATATCGGCCATCAGCGTTTCGCCCGATCCGATGAGCGCGAGGACTTCGGCATCTTTGCTCGCGCGTTTAGCATCGATTTGTGGAACCGCCGATTTGTTAATCCAGCCCTCCACGCTGGAGCGAATTTCGGCCAGAAGCTCGGCTTGCGCTGGAGAATTCGCGACCAAAATCGAAAGGTAACCGTTGTAAGTGTAAAAATCCGTGACCGCGCGTTTGTAAGCTTCAACGAAACTGTTCTCGCCGGTGAGGAGATAGCCTCGCTTCTCTTTTTCCATTTCCACGACGGCGCGGTCCAGTTTGGTGAGGAAGTTCAAGATCTGGGCCGATTGAGTCGCCCAGTCCTGATCGTGCATGCGCTGATTGAGTACGATCTGCTCTTCGTCCTGCAACGATTGCAGAACTTCACGTGCTTGATTGAGGAGAGCATTGCCGAGCGCCAAAGTTCCGGCTGGGTTCGTCTCGCTCTTGGTCGCAGTGCCTTTGGCTTCCCGGCGGGCGCTCATTTCCGGAGTCGCAACCGTGTCGAGCCATTCCTGAACGACTTCCTGAACCGTTATCACACGCTTGCGCTGTCGCGGGTTTTCCAGAATTAGCACGGTCAAATCGTCAATCCGCTGCCTAATCAGGTCGCGCTTCTTTTCGAAGGGTTCGATGTAGTTTTCGTTACCGCTCAAAAGATAACCGCGGTGGCCGCTTTCCAAGCCGGCGATGTCGTTTTCGATCAAACTGCTTAGGCGCATCACTTCGATCGTATGCGTGCGGAGCGAGTCCTGGTAATGATCGCGGAGCGTCACCAGCAAAAAAACGCCGACCAGAAAAATGATGACGATGACGGCGACTGTTGTTCCGGAGAGCAGCTTGAGATGAAAATGCCGTTGACTAAATAGCCAGTCGGCGACGTGGCCGAAAATCGACCGCCGTCGTGCTTTGAGGCTATTTGGTACGGAGGCGTCGCCCGACGGATCTACCATAATTGCTATCAAGCAGCTCCCCTGCCACCGCAGCCGCTCCTATGCCAACCGACGCACAACCGACCTCAAAGCAGAGTCAGTACCAAATTTTTACTAAGTACAGTCCCGTAGCCGGTGCGACATAGCGCAAACCATCGGCGCGCCCGGACTTCAATCGTCTGGCGATTTCCGCCGGATCCATTTTATCAAGGGTCACTCGCACCATCGCGCCGACCATTAGGCGCACCATTTTGTAAAGAAAGCCGTCGCCGGCGACGTCGATTCTGACACGCGGTCCGGATTTCCGAACGCGAACCGACCGAATTGTGCGGGTGGTATCCTTTTCTTTTCCGCCGCGATTGGCCGCAAACGCCGCAAAATCGTGGGTGCCGACGAAGTTCTCTCCAGCCGCGCTCAAAAGATCGAGATCGAGCGGTGACGGAATGTGCCACGCCCGGTCCACCTCAAGTGGCGGTAAAATTGGTCCCGCCCAGATTCTGTAGCGATAAAGTTTTCCGATCGCTGAAAACCTGGCGTGAAAATTATCAGGCACACATCGGCAGTCCAAGACTCGAATCGAAGGTGGCAAAATCGCGTTCAGCGCGCGTGCTAAACGTTCGACCGACAGACGCCGATCCGGGAGATCGACGTGGGCGCATTGCGCAAGTGCGTGAACACCTGTATCCGTTCGTCCCGCGCCGTGAACGCGAACGCGCTGGCCACTGATCTTATGGACTGCGCGCTCGAGTTGGTCCTGAGCTGTATTGCCATGCGCCTGGCTTTGCCAGCCGGCGAAGGCCGCGCCGTCGTAAGCAACGGTTAACTTGAGCCGCGGCGACATGTCGATCAGCGCGGAATTCCTTTTGCCGATGTCCCCGCGCTTTCGCGGTCAAGGTAGCTTTGCAAAATCATTTGGGCGGCGACTTGATCGACAAACTTACGCGTCTGGCGCGTTTTTTTCCCGGCGTCTCTGAGCGCGCGATTTGCAGCAACCGTTGTTAGTCGCTCGTCCCAGGTTTCGACCGGACAACGGAGTTGGGTGCGAAGTTTGTCGGCGAATTCCAACGCTTCGTTTGCGGCTATTCCAATCTCTCCGCTCATCTGTCGCGGAATTCCGATCACGACTTTGTCGATCTTTCGATCGTGCACGATCGCCGCGATGCGTTTCACGGAGTCTTTGTTCGCTGGAATTGTTGCGAGTGGGTGCGCTAAGAAGCGGAGGTCATCAGAAATCGCCAGACCAATCCGCGCTCGACCGAAATCGATCCCCAAAATCGGATTCATTCGAACTACTGCAGCTCCGGCGGCAACTTCCCGACGAGATTTTTGATCTTCTCAGCCTGGTGCCGATGACAAATCAAAATCGCATCGCCTGTCCGGACGACGATCAAATTATGCACGCCGAGCAGCGCGATTGTTGTCTCGCCGTCGTTGAAGACAATGTTATCGCTGGAATCGAGCGCGGTCAGCGCGCCGTTGGCTGCATTCCCGTGTTCGTCTTTTTTGAAATAGTGTGCCACCGCCTGCCAGCTTCCGACATCGTCCCAATCGAAACTTGCTTCGACCACTAAAACATGTTCGGTTTTTTCCATGATCGCGTAATCGAACGAAATTCGCGGCAACTTCGCGAAACGTTCATGCAAAATCTTGTCGAGATCTTTCGGAGACCGGACTTGCGAGATAAAGTCGGCCAATTCCGGAGCGTGGCGATTGAATTCGCTCAGGACAGTTGGCACCGACCAGACAAACATTCCGGCGTTCCAGCGAAAATTTCCTTTTCGCAAAAAGGACTCGGCCAGATCGACATTCGGCTTTTCGCGAAAGCGGACGACGCGGTGAACAGCGATTTTTCCGTCGCTGCGCAATCGCACTGGCTCACCTTGCTCGATGTAACCGAAACCGGGGCAAGCCCAGGTTGGTTTAATTCCAATCGTTATGAGCGCGCCCGTTTCCTCCGCGGCCGCAGCCGCGGTCTTCATTGTTTCTTGAAATGCGGCGCGATCAGCAATGACGTGATCCGCTGGAAGCGCCAGCATCGTTGCCGAATGATCGCGAGCTGCGACCCAGCCCGCGCCGAGCGCGACGGCAGCCGCGGTATCGCGCTTGGCCGGTTCGGCGATGATATTTTGCTTTGGAAAACCTTCGAGCAAATCGCGAACACCTTTCTCCTGTTCAATATTGGTAAGAATGAGAATGCGCTCGGTCGGAACAAAGCCTTCCAGGCGCGCGACCGTCTCCTCGAGCAAAGTTCGTTCGGAAACGAGACGCAGCAATTGCTTGGGACGATTTCGCCGGCTCAACGGCCAAAAACGCTCACCGCTGCCGCCGGTAAGAATGAGCGCATAAATCGGATTCGACATGTCAGAAGCTGCCAATAGCGGAGATCACGCCAGCGCGCAGATTTTCCCGTTTCTTTTTCGCGAACCGGACCTATTAGTAGCCGATGTCTCTCTCGGTATCCATTCCAAAAACGAGCGACCAGATTCCGCTGGATAATTTGCTCACGTTCACGCGCACTGCGTTTGGACTTGGAATCGGAATGCTCGTCGCGGACAAAATCAAACGGCCGGCCCGACAGACGGCCGCCATCGCGTTAATGTCGGTCGGCGCTTTGGCTGCGGTCCCGTTTCTGGTCAGAATAGCGCTCCAGCGGATTAACCGTCCGGAATCGGAACGCGGCAGCCGCGCGCGCTTGCGTTCCATTCGCGGCGACTCGGGCTATTCCACCGAGACAGATATTTATTAAATTGTAGCTGCCGATGTCCCCGTCGGCAGTCGCCAAATTCTGCCGCCAGAGACGGCGGCAGCTACAACGCGTCTTGATTCGGTCGCCTTCGGGGATTAAACCCTCCTTCGCACATGGCCCGAACATCGACACCTTCCGATGAGCCGTTGCGCGATTTTTGTCGCGAAATTTTGAAGCAGGAAGCGCTCCTGCGCCAGGGCGGCGGGAAAACCGGACTCGAGCGGCAACGCAAGCTCGGCCGCCTGCCGGCGCGAGAACGAATCGGTCAGCTTCTCGACAAAGACGCGCAATTTTTCGAGATCGGCCTCTGGGCGGCTTACAAAATGTACGAAGAGTGGGGGAATATTGTCGCCGCCGGAACGGTTGCCGGCATCGGAAACGTCTCGAGCGTTCCATGCATGATCATCGCGAACGACGCGACCGTGAAAGCGGGCGCGTTCTTTCCTGCGACAGTAAAAAAACTTTTGCGCGCGCAACGGATCGCTTTCGAATGTTCGCTGCCAATTATTTATCTGGTCGATTCGGCCGGCGTTTTTTTGCCGATGCAGGACGAGATTTTTCCGGACGAAGACGATTTCGGCCGGATCTTCCGAAATAATTCGGTCATTTCCGCGGCGGGAATTCCGCAGTTCGCGGCGATCATGGGAAACTGTGTTGCGGGCGGGGCCTATCTGCCCGTTCTCTGCGACAAAATTTTGATGACCGAAGGCAGCGGACTTTATCTGGCCGGCCCGTCGCTGGTCAAAGCAGCCATTGGTCAGGTTGTCGATCAAGAAGAACTTGGCGGCGCGAAAATGCATTCGGAAATCAGCGGCACGGCCGATTTCTACGAGAAAAGCGATGAGTCGTGCTTGAAACGCTTGCGCTCTCTGGTTGCGCTTCTGCCCGAGGCGCAACGCGCAGCTGACAGCAAGATCGAGAACAAAGGTTCTAAGTCGGCAAAGAGTCCCGACGCGGTTTACGATCTCGTCAGTCTCGACGGTCAGAAGAATTACGACGCGCGCGATCTGCTTGCGACGATCGTCGATTCAAATTCGGTCGACGAATACAAAGCCGATTACGGCAAGACATTGGTGACGGCTTACGCGCGCATCACCGGTCGGCCCATCGGAATCGTCGCGAGTCAACGGCTGCAAGTGC
This sequence comes from Verrucomicrobiota bacterium, assembly GCA_003220055.1. Lineage (GTDB taxonomy): Bacteria > Verrucomicrobiota > Verrucomicrobiia > Chthoniobacterales > UBA10450 > AV40. Next base: position 12,602 of record QHRF01000097.1, on the reverse strand, counting down.
GCACGAAAAAGGAAGGAATCCAGATGGGCGGCGTCATTTATTCCGACAGCGCGGACAAAGCCGCGCGTTTCGTGATGGATTGCAATCAAGACGGACTGCCGATCATTTTTTTCCAGGACGTGACCGGGTTCATGGTCGGTCGCGACGCGGAGCAAAGCGGGATCATTCGGAGCGGCGCGAAACTCGTAAATGCGGTCAGTAACTCAGTCGTGCCGAAAATCACGGTGGTGGTGGGCGGTTCGTTCGGCGCGGGCAACTACGCGCTTTGCGGCAAGGCTTACGACCCGCGATTCATTGTGGCGTGGCCGACTGCGCGCTACGCCGTGATGGGCGCGGCCCAGGCCTCGGACACAGTTTTTTCCATTCTCGCGCGGGCCCGCGATCGTGGCGACAAAAAGGCGTCGCACGAAGAGCTCGACGAACTCCGCAAAAAAGTGAAACAGAATTACGAAGAGCAAACCGACATTCGTTACGGCGCGGCGCGCGGTTGGGTCGACGCGATCGTTCAACCACACGAAACGCGGGAGGCGTTGGTTCAGTTACTCCAATATGTCTCTCGTCCGACGCCGACAGCGCGCTTCCACACCGGTGTCATCCAAGTTTAATGCTGATCGGTGACCTCTGATTTATGCCAGTCGTTCTGATCGAGAAGCAGAGTCCGCAGATCACAGTAGTGACGTTGAATCGCCCGGAACGGCGCAACTCGTTGACGATTGAGCTGCTGAATGAATTAGTCGCCTCGATTAAAGTTGCTTCCGATCAAGCGGACGAGCGCGTTCTTATTTTGCGCGGCGCGGGTGCGGCGTTTTGCACCGGACTCGATTTGAAGGAAGCGGCCGACCGGAAGAAGGCGCACATGACTGCCGAATTAGTCGCCAAAGCCTTGACCACACTTGCCGAAACGCGTCTGGTAACGATCGCGGCCGTTCACGGCGCGGCGGTTGCCGGCGGTGCCGGAATCATGTCAGCCTGCGATTTTGTCGTCGCCGCCGAGAAAACAAAGATCGGTTATCCGGAAGTTCGGCGCGGCTTGGTCGCGGGACTCGTCATGACTTTTTTGCGCCGACAAATCGGCGAGCGCAACATGCGTGAGCTTGTGCTCGGCGGCGAATTGATCGACGCCGAGCGTGCGCGCGGAATCGGTTTGGTCAATCGCGTAGTTGCGCCTAACCAATTGATGATCGAGGCGCAAAAGTTTGCCGATTCAGTCTTGCAAGGCGCGCCTAACGCGATCGTGCAAACCAAGCGCTTGATCGAAGAACTTTGGTCGACGTCGGTGAAAGAAGATGTCGATCTTGCGTTGAAGCATCACATGCGCGCGCGCGAATCCGCCGAAGCGCGCGAAGGCATCGCGGCGTTTAACGAAAGACGGAAACCGGACTGGACGAAGTAAGGCCTGGCTTAAACCGGTGGCGGCGGTGGAGCGCCTTGGTATTGCGCGCTGCCGAATCCGAGGATCGGAAAGAAAATAAAGGGCAACAGAAGCAATCCGATCCCAAAACCGGCACCTTTCCCGAAGTTCTTCGCGACATCGATGTCCAGAATGATCAGGATGATGAAATTGACCAGCGGAATGAGCATTAGGATCAGCCACCAACCGGGGCGCCCGGCGACTTTGCACAGAAAATAAACGTTTACGATCGGAATGAGTGCCGCCCAACCCGGCTGACCGGCCTTGCTGAACACTTTCCACATCGCGGCGACCATCAGGATGACGAACGCGGACCAACAGATCCAGAACACCGGACCAGGCGGGTTCCCCGAGGTGGATGTCTCTTGAGCTAAAAACGGGCACGGCGCGAATAGAAGCAGGGATATCATATTGAGTAAGACGTTGAAGGGTGCAGGGTTAACGAACTGCCTGGCAGTGGGCAAGAACAATATCTGGCCTTGAGCGGCCAGGAATTTCAATTAATCGCCGCCCTGTGCGACGAAGTTCTACTTCGCCGGGTTCAGCGGAATCGCATCGGCGATGCGTTGCAAAGTCTCAGCCGTAGTTGCTGGCAAGCTGGCGTGGTAGTTGGATCCGACCGGGGAACTATTGAAGATGACGCGAAACAAGATCGCGGCCGCGAGGTAGGTGCCCGCTGGTGAAGGGTGTTGCGTCCCGTCAAGAAGTTCGACAGCCGGGGCGTCGTTTCGGGCTCGTTCGAACCCGAGACCGACCGGTGCCAGCGTCGCGCCGATGTTTTGCGCGAGTAATGCGTAGGCCGAATTCAGTCGCGTTTGCATTTCGGCGGGAGATCCGCCCGAGGTAACGTCTTTATAGTACGGATCGCCGGCCGGTCGCGCCCACGTTGAAAACAAAATAGTCTTCGCGGAAATACGGTCAGCGTCCGTTTTGAAAAGGCTCGCATAGTAATTGAATTTTCGCGGCGCCAACAGCGGCTCGATGCTCTGGCCCTGAAGAATTAGAAAATTCGGCTGAAGCTCACGCAGTCGCCCAAGCGCTACACCGCTCCTCCAATGATCATAAAGGAAAGCGCCGCCGGGCGTGATCGAGTTAACATCGACATCAACATGCAGCGCTGACTGAGCCGCGAGGCGTTTGAACACCGTCGGCAAATCATTCGCCTGGGTCAGACTATTTCCCACGAACAAAACCGAAACGCCGGCCGCCATGGTTGCGGCATTCGCGGAGAGCGACAGGAAAACGGCCAACGCGACTTTGCAGTTTCGCGACATTGGCTCTAATCGTCGCAAAACGCGTGCCGCCTAACGGGCCCTCAGCGATGAATTACTGGATCCGACTGCCTGCCCTGGGCGAGAGTCGAATGGGTCAGGTTGCTCAGCGCATCCCGGTGTCGCAATGCCACTCGACCTTCGTCATTTGACCGGCCGTAACATCGACATCGAACGGCCCGTAGCGTCCGATTCCTTTTTGGTGATCCTTCTTTGTTACGGTGTAATGACCGGGCGCGAGTGAAACTCTGAAGCGGCCCTGATCATCGGTCGTGAACTCGGCGACCGCGCCGGTTTCGTTGCCAACAACAAAGGTCGCATTGGCCAGCGGCTTTGTGCTCGGGATACCGGGCCGGACCGGTCCGCCATGAATCGGCCCCACCGTCATCACGCCTTCAATTCCTGTTTCGGCTGCTTCGGGCATCGGTGTGGGGGATGTTTGAGCGCAGCAAAAACCGGCAAATGTGAGGAAACCGATTAAGCTTACGCGTTGAAGTCGCATAACTACTTCGACGGTTGAACGCTGCAATTGTTTAACGGAAAAGCCAATAATGTTTGTTGATCGAATTAAAGTTTTTGCGCAAGCGGGCAGTGGCGGGCGCGGCTCAGTCAGCTTTCGGCGGGAGAAATTTGTGCCGAAAGGTGGACCCGACGGTGGTGACGGCGGGCGCGGCGGCGAGGTGATTCTCCGCGCAGATCGGCACGTCGATAATCTCTCGAACCTTTTCTACGAACCGATCATTAAGGCGAAAAGCGGCGGTCACGGGATGGGAAAGAAAATGCACGGGAAGTCAGCCCCAGCGAAAATCGTGAAGGCGCCGGTCGGAACAATCGTTTGGCCAGCGGATGAGAAAGGACGCCCAACATCCGCCGCCCCCATTGTCGATCTTACGCGGGACGGACAGGAGTTTGTCCTTTGTCGCGGGGGCGCGGGCGGGAAGGGGAATGTGCATTTCAAAAGTTCGCGTAACCGCGCGCCGCGGCAGTACACCGAAGGCGAGGAAGGCGAGCAAGGGCACTTCTTATTAGAGCTGCGCACAATCGCCGATGCGGGCCTCGTTGGATATCCAAACGCCGGCAAATCAACTTTGCTCCGAAAAGTTTCTGCCGCGCGGCCAAGAGTCGCAGCCTATCCTTTCACGACTCTGCATCCGATCATCGGCGTAGTGGAATTTTCCGGTTATCGACGCGCGACGATCGCGGACATTCCGGGATTGATCGAAGGTGCGCATCGCGGGCTGGGGCTAGGTCACGAATTTCTGCGGCACATTACGCGGTGCCGGATTTTCCTCTTCGTGGTCGATGTTGCCGGAAGCGAAGGTCGCAATCCGGTCGAAGACTTGCAGCAACTGCGCAAGGAGCTCGATCTTTACGACCCGCTGTTGTCGCAGCGTCCGTGGTTTGTCATTGCGAACAAGATGGATTTGCCGGGCGCGGAAGAAAATCTCAGCGGAGTGCGCCAGAAATTCCCGAAGATCGACATCGTCCCGATTTCAGCGGCGAAAGGCGAGGGGATTGAAGAATTGAAGAAGAAATTGGCGCGGTGGCTGGAGTTATAGAAGCACTAGCGGCGATGCCTTAGATCCTTAGATAAATTCGGGACCAGGACCAAGGTGTCACTTTTTTTTCGAATCGGCAACTTGTCATTCCTGCAAAATAAGCTTTGGTATCCGCGTCAAGATTCGCGGCTCGAGTTCGGAGCGCGAGAGATCACGGGGCGGATGCCTGTGACCTTGGCGATTAATCAAAATGCGCGACCGTTATTTACCGATGTCGATCCTGGCGCTGATAGGCGGCGTGATGTTTGCCACGTCCGCGATCGCAGTCGAAGCGCCAGCGGCCGCGACTGAGCATGCGGGCGTCTCGTTAAAACCGCAGATGCTGGTCCAGTTCGGTGGATTTGGAATCACAAACTCCATGCTGGTCACATGGATCGTCGCGGCCAGTATCATCATTTTTGCGCAAATCGCGACCCAGCAGGTCAAACCGATTCCGAGCGGTATCCAGAATTTTTGGGAGTGGTTGGTTGAAGGGTTGCACAATTTTTTGGAAAACATCATCGGCCGCGAGCTGGTGGCCAAGGGATTTTGGTTTTTCGCCACGGTTTTCATTTTCATTCTGTTCGTGAACTGGTTTGGACTGATTCCTGGGATCGGAACAGTGGGCTGGGGCCATTACGACCCTTCAGGAAACTTCGTGGTCGACCGACCGCTCCTTCGTGGCGGTAATGCCGATCTGAACATGACGACTGCGATGTCGGCCATTTTCTTCGTGATGTGGTTCGTCTGGGCGATCCAGGCGAACGGCGTCGGCGGATTCTTGAAGCATTTGTTTGGGCCAAAAGGTGAGACTTCCGGGATCGTGAAGGTGCTCATGATCGTGATTTTCTTTGCCGTCGGATGGCTTGAAGTGATCTCAATCCTGTTTCGGCCAATTGCGCTCAGTTTTCGATTGTTCGGAAACATTTATGCCGGCGAAAGCATTCTCGAAGCGATGTCCACTATGATTCCGTGGCTCTCACCGATCCTACCGATCCCATTTTATTTTCTGGAAGTGCTGGTGGGGTTTGTGCAGGCGCTCGTTTTCATGCTGTTGACTGCGGTTTTCACCATGTTGATTGCGGAACACCAGGAGGGACCTGAACACGCACACTGATTTTTCGGCGATCTCATGACGAGATCCCAAAACCAACTAACAAAAATATGATACTACCAATACTAGCAGAACTGGGCGGAAGCATTCACGTCGGGCTTGCCGCGATGGGCGTCGGAATCGGAATCGGCCTGACCGGCTTGGGAATGACCAGCGCGGTCGGACGCAATCCCGGCGCGTTCACGCAGGTCCTCGTGCATGGAATTCTCGCGATCGCGTTGACCGAGGCGATCGTGTTCTACGCACTCTATCTCGTTCACTAATTAAACCACGGGAGGCAGTCGGTCTTGCGCCCGAAATTTAAGTCATGGATGTGATAATTGCCGCCGCCACCGGAGGCGTTACCGATATCTTGCGCGAAACAGCCGACACCTTCGGCTGGAATTGGAAGCTGTTTCTGTCGCAAGTGATCAGCTTCTGCATCGTCGCGTTTCTTCTGCGCCGCTTCGCTTACAAACCGATCCTCGCCGTCCTCGAAGATCGCAGGCGAAAAATTGAAGAAGGCCAGCTCAACGCGGAGAAGATCCGAAAGGAACTGGCTGAGGCCGAGAAGCGCTATCAAGAAATTGTCGCCAAGGCGAATGCCGATGCGCAACGAATGATCGATGAAGCGCGGGAGAGCAGCGCCCATGTGGCTGAGCGGAAACAACAGGAAGCAATCGCTGCCGCAGAGCAAATCCTGGCCAAGGCGAAGGAAGCGGCAGCTCTCGAGCACGAGCGCCAAATGCAAACGTTGAAGCGGGAACTCGGCCGTTTGGTGGTTGATACGACGGCGAAGGTTACCGGCAAAGTGCTCACGCCCGAGGACCAAAAGCGCTTGCAGGAGGAAGCCGCGCGCCAGGTTGCCTGATGAAAATTAACAAAGAGATCCGTAAACTTGGCCGGGAAATGTTGCGCGCCAGCTTTACCGACGGCCAGCTTGACCCCGGCAAAATCGCTTCCCTCGTGCAGTCGTTAATTACAAGGCGTCCGCGCCGTTTCACGGACGTCTTGCAGTATTACAAGCGCCTGCTTCGGCTCGAGATTGAAAAGAGGCACGCCAGAATTGAGAGCGCGACCCAACTGGACCCGGAGGCCGCGGTCGATATTGTGGCGCGCCTGAAGAGAAAATATGGCGGCGATCTGACTACTGAATTCGCTGTCGATCCAACGCTTCTCGGCGGCGTGCGCGTCCGCGTCGGCAGCGATGTTTGGGACGGGACCCTGCGCAATCGTTTGGAACGGCTTCAACAACAACTTTAATCAACTAAAACCATGAGCAGCATTCTAGAAGAGATTGAAACGAAAATTGCGGGACTAAAAACTTCGACCTCGAAGAGCAATGTCGGCGTTGTCCGCGAAACCGGAGACGGCGTCGCCCGCATCGAAGGATTGAGCGATGTCATGCTCAACGAAATGATTGAGTTCCCGAACGGCGTCTTCGGCCTCGCCTTGAACCTGGAGGAGACCGAAGTCGGTGCGATTTTGCTCGGCGAAACGACGAAAGTTTCCGAAGGCGACGAAGTTAAAACAACGGGAAAACTTCTCCAAGTCCCTGTTGGCAAAGCCCTTCTCGGTCGCGTCGTTAATACTATCGGTTTGCCCCTCGACGACAAGGGGCCTATTAAGACCGAAACATTTTATCCGCTCGAAAAAATCGCGCCGGGCGTGATCAAGCGCCGGAGTGTGAGCCAACCGGTCCAGACCGGAATCATGGCGATCGACGCGATGATTCCAATCGGCCGGGGCCAGCGGGAATTGATCATTGGCGACCGGGCCACCGGGAAATCGACAATCGCGATCGACACCATCATCAGTCAGGCGCGCTTGAACAAAGCCGCTGAGGAACAGGGTGATAAGAATTATCGGCCGCTTTACTGCATTTACGTCGCCATCGGTCAGAAAAACTCCAACGTCGCGCGCACACTCGACGTTCTCGAACGCGAAGGCGCGATGCCTTACACGACCATCATTTCCGCACCTGCGTCGGACACGGCGACGAATCAATATCTGGCGCCGTTTGCCGGCGCAGCCATGGGCGAGTGGTTCATGGACAACGGAATGGACGCACTCATCATCTATGATGATTTGTCGAAACACGCGGTCGCGTATCGGCAGGTTTCACTGGTTCTGAAACGTCCGTCCGGTCGCGAAGCCTATCCGGGCGACGTGTTTTATTTGCACTCGCGTTTGCTCGAACGTAGCGCTCGTATCGCCGAGGAATTCGGCGGCGGCTCGTTGACCGCGCTGCCCATTATCGAGACGCAAGCAGGCGACGTGTCGGCCTACATTCCCACGAACGTCATCTCAATCACCGACGGACAAATTTATCTCGAGACCGATCTCTTTTACCAGGGGGTGCGTCCTGCGATTTCGGTCGGCTTGTCAGTAAGTCGCGTCGGTTCGGCCGCGCAGATCAAAGCGATCAAGCAAGTGGCCGGCAAAGTGAAGCTCGACCTCGCCCAATTCCGCGAGCTCGCCGCGTTCGCACAATTTGGATCCGATTTGGATGCCGCTACAAAAGCGCGCCTGGAACGCGGTCAACGGATTGTCGAGTTGTTCAAGCAAAAGCAATACAACCCGATTCCAGTTGAAGAGCAGGTTGCCGTGATGTGGGCGATGCAAAATGGGTATGTCGATCCTGTGCCAGTCGATCGGGTCAAAGAATTTCAAGTGAAACTCCAGGATTGGTTGCAAACGCGGAAGGAAAGTTTGCTCCGCGCCATTCGTGAGAAGGGGCAACTCGATCAAGACCTTGAGTCACAGCTCAAGAGCGCGCTCGAGGACTTCAAAACTACCTGGCAATGATTTTGGCCTGACCAGCAATGGCAAACACGCAGGACATACGCCGCCGGATCAAATCGATCCGCAATACCGCGCAGATCACGAAGGCGATGCAGATGGTCGCGGCTTCGAAAATGCGCCGTGCGCAGCAACATGCTCTCGCCGGACGTCCCTATGCCGCGTTGATGAACAGAGTGCTCGTTTCATTGCAAAAACGGACTGATCCGACGCTTCATCCGCTTCTTCAAATTCGCGAGATAAGGAAGGAGCTGGTCCTGATCATCAGCACCGACAAAGGGTTGGCTGGCGCGCTCAATACAAATCTTTTTCGTGAAGCGGCCAATTTCGATCAAGCGAAAACGGCATTCGTAGTCACAGGAAAAAAAGCGCGGCAGTTCGTCGCGCGGACCAAGCGCGAGCTGCTGGCTGATTTCGAATTGAAAGACTCACCGAGTTTTGTCGAAACGAAAGCAATCTCGAAATTTTGCACGGAGAAGTTTCTCAATCGCGAAGTGGATAAAGTTTCCGTCCTCTACACGCATTTCATCAACACGATCAATCAGCGGCCGGTGGTGGAGACGTTGTTGCCGATCAGCAGTTTTGATTTGCCCAAAAGCGAATCAGCCGAAGACGCGACGGCAGATGTCGATCCAATGCTCGGTTATGTTTTTGAGCCAAGTGCCGAGGCGGTGCTTGACGCAATGTTGCCCTTTTACATCCAGCATGAGGTCTTCCAAATGATCCTCGATGCGCGCGCGTCCGAGCACAGCGCGCGAATGGTGGCGATGAAGAACGCGACCGACAACGCGAACCAGTTCATCAAGGATCTCACGCTCGAATACAACAAGATGCGCCAGGCCGGCATCACAACCGAGCTGCTCGAGATCGCGACTGCGCAGATGGCGCTTAGTTAAAATTTATGAATAAAGGAAATATCGTTCAAGTGATCGGTCCCGTAGTGGACGTGGAATTTTCGGACACGAAATCGTTGCCGAAAATCTATAGCGCGCTCGAGATCGAATACGAAGTCAACGGCAACCCGACCAAGCTCACTCTCGAAGTGCAACAGCATCTCGGTGAAAACTGGGTCCGCTCGATCGCCATGTCGTCGACCGAAGGTTTGAAGCGTGGGATGAGCGTGAACGACACCGGCGGACCAATCAGCGTGCCGGTAGGCGAAGGCGTGCTCGGTCGCTTGTTCAATGTCACGGGCGAAGCGGTCGATAATCGCGGCCCGGTGAAATTCACCAAACGCTATCCGATTCACCGCCCAGCGCCGGAATTGACCGAGCAAGACACGAAAATCCAAATCCTTGAGACCGGAATCAAGGTTATCGACTTGATTTGTCCGTTCTCGAAAGGTGGCAAGGTCGGAGCATTCGGTGGTGCCGGCGTCGGCAAGACGGTTGTCATCATGGAGCTGATCAACAACATCGCCAAAGGCCACGGCGGCGTTTCCATGTTCGCCGGAGTAGGCGAGCGCACGCGCGAAGGCAACGATCTCTACAAGGAAATGAGCGAAGCGGGCGTGATCGATCAAAAGGATTTGTCGAAGTCGAAAGTGGGAATGGTTTTCGGCCAGATGAACGAGCCGCCGGGAGCGCGTTTGCGCGTGGGACTGTCCGCATTGGCGATGACGGAATTTTTCCGGGACGAGCGCAATCAGGACGTGCTTCTCTTCATCGACAATATCTTTCGGTTCTCGCAAGCCGGCTCGGAAGTTTCGGCTTTGTTAGGCCGAACGCCGAGCGCGGTCGGTTATCAACCAACGCTTTCGGCTGAGATGGGCGATTTGCAGGAACGAATCACCTCGACCAAGAAAGGCTCGATCACTTCGTTCCAAGCGGTTTACGTTCCGGCGGACGATCTGACTGATCCCGCGCCCGCGAACACGTTCGCGCATTTGGATTCTACCATCGTGCTCGAGCGCTCAATCGCTGAGCTTGGAATTTATCCGGCGGTCGATCCGTTGGCTTCGACTTCCAAATCGCTCGCCCCGGAAATCGTCGGCGAAGAACACTACGGCGTTGCCCGCGGTGTGCAGAAAGTTTTGCAACGCTACAAAGATTTGCAGGACATCATCGCCATTCTCGGAATGGACGAACTAAGTCCAGAGGACAAACTGACCGTCTATCGCGCGCGCAAGATCCAAAGATTTCTGAGTCAACCGTTTCACGTCGCGGAAGTTTTCACCGGCACCAAAGGCCAGTACGTCTCGATTCAAGAGACGGTGAAAGGCTTCAAAGAAATTCTCGATGGCAAGCATGATGATGTTCCGGAAACGAACTTCTACATGAAGGGCAACATCGACATGATTAAGGAATCCTAATGGCGACACTAAAACTCGAGATCGTTACGCCCGAGGAAAAAATTTATTCCGAGGACGTAGACATGGTCACGTTGCCTGGAGCGGAAGGCGAGCTTGGCGTTTATCCGAAACACGTGCCGGTCCTGACGACTTTGAAACCGGGCGAGCTCCGTGTCGTGAAAGATGGACGCGAAACTGCGATGGCGGTTGGGGAAGGATTCGTCGAGATCAAAGCGGATGGCGTTTCGGTTTTGACCGACATGGCGCTCGAGCCTGAAAAAATCGACATCGCCGCGGCGGAAAAGGCCGTGGAACGCGCCCAGGCAGCGATGAAAGAAGATCACACCGCCGAAGAAGTCGCCGCGATTCAGGCTTCGTTGCAAAAGGCGCTCGCGCAATTGCACGTCAAACGCCGCCGTCACGGCTAGGAGATTGCAGAGGCGGTCGCCGCGGCGACGGCCTGCATATGCTAGATTAAAAGCTTGGCACAAGCACCGCCACAAATTCTCGGAATCATCGCGGGCAACGGCGTTTATCCAAGAATTCTCGCCGCCGCTGCGCGCAAGGCCGGCGTTAATAAAATTGTCGCTGCGGCCTTCACCAATGAAACCGATTCTTCGATCGACAAGCATGTCGATGTTGTGGAATGGCTACGCGTCGGACAACTGAGCCGATTGCTGAAGTTTTTTCGGGAACACGAAGTTCATCTGGCGATCATGGCGGGCCAGATCGCGCCGAAGAATCTTTTCGATCTGCGCCCGGATGTGAAAGCGCTGGTCGTGCTTGCAAAGCTTAAGCAACGCAATGCCGAATCAATCTTCACCGCAATCGCTGATGAGTTGAAAAAAGTGGATGTCGATCTTTTGCCGGCGACAACTTTTCTGGAAGATAATCTAGCTGCAAAAGGTTTGATCGCCGGAGCGAAGTTGTCGCGTGCGGAGGAGGAAGATGTCGATCTTGCCTGGAACGTCGCCAAGGAAATTGCGCGGCTCGATATCGGGCAGACCATCATTATCAAAAACGGGACTGTGCTCGCGGTTGAAGCTTTCGAAGGAACCAACGACGCGATCAAACGCGGCGGCGCGCTCGCCCGCGAAGGCGCAGTCATGATCAAAGTCGCAAAGCCAAACCAGGACATGCGCTTCGACGTTCCGGTGATCGGCGTCGAGACTATCAAAATTGCTGCCGACGCAAAATTGCGCGTTATCGCGGTTGAATCGGGAAAAACGTTGCTCCTCGAGCGCGACGCGATTGTCGATCTTGCCAGGCGCGCAAACATTTCGATCGTCGCGCGCTAGTTGCAATCAGCGCTCGAAAATCGCCTTGCTAGAACCAAGTGCAGTCTGATCTTCCCGTATATGAGATACCGGCCGCCGACGGTTAAGCTGCCAATGCCTGCTGAAAAGATCGAGGGGCATACTGTGACGTTCAGGCCGGTGAGGGACGGAATAGATTCGGAAGTATCGGGTGTAATGCAAGTCATCGAAAACCCGAACGGATTCAATGTGAATGCTTCGTACATCGTTAGTCAGAATCCACCGTTGTCTCGCGTTTATTGGTTCGATCAATCTGAGATCGATGCTATTGCCAGGTCGGCGGCCAAAGAAAAGCGACGTATCCTGATTATTGATGACGACCGGGAAAGCACCCACCTGGTCAAAATACTTCTCGAAAAGGCCGGCTCCTATCTCGTGCTCGAAGAGAACGACTCGACAAAGGCCCATCAAAGTGCCCAGAATTTTAGGCCGGACGTGATCTTGCTAGACATCATGATGCCAAAGACAGACGGAGGCGAAGTAGCCGCACAAATCGAAGCCGATGCGGAATTGCAGAGAACGCCGATCATCTTTCTCACCGCGCTAGTCACGGAGCCTGAGACAAAGATCGGCCTCCGCATTCAAGGGCGTCGATCTCTCGCCAAGCCGATCAACATTCCCGAGTTGATCAACGAGATTGAAAAAAATCTACGCGCGCAAAAGCGCGTCATCACGGTCGAAGTAGGAAAAACGCCGCTCCTCGAGCGCGAAGCGATTGTCGATCTTGCCAGGCGCGCAAACATTTCGATGGTTGCGCGCTAGTTGCCGAGCCTAGGGGATTACGCACCCTGCTAGTGCATCCGATAGTGTTGCCCTTTTGTTGGACTGCGGCTCCACTTTTTCAAAGTGGAGCCTAGGGGATTCGAACCCCTGACCTCCTC
>QHRF01000096.1 GCA_003220055.1 Verrucomicrobiota bacterium | reverse complement strand
GAAGCTCAAAAACGCGCGGCAGGTTACACGGCTGGCGGTGCAATGGCTCGGTCAACGCGCGGTGTAATCGAAACATCTGCGCTCGACTCCCGCACTGGCGGCGATAATCGTTGAGCCATGCGCACTCATGCGAAGGTCGATTCGCCAAAGGACGGGTTCGCCGCGGCGAAGAATCTCCTCGTTGCTTTCGCCGCCATTTTCATCTGCGCTTCATCATTCGCGACCACCAAAGGTCTGAGCCAGATCGTGACGCCGGAGTTAGAGGAGGAGGGCGACTTGTCTTTGAGTCTCCAGATTCAAGACAAGCGGATTGCAAACCCATACGAACTGCAAGCGGAGATGGGCCTGACCAAATGGGCGGAAGTAGCGGTGTTTCGCGGTTTCGATCCGGACGATTGGATTTTCGCGACCGAATTCGGACTGCTGACAAAGGAACCTTATCTTCTTTCGGTCGGCTTCGTGAATTGGTCGCCTCATCTGAACGTCGACCCGCAGCCGTATATCGAAGCGGGCTACTGCACCGAGCATCACAAAGTCTTCGCCGGTGCGATCCATGCCGGTTACAAAAACGAAGCGATTCTCGGTTACGCTTATGATTTTAATAAGCAATGGCGGGTGCAGGTCGATTTCCAGAGCGGGAGGGAGAATTCCTCGACGATTGGATTCACTTGGAACATCACGCCGGACTTTCAAGTTAATCCCGCGCTCTATTTCGCGAATTATCACCCGGATCGATTGATGGGATATATTGTCTTCACCTACACCTTTCATTTGTGGGGTAAGAAATCCGAGACCGGCGCTCCAGCTCCGAAGTGACCGCACAAAAAGATGTTGCGGGACTGGCCAACCGGACAGAAACTCGCCTCCAATGAGAAACAGCCGGAGCGACCGTGCCGTTGGCGCTATTTTCCTTTGCCTGGCTTTTCTTTGGACGCTGGCGCTGAGTGCTTCGCCGCAACTGCACCAGCGGATTCATCGCGACGCAAATCGAGGGGATCACGTGTGCGCGGTCACGATGGTTGCCTCCGGCAACTACGATCATTCTCCAAACGTTCCGCTCGGCAGCGTTCCGGCCCTCGTCGATCAATCTTCTTCGATTCCGGCGTTGACTCCGCAGTGGGTTGAGTCGCCGTTTCTTCTCGCTCGCATTTTCGAGCACGCGCCGCCCGCGCACTCCTGACCGTTAACTGTCCCGCCTCCGCGGGATGGCGGCGCCTCGCGCGTTCATTGCGTCGCCAGTTTAACGTGCGCGAACGCAAATTCGTTGGGCGATTTGGCCCAAGTTTTTAATCAGGAGTTTTAATGAACAAATTTATTTTGATTGGAGTAGCGGCCGCCGCGCTCACAAGCGCGCGCGCGCAGGACGACGCCTCTAAACCGGCTGCGTCGTCGGATGTCGAAAGTCTGCGTCAGCAAGTGCAAGCGCTGACCGAAACGGTGAAGGAGTTGCAGCAACAAATGAAAGATCAGCAAGCTGCGATTGAGAAAACGAATGGAACCGCGCCTGCGTCGTCGCCAAATCCGGAAGGGTCATCTGTTGCCGCAGCAACTTCGCCATCGCCGCCCGCGCGCGTAGCGGCGCATTTCGCAACGGAAGATGCCTCCGTTGTTTCATCGACAACAACCTCTCCGCCCGCTTCGTCCAGTCCGGGCGTGAACGCAAATGGAACCGCAACGTCCGGATCATTTCCTACCACCGACACTTCAGTTGTTTCATCGACGCCGGAAACAATTTCCAGCACGGGAGCTGGCGCTTCATTGACCCAACCGATCTCGATCGGCGGCGGTGGGAAAAATTACATGAACATCTCGTTCGATGGGTTGTTCGCGCTCGCCGGTTCGAGCGCGCGCGATCTCGATCACATCGAAGTCGGCGACCACGATCCGCAGCAGCGTGGATTCAACGCGCGCAACATTGAGCTCGCCTTCGACGGCGCGGTCGATCCTTACTTCGAAGGTTTCGCCAACATTGTTTTCAAGCTCAACAACGACAACGAGACCGAAGTCGAAGTCGAGGAAGCGTTCCTGCAAACGACCAGTTTGCCGTTCAATCTGCAATTGAAAGCCGGACAATTCTTCGCCGCATTCGGCCGAATTAATCCGACCCATCCGCATACCTGGGATTTTGCGGACGCGCCAATTGTCCACGGCCGTTTGCTTGGGCCGGACGGTTTGCGCGGCGTTGGCGCCCAAATTTCCTGGATCGTGCCCGTGCCATGGTACTCGCAATTGATTTTCGGCGTCCAAAACGGTCGCGGTGCCACCGGTTATTCGTTTCGTAATCCAGGGGACGACGGAATGTTTTTCGATCGGCGAACAACCGATCGCGAGCTGCGCGGGCTGCAGGATTTTGTTTGGATTCCGCGCTGGGAAAATTCGGTCGACCTTAGTCCAACCCAAGTGGTACTCGCTGGAGTTTCCGGCGCCTTTGGCTCGAATGAGACTGGTGCGGATTCGCGGACGCAGATTTACGGCGCCGATCTTCTCTACAAATGGAAAAGCGCAAATGCGGAAGGCGGCTTTCCATTCGTGAAATGGCAAACCGAGTTCATGTATCGCCGTTTTGAAGCCGGCCGCGGCATAAACGAATCATTTCCGGTCGCGGAAACGTTTCATGACTGGGGACTCTATTCACAGGTTCTTTGGGGATTCAAAAAAGGATGGGTCGCTGGAATTCGCGGCGATTATCTCGACATGGAGGATTCCAGGTTTACGGACGATTTCGAACGGCAATCGCGCTCGCGGATCAGTGCGAACCTGACCTGGTATCCGACCGAATTTTCCAAGATCCGTTTGCAATACAATCATGATTTTCTCTACGAAAACTTTTTTCTAGCCGATCGCGACGTCGATTCTGTTTTCCTCCAGTTCGAATTCATCCTTGGCGCTCACGGAGCTCACAAATTTTAGATCATGAAAAAACTCGTCTTAATCCTGTTCACAACGATTGCCTGTGCTTTCGCCGCGCAAGCAAAGTTGAATGTCGTTGCCACCCTTCCCGATTTCGGCTCGCTCGCGCGCGAAGTCGGCGGAGACAAGATCGACATCGTCGTTCTCGCCAAGGCGACCGAAGATCCGCACTTTGTCGATGCACGTCCGAGTTTCGTCGTTTCATTGCGCAATGCCGATGTGTTGATCGACGGCGGCGCGGAACTCGAGCTGGGCTGGCTGCCGCCGCTCTTGCAAAACGCACGTAATCCGAAAATCGAGGTTGGTAAACCCGGACGTATCCAGGCGTCGCAAGGAATTCGTCTGATGAATGTCCCGACAAACGCGACCCGCGCTGCCGGCGACGTGCACGCGCTTGGTAATCCGCACTTCACGGTCGATCCGATTATTGCCAAAGCGATAGCGCAACATATCGCGCAATCCTTCGCCGCGCTCGATCCGCCGAACGCGGCATTTTACGACGGCAATTACAAAAAGTTCGAAGCGACCATTAACGCGAAACTGCAAGAATGGGGCGCGGCCATTTTGCCGTTCAAGGACCAGCATATCGTTGCTTATCACGATTCGTGGCCGTACTTCGCGCATCGATTCGGCATTAACATCGACATCTTCCTCGAACCCAAACCTGGGATCCCGCCTTCGCCCTCGCATTTGACTGAAGTGATCGCGCAAATGAAAGCACAGCATGTGAAAGCGGTGATTGTCGAACCGTATCATGACCGGCGCATTGCCGAAAAGGTCGCGAGCGCGACCGGAGCGAAAGTGGTGGAGTTCTCGCAATTTCCCGGAGGAATTCCGGGAACGGACAGCTATGTGAAATTGATCGATACGCTCGTTTCGCGGCTAGCGGTTGCGCTCAAATAATATGTGGGAAGTAATGTTGTGGCCGATCGTGGCCTGCGTTCTTTTGCCGTGGCTGCTGGTTTATCTCGGCCTGCATGTCGTCCAACGCGGCATCATCTTCATCGACATCGCGATGGCACAAATGGCGTCGCTCGGAATCTGTCTGGCCGTTTTGTTGCATCTCGATCTTGAGAGCTGGACGACATTCGGTATCGCGCTCGGTTTCACTTTAGTTGGCGCGGCCATCTTTTCTGTAACCGGAAAACGCGCGAGTCAGATTCCACAGGAAGCGGTCATCGGAATTTCTTACGTCGTAGCAGCCGCCGCGGCGGTGTTGTTACTGAGTCGCGCCGCGGAAGGCGATGAAGAAATCAAAAACATGTTGATCGGCAATATTCTCCTGGTAACACCGCGCGAAGTTTGGGAAAGGTTCGCGCTTTTCGCCGCGGTCGGGATTTTTCATTTCGGTTTCCGCAGAAATTTTCTGCTCGTTTCGTTCGATCGCAATGGTGCTTATCAAAAAGGTTTGCGCGTCCGCTGGTGGGATTTTCTTTTTTACGCCGTCTTTGGTCTGGTCGTGACCAGCTTTGTGCGCATCGCCGGCGTGCTCCTGGTTTTTAGTTACCTGATTGTGCCGGCCGTTTGTGGGATCAATCTTGCGCAGCGAATCGGAATCCGCTTGCTCATCGGCTGGATCATCGCACTTGTCGGCGGGGTCGCTGGACTGTTTCTCTCCTATTGGTGGGACTTGCCCTCCGGCGCGGCGATTGTTTGCACCTTCGGAGCGCTACTGATCGCCGTGGCGGGCTATGCACTAATTCGCGCTCGGCTTCGTCCAAATTAATCGTCGACCAATTGCGAGGTTTTTTGCTGACGTCGCGATAATCGCGCTATCTTCGGGAAGATGAACCGGGCCGAGCATTCCCGTTTCCGCCATTCGCACGATTTCGTGAGCGACTTCACCAAAGGCGAACGCCGAACGCGTATCGTCATTGCCATTACCGGCGTGATGATGGTCGTCGAAATTACCACTGGTCTTCTCTCTCATTCCATGGCGCTGCTGGCCGATGGCTGGCACATGAGCACGCATGTGACGGCGTTCCTGATCACGGCGATCGCCTATTATTTCATGCGCCGACATTCATCGAGCGAGCGATACAGCTTTGGAACGGGCAAAATCGGCGTCCTCGGAGGATTCGCCAGCGCGGTTGTGCTCTCAGTCGTTGCGCTGTTGATGGCCGGCGAATCCGTCCACCGCCTCTTTGTTCCTTTGGCGATTCATTTTAATGAGGCGATTGGTATTGCCTTCGTCGCGCTGACGGTGAACGTCGTCTGCGCTCTCATTCTCAAAGACGCTCACCACGATTCAGGGCACGACCACGGTGGACAGGATCGACATCATTCGCATCAACGCGATTTGAATTTGCAGGCAGCTTACTTGCACGTGCTGGCCGACGCGTTCACAACGTTGCTGGCGATTATCGCACTAACTTCCGGCAAGTTTTTCGGTTGGGGCTGGCTTGATCCAGTCGTGGGTTTGGTCGGAAGCGGCGTTGTTTTTTCATGGGCTTACCAATTGTTGCGAGACACGAGCGGTATTTTGGTCGATCGAACACCGCTTTCCTCCGATTTGCCTGACGAGATACGGCGCGCGGTAGAAAGCGACGGCGATTCGATCGTGACCGATCTCCACGTCTGGCAAGTGGGCGCCGGAAAATTTGCCGCCATTGTTTCGATCGTCGCCCACGAGCCGAGGCCGTCGGATTATTATCGAGCGCTTTTCCGCGACCACGACGAACTGGTGCACGTCACGATCGAGACGCAGCACTGCCAAGAAGCCCACGAAACGGTGACAAGCTCTTGAACGGGCAAATCACCTTCTGGCAGGTCGTGGCTGCTTATGTATTCGCGCTTGTCGGCGGATCGATCAGCACCTTGTTGCGTTTAACTCACAGGCCGCTTTGCGCATTGATCAGTTTCGCCGCCGGCACGCTGCTCGGGGTGACCCTCTTTGCGATTTTACCGGAAAGCTTAACTGATTGCCCGTGGTGGGCGGTGGCATTGGCGGCTGCGACCGGCTACGCGCTTTTTTTCTTCCTCAGCACGTATGTTCATCACGTTTGTCCCGCTTGCGCGGCCAGTCATTTTGACGCTGACGCGACAAAACATTTTAGCGAGATCGCTTCGGCGCTGATTGTCGCACTGGCAATCCACAGTACGACCGACGGGTTGGCGCTCGGAATTGGACAGGAAGCACAATCGACCACAGCCGGTCAGTGGTCGCTCTTCTCCGCTCTTTGTATTCACAAAATTCCGGAAGGCCTCGCGTTGGGCAGCCTCTTAATCGGCGCGGGATGGCCAAGGGCACGCGCGCTCAGCTGGGTCGCAGCCGTTGAGGCGACAACGCTACTCGGGGGAATGATCGGTTTTTTCTTTTTGGCGAACACATCCTCATTTTGGTTGGCTTTGTTCATGGCGCACGTCGGCGGCGGATTTTTGTATCTCGCCGCACACGCCGTTCTCGGAGAAATGTTGAAACACGGCAAAGGATTGGTCCTGAAAAGCTTTTCGCTCGGCGTCGGATTGATCGGCGGGCTCAATATTTTGTTGAGAACCTTAGCATCGTAATGCCTGAAATCTCGCGGCGGAGATGTCGATCTTGTGCGGGTCTTCTTTCAGCTACAGCGTGCGTCGGACTTAAACCGACCGCCGATTAGGATGCGATCTCTCTATAAAATGGGTTGAATTTTAGGCCGATTTCTGTTCTGAAATGGCGCCGAAAACAGCAAGCTTATGAACCTATCCAGCTTTCGCACATTTCTCGCATTCATCTGCAGCATCGGCCTCATTTCCTATGTCGTAGCCGGGCCGGGACAATCCGGCGATCATGGCCGCGGCAGCTCGAGCGGACCCGGATTCAATCAGGATAATAATCCCGGCCAACAGGGACAGTCCGCCAGCGACGGCACAAGATTCAATTCGGAAGACAACCCTGGCAA
The DNA here is from genome assembly GCA_003220055.1 of Verrucomicrobiota bacterium. Taxonomy (GTDB): domain Bacteria; phylum Verrucomicrobiota; class Verrucomicrobiia; order Chthoniobacterales; family UBA10450; genus AV40. The sequence continues at coordinate 25,393 of QHRF01000096.1, read as the reverse complement.
AAGCGGCAGCGCCTGGGGACGCGACACCGCGGAGGACGGATCTTCCAACGGAAGTTCGCATCAGAATTCAAACGCGCTTGATCGCGGCGAAAAGATAATCGAGACCGGTGATCGAGACCTGCGCGAGAAAGAAACCTCTGAAAGCAGCGAGGGCGCTGCAACCGATAAAACATTTAAGGCGAGCCTGATGGACATCGGTCTTAAGGCGAGCGAAAGCCCGTCTGCTCACAGCACGCCAGGGCAGCCGCCGTCCGGCACGCCGCCGGGAAAACATTTGGGCTGGGAAAAAGGAAAGCACAATCCTCATCGCTCCCCTTCTCCGAGCGCGGCTGCTTCGGCATCACCCTCTGCCTCAGCCGCCGCCAGCGCGACGGCGAGTGCGACAGCAACAGCGACGCCCTAAGGACAGTCTTTTATCTTCAGTTTAGAAAAATTTACCGCAACCAAGGCGGGTAAAATCCGTTGATTTTGACGTTGTGCCGTTGTAATTGCTCTCCCCTCATGAAATTGCCAATCGCCGTTTCGACCTTCGCCCTCGCGATTGGGATAATGTCATACGCATTCGCGGATCCGGGCCCGGTGAGTGGCGCCCCTGGTGGAGTAACCACACAGCCAGTTATCTCGAGCCCGACGTCATCGACTTCGGATCATTCAACCAGTGGAATCACACCGCCCGGCACCGGCGCTTACTCCAGCGGGACGGGATCGAGCAGCGCAACGTCCGCTGCCACACCCAACGAAAGTAACACTGACGAAAGCGACGACACACTGTATCGCGGCAAAACGTCCGAAACGGAGAATCCCATGATGCGGGATGAAGGACCCTTGCACTTCAAGACGCGACCCAAGGAAAAAGTTCAGGAAGTTGATTCGCTGAAAAAGCTGCCGAGCAGCGGGACCGACCCGAAGTTTAAAGGCAGCCTTCTCCATTCTGGCATATCTTCGATCGAGAGCCTGGGCGAAACGGCAAATGAAGCCGACGCAGCAGATGAGGTCGATCCACGTTTCAAGACAAAGCGGTTAACTTTCACGCCTGCTCAGAGCGACCAACCCAAGAAAGCCCAAGCGGATTCCACCCCCTCGCCTACTCCTTCGCCGACTGCCTCACCAACCGCGAAGGATTCAAGCAGGTCAAAGGAATAGCTTCGTCGTCCACTAAAACCGGCCTTAGTCGCGCTTTGGTTTCAAAAGCGGGAACAAGATCACATCGCGGATAGATTCAGCGCCCGTAAACAACATCGCCAAACGGTCGATCCCCAGTCCAAATCCGCCGGCCGGCGGCATTCCGTGTTCGAGCGCCAGCAAAAAATCCTCGTCGATTTTTTGCGTCTCTTCGCCCGCCTGTTCCAGTAACCGCTGCCGCTGCACGTCGGGATCATTGAGCTCGGTATAACCAGGAGACATTTCCACTCCGTTAATGATCAACTCGTAAACATCAACCAGCGACGAATCGGCCGCATTCTGCTTCGCCAACGGCACCAACTCCTTCGGACAATGGGTCACGAACAGAGGATCGAATGTTTTTTCTTCGACCAACTTTTCGAAAACGTGCTGGGTTACTTCGAAATCGGCCAGCTGCGGCAGGATTTCGAGCTTTAACTCACCGGTCGCACGGGCGCGCCGTTGCTCGCTGGAAATGTTGAACCAATCCTTGCCCGCCACTTCGCGGACAAGATCGACATAACGCGCGCGACGCCACGGCCGCTTCAAGTTGATCGTGCGAACCACCTTTCCCTCCCCGTCGCGGTGCTCGATTTCGAGCGAGCCGCAAATCTTTTCGGCCACATTACAAATTAGTTCTTCGATCAAGTCCGCCATTTTTTCGAAATCGACGTAGGCCCAGTAAACTTCAAGCATGGTGAATTCCGGATTGTGCTTCCGTGAAATGCCTTCGTTCCGAAAATTCCGGTTCAGTTCGAACACTTTGATGAATCCGCCGACCAAAAGGCGTTTCAAGTAAAGCTCCGGCGCGATCCGCAGATAAAGATCGAGCCCGAGCGCTTTGTGGTGCGTGCTGAACGGCGCCGCCGCCGCGCCGCCGGCGACCGTTTGTAAAATTGGCGTCTCCACTTCCGCAAAACCGCGATCTTCCAGGAATCGGCGAATTTCGCGCACGATCGCGATCCGTTTTTGAAATGTCTCCCGCGATTGCTCGTTCGCGACCAGATCGACGTATCGCTGCCGATAGCGTGCTTCGACGTCCTGCAGGCCGTGCCATTTTTCCGGCGGCGGCCGGAGCGACTTGGCCAGGACTTCCAATTTGCGCACTTTCAACGTCGGCTCACCGGTTTTGGTCAAGAAACAGATGCCTTCGACGCCGATGAAATCGCCGAGATCGAGCAGATCAAAAATTTCCATCGCGGCCGCGCCAATTTCTTTCTCGTGGAAGTAAGCCTGAAGGCGGCCGGTCGCATCTCGAAGATCGACAAAGTGACTTTTGCCCATGTCGCGGTGTGCGGTAATTCGCCCGGCGGCGCGAAGCGATTCGCCTTCCTTGAATGCGTGCCGGACTTCCGCGATTGAGCCCGATGCTTCGAAAGCGCGACCAAAAGGTTCCACCCCGCGGGCACGAAGCGCCTCGAGTTTCTCCCGGCGTTGCGCAATCAATTCGTTTTCCGGCTCCATGCTGTTGGAATGATTATGGTGGAGAGGCCTCGTGCCAAGTGCCTGTTTTAGTTCCCCTTTGCAACGATGTAACGCTTTAACCAAACGCATCCCCAATATTGGTTTGCCAATGGAAGATTGCCGATGTGATACTCGGCAGTGGAGCAAGCCCTGTAGGGGACGCTGTTAGCGTCCCTCTTTGGGAAGCAGACTGCTTCCCCTACAGATAGATTTTCTTAAATGCCACTCGATTTACCCAAAACGACTTCAAAACGCGACGGGCCACTGGTGAAACAGTTTTCCGTTTTTCTGGCCAACAAAGTCGGCGCGATGCTCGATGTCGTGAAGTTACTGAACGCACACAGCTGTGACGTCGTCGCCATGAGCGTTTCCGAATCAACCGACTCCGCGATTGCCCGCGTAGTTGTGAGCGATCCGGCGGGTGTGGAAAAATTGTTCCGGCAAAACAATATCGCTTTCGGAGTGTGCGAGGTCTTGGTGGTCGAAATGCGCGAGGTTGCCACCGATTTGGCCAAACTCTTGGCCGCTTTGTTCATGGCCGAAGTGAACGTCCATTTCACTTATCCCCTTCTTATGCGGCCGCGCGGACAGGCCGCGCTCGCTCTCCACGTGGACGATAACGATTGCGCGATCTCTGTTTTGACGGGCGAAGGTTTTCAGCTGCTGAGCCAGTCCGACATCTCTCGCTAGGGCTGAGTTGACAGAGCGGCTACTCCGTTTACAGGAATCAACTGTCATGCCGTCTCTCTCCTTTGTTTCCTTGTCGCGATCCGACAAGAGCTTTCAGGTCGGGCTTATCCTGGTCGTTCTTTTTGCGGTCGTCGAATTTTTTGCAGCCAGCGTTCATTACATCGGCCGCACGCCTCCGGCGCAGCCGGCCGTCGCCGCTCCGCGCGTGGTCCCGGCGCCGCTCTCTTCCGTCGCGCCTTCCGCGCCGCCGGTTGCATTGGCGGTCGCGTCTCCGACCGCGGCGCTCACGCCGGCAACATCGACAATCTCAGTGGCGGACCGATTGCGGAAGCAAGCCGACGCGGCCCGGGAAAGCGGCGACACGGTGAGCGCGCTCGCTCGTTTAAACGACGCTGCCCAACGCGATCCGAAAAACCCCGAGGTCCTGGCGGAGATGGCGATGATTTACGAATCGATCCAGAATTTCGACCGATCCGCCGACACTTGGCGCAGAGTGCAGGAAATCGGTCCGTCCGCCGGACCGCTCTACGAATTGGCGGACATGAAATTAAAAACCGGCGTCCCAGCAGCTCCGGGTCCGACTACCGGCTCAGCGCTGGATGCGGGAAAGCCGGCCAGCGCGCTTGATGCCTCGAGTGTTCGCACCACCGCGGAAGGAATTCCTGGCGGATCGACGCTCGGTATTAGCGAAGTGACTGCATCGGAAACGCCCGACCCGGATTCGGAAACCAATCTGATGTTGCGGATCGCGGTCAAGAAGCGCCCGAATGCAGTGATCGACCACACCAAAGTGAAGATCCAGGTTTTCTTTTACGACACCGTGGGAGACAACGAGATCAAACTGACCGACGCCGACGTCAGCTACGAATGGCTCACTCCAAATCACGATTGGGCCAATAGCGACAGCGAAACCCTGGCGGTGACGTACATTCGTCCCAAGTTAAAGGCCAAATCGGCGGAGTCCGACCTGGCAGCGGCCGCGGCGGCAATTAATCCGGCCAAGAAAGGTAAGCCGGTGAAAACGAGCCCGCCTTCCGACGCCGGCTCGCGTAAATATCTTGGTTACATCGTGCGCGTTTATTATAATGATCAGCTCCAAGACAAACGCGCCGAACCGACCAAACTCTTAACTATTTTCCCCGCGCCCAACACCGCTCCGCCGCAGTAATGCAATTGCTCATCGTGCACCGCGACTCTGAGATGGGGGAAGCGCTGGTGCAAATGGTGAACACGTACACGCGGCACCAGTGTGAGCTCGTTGGCAGCGATGTCGCGGCGCTGAATTGGGCGCGTCGTCATCACCAATGTAATCTTCTCCTGACCCAACTCGAAGCCGAGGGGATCGATGGGCTCGCGCTCGGTTCGTCGCTCAGCGAAATTTTTCCGGCGCTTCAGGTTTTGTTTTTTCCAAATTATCCCGCGACCGAACAACGACTTGAAATTGCAGACACCAAAGTCTTCCCGGAACCAATCGAGGGTGACGATCTGCTGGCGGCGATCGAGCGCGCTGAGAACACGCCGCCCCATGCACCCGATCTTTTTCACATCGCGGATGTTTTGCAGATGTGTTGTCTGAGCCGGCGCAGTGGCGCGCTCCAATTGGTCAAAGAAACCAAGAGCGGACTCGCATTTCTTCGGAACGGAAAAATCGTCCATGCCGAAACAACCGCTGCCCGCGGAAGCGACGCACTGCTCGAGATGGTGAGTTGGGAATTTGTCGAATTCGCCTACGAACGCAGTGTCCGGCCGCCGCTCGAGACGATCTCTGTGGCTTGGCACGAGATTCTGATCGATGCGATTGCAAGCCGGCAGCAAGAAACCGCGATCAAATCGCAGCGCCGATCTGCCTAGCCACTTTTCTATGCAACTACGCGGGTTTGCGGTAGTTTACGTTTTGATGAAGTTGCGTTGGACGCTGGTTTGTCTTTGCTTCGCAGCGGTCCCCGCCTTCGCCCAAATCCAGGTCGAGCTGAAATTCCCGCGGCTGCAATACATCGCCTACGAGCCAGTCGTCGCCAACCTCGTGATCACGAATCTCGCCGGCCGGGATGTCGATCTTCGCGATGCCGATGGTCAATCATGGTTTGGTTTTGAAGTGACCGGAAATGAAGGCCGCTCCATCGCTCCGATCTCAAATGCGGGGACCGAACCGCTCAACATTGCCGCCGGCAAACGTGTTACTCGAAAAATTAATCTGAGCCCGCTGTTTGCCGTCCACGATTTTGGGACATACCGGGTTCGCGCTCATGTCTATTTTGGCGATCTCAACAGATTCTTTTACTCCCAAACCAAAGTTTTCGAAGTCACCGATGCCCGGCCGATTTGGCAGAAAACGGTAGGCGTGCCCGAGGGCGAGAGCGCTTCCGGAAACGTGCGGACGTATTCGCTCATGACTAATCGTTTTCCCGATCACACTTCGCTTTATGTGCGGGTTGAAGACAAAGATAGCGGGATCGTTTACGCGACTTATTCGTTAGGCCAAGTCATCGCGTTCGATCAACCGCAGGCGGAATTCGATCGGTCCAATCAACTCCATGTTCTTTATTGTGCCGCTCCGCGCAATTGGTCGTACGCTCGCGTCGGTTTGAATGGCGAGCTTCTTTCGCGCGCCAGTTTCGCCGAGACCAGGACCAGGCCCCGGCTTGTGCATTCTGAAGATGGCGTGGTAAAAATCTCCGGCGGCATGATGGACACACCGGTTACGCAAGCAACGCGCGACACCGCTCCAAAACTTTCAGCGCGACCGCCCAACGCACCGAAGGACGATTGACGAATGCGAAAATATTTTTTGAGTTTGGTCGTCGCCGCCCCGTTCGTCGCCACGGCCGCTTACGGTTTACCTGCTCCAAGCTCTCCCTCCTCGCGAGAAAAACGCGCGGTCGCGCCGCGAGCAACTCCCACTCCCGTAGCGCAACGAAGGGCAGTGGCCGTCTCCGAAGCTGACCGTCCCTCCACAGTGGTGGTGATCGACGCTGGCCATGGTGGATTCGATCGCGGCGGAATTCCTCGTCAACTTGTTCCGGAAAAAACCATGAATCTGGATGTAGCGCAGCGGCTCAAAGCGGTCCTCACCGCCTATGGGTATCGAGTCGTGATGACCAGAGACAGCGACGTCTTCGTGCCATTGGGGACTCGCGTTGCGATCGCCAACTCTTATCGGGACGCGATCTTCGTTTGCATTCACTTCAACGCCGCACGTCGCCGCAGCGCGAGCGGCATCGAGACTTACTTTTACAGTTCGCAAAGTTTACCGCTGGCTTCCGCGATTCATTATTATGTGGCCGGCGGCGCACCCACGGCGAATCGCGGGGTCAGACGCCGCGGCTTTTACGTCTTACGAAGAACGACGATCCCGTCGGTGCTGGTGGAATGCGGGTTCCTTACCAACGCGGCCGAAGCGAATTACGCACAGAGCGCGGACTATCGACAGAAACTCGCGGAAGAAATTGGGCGCGGCGTTCGTGAACGTTCGCTTGTAGCCAGCACGTCGGCGGCGAACCGGCTCGCGGCCAACAATACGGGCGTCCCGCTCCAGCCGTTCATCGATCAGACCCATTATCGCGATCCGGACCTTTCGCGTTCCAAGCGCGGTAAAAGAAGCTCCAAGAGTTCGTCTCGATCGACATCGTCGAAGCGCAAGCATTCTTCCGATTCAGATTCGGAGAAAAAGACGACAAAAAGGAAATCGGCCCCCGCCCAAACGGAGGATTAATTGGAATCGCCCGTGTTGAGCTCGGCGCAAATGCGCGCCGCGGAGGAATCCGCGGTCGCGCGCGGCGTGACTATTGAAACATTGATGGATCAGGCCGGGGCGGGAGTGGCCCGTGCCGTCCGGCAATTTTTTCCAAAGCCTGCGAGATGCCTCGTCTTCGCCGGCAAAGGCCACAATGGCGGAGACGCCTTGGTCGCGGCCGAACAGCTGCAACGCATTGGCTGGAAGATCGATGTCCGATTGCCGTTCGCAGAGGAGAATTCCAGCGACCTCACTCAAAAAAAACTGAAAACGCTCCGCGACGCCGCGACCAAATCGGCTGACACGATCGAACGCGGAACGCACCTCATCATTCTGGATGGTTTACTCGGCACCGGCGCGAAATCATTTTTGCGGGAACCGCTCCGGACAGCCGCCCGCGAGATCAATCGCCTCCGGCGGGAAGAAAATGCCTTCGTCTTCGCCGTCGACCTACCAACCGGACTCGACGCGGATTCAGGCGAGAACGATCCGGAAGATTCGGTCATTGCCGATTTCACTGTCACAATTGGTTTTGCTAAACACGGCCTGATTGTCGATTCAGCGCTCAATCTTGTCGGGCGCATTCAAATTGTTCCACTTCCCGGGCTTTGTACGGAGGCCGGCGCGCCAAACGAGCTGGCCGCCAGCCCGTATTCGTTAAGTCCACTTCTTCCTCGGCGGAAGTTCAGTGCCTACAAGAACGAATTCGGCCGCATCGGAGTGGTTGCCGGCTCGAAAGGTTTCGTCGGTGCAGCGTTAATGACGGCCGAAGGCGCGCTCCGCGCCGGCGCCGGCTTGGTAGAGGTTTTTGTTCCCGAAGAAATCTACGAGGTCGCCGCCAGCGCGGCACCGGTGGAAGCGATGGTGAAGCCCGTTCGTAGATACCGCGATCTCCTCGACGAAAAGGAAATCGACGTTTGGGCGCTCGGGCCCGGTTTGGGAAAAGCACGCGCCTCCGAAATTCTGAATTTAATCGAGAACGCGCCACAACCGATGATTGTGGACGCGGATGGATTGAACATTGTTGCCGATAAGATCGAAATCCTGCGCGTTTGTCGCGGTGCCCGGCTGCTTACACCTCATCCCGGCGAGATGAAACGATTGATGGAAGTCGGCAAAATGGCGCGCGCCGGAATTGCACGAAATTTTTGCGATCAATTTCCGATTACGCTGCTGCTCAAAGGAAGTCGCAGCATTGTGTGCGAGCGCGGGAAACCGATCAGTTACAACACCACCGGCAATCCGGGAATGGCCAGCGGCGGAATGGGCGACGTCTTGACCGGCGTGTGCGCGGGTTTGGCGGGACGCGAATTGTCGATCTACGACTCGGGTCGGGTCGGAGCCTGGACCTGCGGCCGCGCCGCCGAGATATCGATCTTTCAAAACGGCGCAAGCGAAGAATCGCTCCTGGCGAGTGACGTGCTCGCTCATTTGGGCGCAGCATTCAACGAACTGCGCAATCCGTCGGTCTAACTGTCGCATTTGTCATTCCGAGCCCCTCGACGTCACTCAGGACAGGCTCCGTAAAGGAATGGAGCGGGACGAGCGACATGGACGGTTGCCGCTAGGGCAGCGGCGAGAGAGTCGGGAGACGAAAGAGTTCAATCTCTTACTGTTTCTGAATCGGAAATATCTTGAGATGTCTCGACTTCGCTCGACATGACAATGAATCTGCGCGAACAGACAAAATACGAGTTCATGAATCCTCCATCCGAAAGCGCGCCAATCGAAGCTACGCCTGAGTCGCGCGACAATTGGTGGAGCCGCCTGAAGAAAGCGCTCGGGCCGGTCGCAGTCGTCGGCGTCGTGATCGCGAAGTTTTTTGCGAAACTGAAATTCTTCATCCTTCCCGCGCTCAAGTTCCTGCCGCTCCTGCTCAAGTCCGGCGGCACGATGCTGTTGATGATCTGGGTTTATACGATGATGTGGGGTTGGAAGTTCGCGGTCGGGTTTGTGATGCTCTTGCTCATCCACGAATGTGGGCATCTCATTGTCGCCAAAAAATTCGGACTCAAAGTCGGCGCGCCGGTTTTCATTCCGTTCATGGGCGCGTTCATCGCTTTGAAAGAAGCGCCGCGCAATGCCTGGATGGAGGCGTGCGTCGGAATTGGCGGACCGATGCTCGGCTCGATCGGCGCGCTCGCCTGCAATTCGATCGGTGAATTTACCGACATTCCAATTTTCTTCGCGCTTGCCTGGTTCGGTTATTTCTTGAACCTGTTTAATCTGACGCCGGTGGGCATGCTCGATGGCGGGCGAATCGTTACGGCATTATCGCGCTGGCTTTGGCTGCCGGGTTTCGCGGTGCTGCTTTGGTTCGGCTGGAAGTATCCGAACTTTATTGTCTGGCTAATGGTGATCGCGTCGCTGCCGCGCGTTTATTCGCTCTTCCGAAAACGAACCGAAGAAGAGCGACGTTATTATGAAGTGACACCGGCCCAGCGCTGGACGATGTCGATCTTGTATTTCGGTTTGATCGCGGTGTTAATTTTCGGAATGCACCTGGCCACGCGCGACTTGCATAACTATGGCGTCCGCTCGCACGGTCACGGTCAGGATGTGATTTTTCAGTAATCAGGGCGCTGCGCCGGCGGCGAAGACTTTCGCCGGTTCGAGGCCGATCTTTTTCAGGATCGACAAGAAACGTCTGTCAGCGCGAAGCGGTGCGAATTCGGGCGCAATGCCGATGAAATGAAGCGATGAGGACCGGTCGTCGCTCGCGCGTTCGAGCTCGCGAATCGCATTGTCGTGGGTACCGAGCGCTACGTACACATGCGCAATGGCGTCGCCGGGCGTATAACTCCCGCGACTCGCAATAGTTTTGGCAAGAACTTGATGCGCTTCATCCGGCCGATTCATCCGCGCGTAAGTAATAGCCAAACCGAACGCCGGTCGACCGCCGATGTTCTGCGCCTTTTGATAGAGCGCGATCGCTTCGTCGAAACGTCCCATCTCGCGATAAAGCGCGGCCAGCAAAGGCTCGCCATAGACAAATGCGGGGTCGAGTTGCAACGCTCGTTCGCCGGCCGCCATCGCTTTATCGTATAAACCGAAGTAACGGTACAGCTCACAAGCCGAATTGTTCACCCAAAGCGATGCCGGATCGATGGTGGACGTGCGCTCCAAATAGATTAGCGCTTCGTCGCGCTCGCCGCGGGCAGCCCAAAACGCGGCCGAAAAATAGTTCGAAGACGTCGACTTCGGATCGAGCTCGACCGCGCGGCGAAATTCACGGGCCGCTCCGTCCATGTCCCAATCGAGAATGCGCTTTGTTTCTGCCAGATAGACATGTGCCTCCGCATCGTCATTGTCGATCTTGAGGGCATTGATCGCGGCCTCGCGCACTTTTGAATAAGCTTGGCGGGGTGCGACGTAAGCATCCGCCAACCACAACCACGCCTTTGCCATCCCGGTCCAGGCCCGACCGAATTGCGGATCTTTTTCGAGAGCGCGTTCGAAATATTCCAGGCTTTTGCGCAGATCTTCTTCGGTTGTCCTGTCGGAATAAAACAAGCCGTGCAGATAAACGTCGTAGGCAGCGGTGCTCCGTACGAGTCGCGACGACAAAGGCGCTGAGATATCCAGCTTCAATTTCAGCGCATCGACAATGGCCCGTGCAATCTCGTCCTGAAGCGCAAAGATTCCCTGCATCTCGCGCTCGAATGTTTCCGACCAAAGCGTGAAGCCATTGCAGCAATCCGTCAGCTCGGCACTGATGCGGACGCGATTCCCTTCACGACGCACACTGCCTTCGAGCACGTGGTCCACATTCAACTTGTCTGCAATTTCCTTCAGGTCCGCTTTTTTGTCTTTGAACCAAAACGAAGAACGGCGCGCGGCCACGCGCAATCCGTCAATTTTCGCCAGCGCTGTCTGAATTTCTTCCGCGATTCCCTCGCCGAAATAATCGCGCTCTTCGCCGGGACTCAAATCTGTGAACGGGAGGACCGCAATCGACGGTTCGCTTGAAGAGACAGCCGGTCCGATGTCGATCTTATCCTTCATGTCAGGCGTGCGCACGATCCCGTAGCGAGTGAAATCGAAAAACCAGGAGAGTACGAGCGCGACCGGAAACCCGAGCACGATCAGGAGAACAACAAGCCGAACGACCCAGATCGGAATATCGAAGACCGGCAACAACTGCGAGATGCCCTGGGCGAGTGCCCAGCCACCAACAACGTAGGCGATTGCAACGGTGTAGACCTTTCTGCGCTTCAGCTCGGCGAAGAATTTCTTCAGGTTCACGGCGACGAATGCGCGATCAATTGCTGAAACCGCGAGTCGTTGCGGATCGGGTCCCATTCCCAGCGATGTTTCAAATCGTTCACCGTGACACTGTAATCCGCGCTGTCGACTGCGCCGGGTGTTTTCAGCAAACGCTCGATCAACGGGATGGCCAGATCATTTTCGCCGCAGCGCGCGTAAATCAGGGCGAGATAGCAATTCATCAATACGCCATCGACCGCGTCGAGAGATTCAGGTTTGAGCTCGACCGCCCGCCGGCCCTCGCGAATCGCGTCCTCTTTCCGGCCCATCAATGCGTAGGTCAATCCAAGATTCGCGTGCCGCTCCGCGCTGTCAGGTGATTCCATGACCGCCGCCTCGTAACGAGCACGCGCAGTCTCAAAAAATTTTCGGGCACCATTCACGTCGCCTTGTGCGAGCGCGATGCACCCGTAAAAAAAATCTTTCGGGGTGGTGCCGGCGTTGGTGTAGGAAAATTCATTGAGCGACGATGCGTCGATCACCCGCTTCGCGGTCGCGTAATCGCGCTCGATCATCGCGACATCCCATCGGCAGGTCGTCACCACGCCGTCCGGATCGACATTCGCCGGGATTTCCGCGATCAGCGACTTCAATAAACGGGTGTCGCCTTTCCACCAAAAATCGACGTAACCGCTCTGGGCCTTGGCCACGAGCGAAGCCGGCGCGAGAGCGCGCATTCTCTCGACCAGACGCGCGGCTTCCGGCCAACGCCGCAACGCGGTATTCGTGAACAACAGCGTTCGAACGACGTTTGGATTTTGCGGATCGAGTTTGCTGATCTTCTCGTAGCTTTCGAGACACTCCTGCCATTTTCCCTGACGCCGCTTGATCGCGGCAATCAATACTGCGGTCTCGCTGTTGTTCGGCGACAGTCGCAACGCGGTATCGAACTCGGCCAGCGCGCGATCGTAATCCCGGTCGATCCAGTAAATGCATTGACCGAGAGCGAGATGCGCCTCGGCCAGATTCGGTTGCAACTGAAGGGCAACATCGGCTTCGACGCGGGCTTTCGTCTTCCAGGCATCAAGCGGCTCATAATAATGAAAAATCGCCGCACGCGTGGAAGCGAGTCGCGCATGGGCGAGGGCGAACTTTGGGTCGAGCCCGATCGCGGTCTGGTAGAGCTGCTCTGCCTTTTTGTAATCTTCAAGCAACGTGTCCGGATTGCGTTCAATCTGGTTCGCCTGGAGATAAACCAGGTAAGCATCGGTATTTTCGGTCGGTTTGGTTGCGATCCGCGCTTTTTCGTTAGGGCTCAACGTCACTCGCAACGCCTCTGCGATCTCTGACGCGAGTTCGCCTTGCAGGCCTAACGAGTCTGCCAGCGTCCGTTCGTAGCGATTGGCCCAGAGATGCCGATCTTTCAGAGCGTCGACCAACTGCACATTCACCACCACCCGATCGCCTTCCCGCCGCACGCTTCCTTCCAATACGTTGGCCACTCCGAGAAGCCGGCCAATTTCGCGCAGATTGTGCGCCGCCGGATCGCGAAATTGCATCACCGACGAACGGCTGATCACGCGCAAGTCGGCGATCTTAGCCAGACTCGTCAGAATGTCGTCCTGGATGCCGTCCGCGAAAAATGCGTTCTGCTTGTCGTCGCTGAAATTGGCGAACGGTAACACCGCGATGCTCTTGTCAGGGATCAGTTCACCGCTTGAGCTGTAAGATGGAAGCCGCTCGTAAATCAGCACCGCGATCAGAAGCAGAAGAACACCGATGATTGTAAAATCGAGGAGACGCCCCGCGCTTTTTCGGACACCTGGATCGACATCTTCGTCCCGAACAAATCCTGCGCCTGTGAATTCGTAGAGCCACGCCAGCGCCATCGCGATTGGAAATCCAAGAAGTAGCACGACGATGACAAAGCGAACTGCCGAGTTCGGAATGTCGAAGAATGGGAAGACTTGAGTCGCGATCTGGGTTAAGAGCCATGCCGCCATCCCATAAGCGACGGCCGCGCGATAGACGTGGCGGCGCTTCAGCTCGGCAAAGAATTTCGGCAGATTCACCCTGTTTCGCTGAATTAACTTTCGGAACCGCCTTTCACAAGCGCAACGTCTCTTGCATGCTAAATTGCCCGATGCCGTTTCAGCTCGAATCCGACTATAAACCTCGTGGCGACCAGGGGCAGGCCATCGCCAAGCTGATCAAGTCGGTCGAAGCGGGCAATCGGCACCAGACCCTGCTCGGCGTTACTGGCTCGGGCAAAACATTCACTATCGCCAACGTCATTCGCGAGTTAAACCGGCCGACCCTGGTGATTTCGCACAACAAAACCCTGGCGGCCCAGCTTTATTCGGAGTTCAAGCAATTTTTCCCAAAAAACGCGGTCGAATATTTCGTCAGCTACTTCGATTACTACCAACCGGAAGCATACATCCCGCGGACCGACACGTACATCGAGAAGGACTCATCGATTAACGAAGAGATCGAGCGGTTGCGCCTGTCGGCAACGAGTGCACTGCTCACACGGCGCGACACAATCGTGGTCGCGAGCGTTTCCTGCATCTACGGCGTCACGTCGCCGGAAGATTACGAGCGAATGCTGCTGACGGTAAAACGCGGCCAGCATACTTCGCGCGAAGCAGTGCTCAGTCGGCTGGTCGATATGCTCTACGAACGCAACGATATCAGTTTCTCGCGCGGCAAATTTCGGGTCCGCGGCGACGTGGTCGAAGTCTATCCCGCCACGGCGGACGAAGAGGCCGTTCGCCTGGAATTTTTTGGCGACGAAATCGATGCCATCACCCGCTTCGATCCGTTGACTGGTCACGCCCATGAATCGCTCAGTGTGATCACATTTTTTCCAGCGAAACAATTCGTGACGCCGGCCGACAAATTGAATCGCGCGTTGCAAACGATCCGGGCCGAGCTGGAAGACCGAATCAAAGTCCTGGAATCGCAAAACAAATTGCTCGAAGCGCAACGACTCCGCATCCGCACCGAATACGATCTCGAGATGTTGCAGGAGATGGGTTTCTGCAACGGGATCGAAAATTATTCGCGACATCTCTCCGGTCGGCCTCCGGGTTCGAAGCCGTACACGATCGTCGACTTTTTCCCGAAGGATTTTCTGGTCGTGATCGACGAATCGCACGCGACCATTCCGCAAATTGGCGGGATGTATGAAGGTGATCGTTCGCGCAAGACCGTGCTGGTGAATTATGGTTTCCGTTTGCCGAGCGCGCTCGATAATCGGCCTCTGAATTTCGATGAGTTCATGAAACTTACGAACCAGCTCGTTTACGTGAGCGCGACACCGGCTGAGTTCGAAATCCAAAACAGCGTTGTTGGAAATAAAGGCTACGTCCCGCATCGGCGCCAGCGCATCGGCGAAGACGAGCCGGTTCCGTTCGTATTACCAGGTGAAACTGTGGCGGCGGTCTCAGATCGTCGATCCAGGGCAAACGGCGCTCGGAGAGCGCCGCTCCAGCAATCTCAGGTGCATATTTCGCGGACAGACGAGCCCGCCGCGAAATTCGAGGTTCGCGAGCCCGGAGCGCCGCTGGTTGTCGAACAAATCATTCGTCCGACCGGACTGCTCGATCCAAAAATCACGATCAAACCGCTCAAGAACCAGATCGACGATACGATCGAGCTTTGCCGGCAACGTGTTGAGAAAGGTGAGCGGGTGCTGATCACAACGTTGACCAAGCGCACCGCTGAAGATCTGGCCGATTATCTCCGCGACGTCGGATTAAAGGTGCGCTATCTCCATAGCGACATCGACACGATTGAGCGCGTGGAAATCTTGCGCGGCCTGCGCGCGGCCGATTTCGATATTCTCGTCGGCATCAATCTGCTCCGCGAAGGACTCGATCTTCCCGAAGTTTCGCTCGTCTGCATTCTCGACGCCGACAAGGAAGGCTTTTTGCGCAGCCAGACTTCGTTGATCCAAACTGCCGGCCGCGCCGCGCGCCATATCAATGGGGAGGTCGTGCTCTTCGCAGACCAGATCACGCAAAGCATGGAAGCACTGATCTCGATCTCGGAATATCGCCGCACGAAACAGATGGAATACAACGAGAAGCACGGGATCACGCCGCAAACAGTCCGGCGCGCGGTCCAGGAAAGTTTGCACACGATCTTGCGCGGCCGCGAAATCGCCGCATCGGTCATCCAAGAAGCCGGCGGCAATTTTGATCTCACGGAATTGTTGCGCGAACTCGAAGAGGAAATGCAAACCGCATCGGCGAATCTCGAGTTCGAACGGGCCGCGCTCTTGCGCGATCAAATCATGGAAGTGAAAAGCGGCACCGGGCTGACCAAGATCGAGCCGAAACGCCGTCCAGTGAAATACACCCGGAATTCCGGACGCAGGCGTTCGCGCGTTTAGGTGCAGCTCGCACGGAATTCGCTTCATCAGCAGCCATGCGCTGGCTGTCGATCTCTGGTTGCCGCGCCGTAGCCTTTGGCATAGGCGGGTCGATCCTGGGCGCGATCTCAACCCTCGCGCAAATCAATGAATCGAGCTCGTTGCCGGAAATTGAATTTTCGCAGTTGAGTCAGCGCGATCCGAATCCGCTCGGCGAGAAAGCGCTCGCAATTCATCCCGAGCAATGGAAACACGCCGAAACCGAGCATTTCATTTATCATTTCGTTCACGGCTACGTTGCCACGCCGGTTTCAGTCGAAGCCGAGTTTCATTATCGCGTCATCGCGAAAGAGCTGGAGCGCGCACAACCCGCCGGCGACATCAAATCGCACATTTATATTTTTGAGCGTCCGGAAGAATGGCAGGAGTTTCAAGCCTTCGGCAAACTAGAGCCGTGGAGTGGCGGAATTCATTCGGCCGGCAGTCTCTTCGTTCAGCGAAATCCAGCGTATAAGTTCAGCAACAATCTTTTGGGTCACGAGATCGTTCATCTCGTCCTGCATCGCTTTTACACGGATGGTATCCCGTGTTGGTTGGATGAAGGCTTTGCCCAATTCATTTCGAAAGACGCGCGCGCCAGTTATGAGCGCGCTCGCGGTTACGCGGCCAAGCCGCACTCGGAAGCAATTCCCTCGCAAGACTTGATTCCCCTCAGTATCCTCACCGCCACAACGCATCCACCTTCCGATCGCGTCCGCATTTTTTATGATGAATCGGAACGCCTGGTGCGCTTTCTGGCCGCCACCGACAAGCCGAACTTTTTAAGCTTGCTCGATGCGCTCGCCCGGCACCAACCGCTCGAAACAGTTCTTCCGCGACTTTATTCCGGAAGATTCCCAAACATTGCGGCGCTGGAGGAAAAATTTCGCGAGTACGCCTCCAAAGATTTCGGAACTTCTTTGCAACAAGTAAATAATTAGAGGCTGGATCGAGCAGTCCCTTGCTCGATGCTATTCAAGCGGCCTTCGGCCGGATTTATTTTAACATCGCCCGACGGAGCGGACGATCCACCTTGTCGATCTTCGTTGAGCATGCGAGAAAATGTCACCGATGCCAAAAACAAAAGCAAAATCTGCCGCCGCAAAAATCTACGCCGTCGTCGGTTCGGATGACGTCGAGGTAAAACAGACCGCGGCGGAACTGGCCGAGAAATTAAAACCTGCAGACGCGGGCGACTTTGGCTTCGAAATAGTCGACGGCGCGGCGGACAACGCCGACCAAGCTGCGACGCGGATAAGATCGACAATCGACGCGCTGCGAACTTTGCCATTTTTCGGCGGCGAAAAATTGATCTGGCTGAAAAACGCCAACTTTCTTGGCGACGATCAGAAAGCGCGGTCGGCGGCAGTCCAAGCGGCGCTGGAAGAATTGACTGCAACCATGAATGCCGGGCTAGGACCCGAAATCACATTTCTGTTGAGTGCGACCGAGGTCGATAAGCGGCGCTCGTTTTACAAGGCGCTCGCCAAACGCGCCGAGCTCCAGGTTTTCGAGAAACTCGATTCGAGCCGCGGTGGTTGGGAAGAAGAAGCGACCGAGATGGTCAAGACGCGCGCGAAAAAGCGAAAGCTACAGTTTGATGACAATGCGCTCGAGCTCTTCGTCCTTCTCACCGGCGGCGACACCCGCGAGATCGAAAACGAATTGGAAAAGATCGACATCTTCCTCGGCAAAGAGCGCCAGGTAAATGTCGATCTCGTTCGCGAGCTCGTGCCGCTCACCCGCGCGGGGGTCATCTTCGATTTGAGCAACGCCCTGGCCGAGCGCGATCTCGAGCGCGCGCTCGAATTGCTCAGGCAATTACTCGATCAAGGCGAAAGTGCGATCGGGATTTTGCTCGCCGCGATTCTTCCAACGGTCCGGAATTTATTACTCGCAAAAGATTTGATGGAGCGCCATCGCCTGTCGCGGCCGCATGCGCCCTTTCCGTTTATTTCGGCAATCAACCGCCTCCCGGCCGATGCGATCGCGCATTTGCCGCGAAAAAAAGACGGGACGGTCAACGCCTACGCGCTTGGAATTGCCGCGCAAAATGCGCACCGCTTTTCGACCGAGCAGTTAATCGCCGGAATGCAGGCATGTCTCGCTGCAAATCTGCAGTTGGTCACGACGCAGCTCGATCACGAACTGATTTTGACAGAAGTGGTCGTGAAGCTGCTCGGCGAAGCTTAACTTTCGCCGACTTGTTTGCGCGCCATCGGACCGATGTATGGGATTTCCCAACGCACGCCAGTGAATGCGCGCCAGGTGGCGATGATCCAGAGAACAACAAAGGCGACGTGGATGACCGCGGCGATGATCGCCCAAAAGAACACCAGGATCCCTCCGATTGCCGGGATGGCACTAAAGATCACATGGATGATCGCCGAAACGACGTTGAACAAGAACCAGGCCAGACCAAAGACGATCGATTGCATCGAATAGAAACGCACAAAAGGGTCCTGTTTCTCCAAAATGAAAAACACGATGCCGCCAATGAGCGGAATACAGGCAAGCGCCGCCGCGATATTGGAAGGGAGCCCGGTTGATTTCGGTCCGGCATCGGACGGTGGCGGCGGAGGCGGCTCGTCAGGCATGATCTACTTACACAGGATGGAAGCCCGCTTTGTCAACTCCGAATGCTTTCGCGAGTCCCACGGTTTTCCTTTTCGGAGCGGCAAAAACCAATACCGTCTCGCTGTGATTTCGATAGAATTTCGCACCGGTCAGCATTCCTATCTTGTCCTGATTGGCCCCGGTTTGTTGGAAACCGTCGGCGAGGCGATAAAAGAAAAACTAGCGCCGTCGCGGATCGCGATCGTATCCGACACGAATGTCGCGCCGCTTTTTGCTGAGCCAGTTAAGAAAAGCTTAACATCCGCGGGTTTTGATTCGGTATTGATCACTGTTCCAGCGGGTGAGCAATCGAAGACGCTGGAGCAAACCGGCACCGTCTGCGAACAAATGCTGCAAGAGAGCCTGGATCGACAATCCATTGTCATCGGACTAGGCGGCGGCGTGATCGGCGATCTTTCCGGATTTGTGGCGGCAATTTTTCAGCGCGGTATTCCGAATGTGCAGATTCCAACCACGCTTCTGGCGATGGTGGATAGTTCCATTGGCGGCAAAACCGGCGTTAACGCCGGCGCTGGCAAAAACCTAATCGGCGCCATTCACCAGCCTATGCTCGTCATCGACGACGTCGAGATTTTGAAAACGTTGCCGTCGCGCGAGTTGAGTCAGGGGTTCGCCGAAATCATCAAGCATGCGATCATCGCCGACGCAGAAATGTTCCGTCAGCTACAAGATGTCGATCTTAACAATGTCGATTTTGCCTCGCTCATTCGCCGAAATGTTGAAATCAAAGCGCGGATCGTAGCGAATGACGAGCGCGACCGAAACGGTGAGCGCGCCTTGCTCAACTTCGGTCACACGGTCGGGCATGGCGTCGAGCGCGCGACTAATTACCAGGGAATTTCGCACGGCGAGGCGGTAAGCTTGGGAATGGTTGCCGCGTGCGATGTCTCGATAAATAAAGCCGGTCTTCCCGAGAAACAGCGCAATGCGATTGTCGATCTCTTGCAGAAGTTCGAGTTGCCGACAAAACTCCCGCCAAATTTTCCACGGCAGAAAATTTTCGACGCGCTCAAGTTCGACAAGAAATTTGAACGCGGCGAGATCCGATTCGTGGTCACGTCGAAGATCGGTTCGGCAAATTTATCGCGCGATGTGACGATGGACGATATTCGCACCGCGGTGGGAGCGTTATAGGCCTCGCGCGTTGCGATAATATTCGGCCAGGCCTTCGGCCACGCTGTCCGCGTATTCGCGAAAAATACTTTTGCGTGCGACGCCGTTGATTTCCTTTATGCCGTCGTAGTCGCCGGCTTGGATGCGCGCGAATCCATCCTTGCTATTCATAACGTAGGGTTCGCAATAGACGACAGGGCAACGATAAAGCCGCGTGGCCAACAAATTGCGCGCGTAAACGTATCCACTCGAACCAACCTTGGTCGTAGTGAGCGTGGTCGGATATTGATAAGGCGGAAGGCCGGTCGCTTTCGCCATTGAAGTCGCCACGGTATCGGCAATCGGGAGCTCTTCGTCGTAAGCGCGGCTGAGCAAGCGGCGGATCATCTCAAAACGTTCGTCATCGAGGTCGAGCTCCTCTTGCAAATACGATCCGTTCACGAGCAGATGGAGATGATTATTGTCGATCAAGGTCGGCTTGCTCGGATCACCCCAGCCTTCGGCATTGAAGTGCAGGCAAAGCACAAGATCCGGATGCAGCTTTGTGTTCACGAGCACGGCGCGGCGACGGATCTCGCTGTACCGGTAAAACAACATTTCGCTTTGCCATCGGATTGTTTGCTCTTTTTCGGGATCGTTTGGATCGAGAACGTCCCCGCCCATGCGGGGCTGAGGCAGGCCGTTTCTGATAAGGATTTTTCGGGCGAGTTTTTTGAAATCCCCCGGCCGCTTCGGAGTGATCGGGTCGGTGCTGTTGCGAACGTACAAAACTGTGGCGCCCAGTTTTCGCAATCGCGAAGCGAGCATCCGCGATACCCGCAATGTCAGATCGCCTTCCGTCACCGGTTTTGTGTCGCCCACTTGAAACCAGCGCTCCTCCATCTTCGCCCATTTCCCGCCGAGATGACCGGGATCGAGCGCGACGCGCAATCCCAAGAGCGGTTTTCCAGGCTTGGCCGACGGCAGCGACTTAGCAGGACGCCAAAGTCGCGGAGTATGAGCCTCCGAATTCGCATCCGGCGCAAAACGCAGAGTGAAAACGTTGTGCGATTCGCGGTTGGCAAGAATCTGCGCGGCGTCATTGTCGATCTTGATCAAGTCTGCCGCGAATCCGTGTGTGCAATAGACGTCGTTGATCAGATGCGTGAATTCGTCGTGAGTAATGGTTTCCTGATAATGCTCGAGCACCTCCCACTTTGGTTTGCTGCCGAGAACTCCGAGGTTGTCCGCGCCATGTAGCGTCAGCGGAAAGAGCAACAGGAGAAATGACGAATGACGAATGACGGACTTACGAATTAATGACAAATGACGAAGGACGAAACCTGAGGCGGCGCCGAAACCGCCAGACAGGCTTTCGTCATTCGGGCTTGAATATTCATTCGTCATTCCTTCGCCATTCGTCATTTATTTCGCATCGACGTTTTGAACCTCTTCAATACGATCTTGTTCAATGCTAACGGTTCTTTTTCTCGGTGACGTCGTGGGCGAGCCCGGACGCAATGCCGTCATCGCCCGGTTGCCGGAACTAAAGGAACAGCACGGCGTCGATTTTATCGTGGTCAATGGCGAAAACGCCGCCGGCGGCCGTGGCATCACCGGCAAAATCACGATCGATCTTTTGCGAGCTGGTGTTTCAGTCGTGACCACAGGCGACCACGTTTGGGACCAGAAAGATATTTTGTCGTTTATCGACACGGAGCCGCGGTTGCTCCGACCGGTAAATTATCCGCCGGGGGCGCCCGGAAGCGGATCGATCGTCCTCGAGACGACGAAGGGAAAGATCGGTGTGATCGACGTGCAATGTCGCACGTTCATGCAACCGATTCTGGAGAATCCATTTCGCGCGATGGATGAAACGGTCGCCAAGATGCGGGAGGAAACTGCAAACATCATTGTCGATGTTCACGGTGAGACAACGAGCGAGAAAATCGCGATGGGACGTTTTCTAGATGGGAAAGTCTCGGCCGTGATTGGCACGCATACCCATGTCCAAACTGCGGACGAACAAATCCTCCCCGGCGGGACTGCGTTTTTGTGTGATGCCGGGATGTGCGGTCCGGTGAATTCGATTCTTGGCCGGACGATTGAACCAATCATGAATCGCTTCGTTTCGAACATGCCGGCCTCGTTTCCGGTGGCCGCTGGTGAAGTTCGCTTGCACGGCGCGTTGGTCGCGATCGACGAAAAAAGCGGCCGCGCTGCGCGGATTATGCGCATAGACGAGCCCGGCCCGGCGCAACCAGCCACCGAGCCCGAGCCGAAGATCGACAACGAACAGTCGCCGATGCCGGAACAGACGTGACTCAGGGCGATTCAGCGAAGAATTATGATCGCCAACTTCGAATTGTTTGGGCAAGCTGATCGTCAATAATCGCTAACCATGAAAACACTGTTTGTTGTCTGCCTCGTAACGACGCTCGGACTTTCAATGGCAAAATCGGCCCAGCAAGAGGGAAGTCCGGAAGCGGCGAAAATTGCCCGGGAGGGAGCACAAGCTGCCAAGGATCAGGATTGGAATAAAGCGATCGAGCGTTTTCGCAAAGCCGCTGAGATCGATCGAAAATTCACGCAGAACCTGGCGATTGCTTATCAACAGCGTGCATTTTCCTACGCCGCCGATCAAAGGTTCCAGGACGCGCTGAATGACTTGAATGAATCGATAAAAGTCAATCCGCGAGATGCGCGGGCTTACGAACAACATGCGGCGATCGAAATGAAGATCAACGATTACGATAAAGCGCTGGCCGATTACGGGGAGGCGATCAAGACGAATCCGGGCGAGATCAAATACCATCTTTATCGGGGCTACATTTACGAACTGCGGGGCGACTTACAAAACGCGATGGCCGATACCGATGCTGCGTTGAAGATCAATCCGAAGAGCAAAGAAGCCGTGGAACGAAAACAGCGTTTGGAAAAGATCCAATCGCAAACCGCCCCGCCTCCGGCAAATGCGACTCCGGTAGCGGCCCCGCCAAAGAAAAAACCGTAAAGTCGACTTCGAGATTGCGGCCGTTCAGGATTTGCTGCCGTTCTGAGAATCGGCGGCCGCTTCCTCCTTCGGAGGAGGCAGGAAACGTCGCTTCCGTCGGTTCGCCGGCAGCGGCGTCAAAGTCATGGTGATATTGCGTCCGGTAATTTTTGGCTCCATCTCCACCTGAGACATTCCGGAAAGATCGTCACGCACTTTTTCAACTAGCTGCATGCCGAATTCCTGGTGCGCCATTTCGCGACCGCGAAATTGAAGCTGGACCCGGACTTTATTGCCGCGCTCGAGAAATTCCTCGCCGTGCCGAACCTTGGTCAGATAATCGTGCTCGTCGATATTGACACGAAACTTGATCTCCTTCAGCTTCGCACCGCCGGCTTTTTTATCTTTGTCGTGCTTGGAAAGATCGTAACGGAATTTTCCAAGCGAAACGATTTTGCAGACCGGCGGATTGGCAGTGGGCGCCACTTCGACCAGGTCGAGCCCGCGGCCTTGCGCTTCACGCAAGGCATCGGACAATTTCATGACGCCGAGCTGTTGGCCGCTCGCTCCCAAAATGACCCGGACTTCGCGAGCGCGAATGCGGCCGTTTACACGAAATTGCGGTTGCAGATTAGTCTGATCTCCTGGACGGCGAAGCGGGAGTGCGCCATTTCGCCGGTATTTCTTTCATCGCATAATCAGCGTTCACTTTCGCACAACGCCGATGCACTCTGCTTCGCCGCGGCTGCGATGACCGCCACGAAGTGCCCGCATCATTATTCGCGAGCCGAAGGGAAGTTGTAGGCAACATTTCGATGCTGGCAAGATGAATCTCGTTCCCTATTGCGATTTAAAAGAAGCAAGGTGCGGGCCTACAAACGAATTCACTTTGGCGGCGGACCACCGAAATGCGCCTTATGCGCAGCATATGCGGTCGCGTCGTCCAACATGCTGTCGAGCGTCGCCGCCAGCGGCTCGAATTTCACCACTCCGGAAAAAATCGCGCGATCTCCGATTTCGGTGTCGATAACGAAAGAAGGTCGCTGCGTGATCTGCATCGCGTGGAATTCTGCGGTGCTTGCACGGATCCGCTTTTCCACCGCGGAGGATTGCGCCGTCTCGAGCAATTTCTTTTTTTCCAGGTTGCCTGCAGCCGCGCCAATTTCGGCGGCGACGTCCCAATCGCTCACTTTTCTCCCCTCCCGCAAGGCTGCGCTGGCCAGCGCAAGCCGAACGCGGTCATCCGTAATGCCGAACTCCTTCGCGGCCTCAGCCACCGCGTTTGGAGCCAGCCACTCCTTTAAAGTCGGGTCGTACCAATCGGTCCGGAGCATAAACGGCGAACGCATCATCATTCCGCTGCGGCGATAAAACCACTGCTCCTGCTCACGCGAAGTCGGCAAGCCGGTCGGATCCATCAGCGCGATCTTCCATTGAAACTCAACGCGTCCGTCGTAGTGCCTTTTCAGTTCTGCCCAGGTCGGTTCCGACCAGAAGCACCACGAAGAAACAACGTCGAGATAATCAGTCACAGTGATTCGCATATTCTGAATTGAGCGTTGGACGTTGAGCGTTGGACGTTGGACGTTTGCTGCCAGTCAAGCTCAACGCTCAACGCTCAACATTCAACTTTCAACGCTCAACGGCTGCGGCGGCTAAATCGGCACATTGGATTTAAATCACATCTTCTTGTTTATTGCGGTGACTACGCCCCTGCTTGTCCTGGCCCGAGCCTGGCGGCCGGAAGGAATTTTTCGCGGCTGGCGAATCGCCGCGGTAATTGTGCTCGCCATCACCGGTGTCGCCTGGCTGTTCTTTCGTGAATACGCCGGTTATGTGGGCGGTGGCGCCTGGTTCGCGCTTCTGTTTCTCCCAGCCGTCGGATTGCGAAAAGCATCGCAACTGGCCGCGCATGGCCGCTACCAGTCGGCCAGACGATTAACTGCCATGCTGCAATTCCTGCATCCGACTGCGCAGGTGCGGGATCAGCTTCAACTTTTTCGAAACTTGGAATCACGCGCGCGCTCGGGCGACCAGATTCAAGGCCAGAGCCCGCCACAAGATCGAGAACGTCGATTACAACGTGCTCCGGCCGTAATTGCTTTCATTCTGCTTAATGTCGGAGCTTTTTGTATCGAACTGTGGCGAGGCGCACTGATCAATCCGGTTATCTTGCATCGACTCGGCGCGGTGGACTTTTATGCCGTTATCAGCAAAGGCGAATTTTGGCGACTCTTTACCGCGCTTTTTCTCCACTACAACCTGCTTCATCTCGTTTTTAATCTTTTCGCTCTCTATGTGCTCGGTCCGCCTCTGGAACGGACCATCGGCACAATCCGATTCGCAATGTGCTACCTGATCGCGGGAGTCGGATCAACGGCTGGCGTTGTTTTGTTGACGGTCATAAAAATTGTCCGGCCAGCTGAGCTTGTTGGCGCGTCTGGTTGCGTGATGGGAATTGTCGGGGCCTGGGCCGGATTTCTTGTTCGCCATCGCCACGTTTGGCAGGCGAGGCAACGACTTCTCAACATTCTGCTTATCATCGCCATTCAAATCGTGTTCGATATTTCGACGCCGCAAGTCAGCACGTCAGCGCATTTATGCGGTTTGTTAACCGGTTTTGCGATTGGCCTGGTCGTCGCCCCAAAAAGAACCGCGTTTTGATAATCGCTTTAAAGAAAAATTTGGCGCGGCTTATGCAGCCTGGACATTGAGAAACTTGCCGCTCAAGAATTTTTCGCCACCTTTCCATTTTCGGTGCCGCTAATGCCGACTTTTCAGATTTATAACGTAATCCCCACCCTTCCCGCGGTGCTGGAGCCACTTCGGGAAATGACTTTCAATCTGTGGTGGACCTGGGAACCATCGGCCCGCCGGCTTTTCCGCCATCTCGATCCCGATCTATGGAACCGGACCAATCATAATCCGGTGCGCATGCTTCAGCTCTCGCGACAGGCGCGACTGGAAGAACTCGCCCAGGACAAAAGTTTTCTTCGCGAAC
>QHRF01000076.1 GCA_003220055.1 Verrucomicrobiota bacterium | reverse complement strand
CGTTGACGACAACTTCTTCAATTGAAGTCCGCGCCTTTCGCGACCGCGTTGCCGCCGCGAAATGGCTCGCCGTTCCGGCGCACATTCTGAATCTCGGGCACGAGTCGGCGCCTCACCGTTGGAAGACAGTTCGGTCAATCCATGAACGGCACTTCACGATTTGAGCTGACGACCCCGGTGCTGCGTCGCTTTTCCGCGATCGAACTCCTAGTCGCCCTGGTGGCGTTGTTCGTTTCGTTTCCATTCGTTGAACGATTTCCTTCCGGCGCCCTCATTGAATCGATTCTACTCACCCTCGTACTTGTCTCCGCGGTATTCGCGATTGAGGGAAGGGACGCATTTTTGCAATTCCTAAGTCTGGCGCGTCCGGACCGCGAGATATCCAAAAGCGACCGGCTTCCCTCGTAAAAACGACCGGTAGGTGCGAAGCCGTTTGGACACGGAAAAGATTCAAATCCCGAAAAAATACTCAAATATTCCGTGAAGGTACACTGCAGCCACGCATTTTGCGCCCGGCGGGGGTCGAACCCACAACCTTTAGCTCCGGAGGCTAACGCTCTATCCAGTTGAGCTACGGGCGCGGCAAGTGCCGATTATAATTCGTTGGATCGACAATCACAAACGCGGGTAGTGTCCTAATTTCGGGCGCTGATAATCGACCCCAAAATATTTTCCTAATTAGGGCATTTTTCTTTTGCATTAATTGTGGCATCTGCCCATATTAGGGCATGAGCGCGCCGCTATCCATAGAGCAAATCGCCAGCAATAAAGAGAAATTGAGAGAAGAAATTCGCCAAAAAGAAGAGCTTTTCAAGGCTTATGAGTTGGTGGAGAAGGACTTACAGCGCAACGGTCAATCTATACCTCCAGCGCACACCCCAATTATAACTACGGCAAGGCATCGCACTCGGACTCCATTAACCGTAGAGCCGGGCTTTGGACATAAAACACGGCTCGTCCGTAGTTCAATCGGCATAATGCCTAAGTCGTTTGTTATCAGAGATATATACCAATACCTGATTAATCACGGTAATACTGATATGACGATCGAATCTGTGACAAATATCGTGAATCGTTTAAGAGACGAGAATCACCCCATTATTAGGGTCAGAAGGCCCGGAAAAGGCCGTCGCCCGACAATTTATGAACGAGCCTAGCCATCTTCAAAAAATTTGCCCCGCAGTGGTGTAAACACTCGGGGCAATACCAAAGACCCTGGCGACCGAAGGTGTTGGACTCCAAATCCACACCGGGAGGCTTCCAACCCCTCCGATCAGGCGCCGGGGCACCATTTATTACATAAAACTTGGGGCGGTAGGTTTAAGTAGAACCGGCGTGGATTTACACCTCGCAGTGCGGGTCCAAACCCGTCCGCTCCATCTTTTATGTAGCACATAATATACCTTCACGGGGCTTCTGTCAACGTTTTCCTGACCCAGGCCGGAAATGCAGTATTAGATCGCTTAGCTTTGAGATGAAAAATCTCCGATTCCTCGCGCGAAACGCGAACGCGTAATGTTTCATATTTCGCTTTTCCCCTAGGGAATTTCGGGCGACCCCGACGTTTCTTCAATTTTCTTTTATGTGGCACAAAAAATATGTTGACGGCACAGAATTAATGTAGCACAATAATTCGTAAATCAAACTTTTATGAACACCCTGACCAAAGAAAAACAGCAGATCGTGATTGGCAGTCTTGCGGAGGGTTCGAGCATCCGATCAATAGAGCGGCTTACCGGAATTCATCGAGACACAATCATGCGTTTAGGCGTCCGCGTTGGCTCAGCCTGTAAGCAAATTCTCGATGAGAAAATGCGTAACCTCGATTGTACGCGGGTCGAGGTGGACGAAATCTGGGGCATAATAAACAAGAAGCAGGTCCGCACAACGAAAGCAGATCGAAGCGCAGGATATGGGGACTGTTGGACGTTTCTAAGTATTGACCCGATATCAAAGTTGATGCCGACTTTTCTCGTTGGACGACGCGATCACTATCACGCCACTGTTTTCATGGAAGATTTGGCCGGGCGATTGAAAAACCGGATTCAGCTTTCGACGGATGCTCTCGTCGCATATGCGGATGCAGTTGAACGCGCGTTCGGGGCTGAAATCGACTACGCGCAAATTGTAAAGGAATACGCATCCCCAAACAGAGAAGATCAACGTAAGTATAGCCCGGCAGAATTGGTTGCTGTTTACAAAACGGCGGTGACTGGCGACCCGAATCCAAATAAGGTTTGCACGTCATACATCGAGAGAGCGAATCTGACCGTGCGGACGCACTGCAAGCGCCTCGCTAGGTTGACGCTCGCATTCAGCAAGAAATTGGACAATTTCAAAGCGGCGATTGCGTTGCACCTTGCCTATTACAATTTCGTCAAAACGCACGGCTCGCTGCGTTGCACGCCCGCGATGGAAGCAGGGATTGAAAAGAGCGCATGGACGGTGTCTGATTTAGTCAATGCCAGTTAACGATATTTCCCTGATTCAAGACGCGATTAAGGCAACGCTCCGCTGCGATTCAAAGCACATCAAATCCGTAAAAGTGACAGATAGATTTGAGGGTAAAATCGCGTGGAAAGGGACGGTCGAAGTCTTCGATCTTATTGACCATCCCAAAGCGAAACGCGCTTACGGCTGGTCATATCGAGAATGGAACAAAGACAAGGCAAAGGTAGTACTCGGAATGCACCCTGTTAATTCGCCACAGAGCGCCGTCAAAGTGGCGATTGCGAGCAAAGCGCGGAAATCATGAGGAAATTTGCAGCCTACATGATGCTGGCATCTAGCGCGTTGTTGGCAGCAACCGCTCTGTTTGGCTATCAGCTTTGCGACTTTGAATCGATATTTGGACGCCTTTTGTGGCATCTTGGGTGTTTTCCTCGGATTGCTGATTCTCAGGGGCTCAAATTAGGACACTACCCAAACACGCACGAACTTGCTTTTTGCCGGGCTTGGAGCAAACTGAACGCCCGCCTCCGCCAACCAGCCTTCGCATAAAGCTACGGCGGGTCGAGAGGCTACGGCGGGCAGGCCCCTTGGAATCCCGATTTTATGAATCGCATTATCGATCTCATCGAAAAAGAGCAGCAGAAGGACGACGCCAACAGTTTCAAGGTTGGCGACAGCATTCGGGTCCACACCCGTGTCGTCGAGGGGGATAAGGAGCGGATTCAAATTTTTGCGGGCATCGTGATCGGACGCAAAGGCCGGGGTTTAAATGAAACGTTCACTGTGCGGCGTATTTCGTACGGCGAGGGGGTCGAACGGGTTTTCCCGCTCAACTCACCGCGGATCGCAAAGATCGAAATCGAGACCGAAGGCAAAGCCCGCCGCGCGAAATTGAATTATCTCCGGCGGCGCAAAGGCAAAGAAGCGACCACAGTTCGGGAATAAAAACTCAATAGCTGAAAGTCCGAGCCGGACTGGCGTTTTTCAGCTTTTCCGCGTTTCAGTTTTTCAGTATTTTCCGCCGATGTATCGGCGCTGCGGATTTCGTTACGAAAAGAAACTGCGCACCGCCGGCGTCATTCGAATCGCGGGAATCGATGAGGCCGGTCGCGGTGCCCTAGCCGGACCCGTTGTGGCCGCAGCGGCGGTCTTGCCGGAAAAATTTCGCCACCGAAAACTAAATGATTCGAAACAACTCGCTCCGGAACTGCGCGAGACAATTTACGATGAGTTGGTTTCGAATACCGAGATCACCTGGGCAATTGGTATTGTCGACCACATTGAAATCGATCGGATCAATATTTTGCGCGCAACGCATGAGGCGATGCGCATGGCTCTCGCGGCGCTCGCAATGCCGCCAGATCACGTCCTGATCGACGGTCTTCCGGTTTTTCCATTCCCATTTCCGCAGACGGCCATCATCGACGGCGACTGCTACAGTTTGAGCATTGCGGCCGCCAGCGTGATCGCCAAGGTCACACGCGACCGGATGATGCGTGACTTCTGCGCCCAATTTCCGGAATATTGCTTCGCCCAGCACAAGGGCTACACCACCGAACTCCACCTCACCAGACTTCATGAATTTGGACCCTGTCCGATCCATCGCCGCTCTTTCGAGCCGGTGGCGCAACCGCTTCTCGCGCTCGAAGGAATTGCCTGAACATCTCCGTCGCGGCGTGCGCGGCGAGAAGTTGGCTTGCCGATTCTTGCGGAATCACGGCTACAAAATTCTTTACCGCAATTTTCGCGACCCGACCGGCGGCGAGATCGACATCGTCTGCCGCGACAGAGAAACACTCGTTTTTGTCGAAGTAAAAACGCGCGGTGGCGAAGATTTTGGCCGCCCGATCGAAGCAGTCAATCGACAAAAGCAATTACGGGTCTCGAAAGGCGGTCTTGCCTGGCTGCGTTTGCTCGACAATCCGGATCTCGATTTTCGTTTTGATGTCGTGGAAGTTTTATTGCCGGATGAGGGCGATCCGCGGCTTGAGTTAATTCAAAACGCGTTCGAATTAGCTCAGCCTTACATCTACTAGCGAGCGCGGCGGATAGAACCGTTCGCTTCGCGGGATGCGATCCTTAAACGGAACGACGGAGGAATCACATCATGGCAAAAGTCGTAAAAGTCATCGAGTTGCTCTCGGAATCGCCGAAAAGTTGGGAGGACGCCGCGCAAAACGCACTCAGAGAAGCGAGCAGGACCCTGCGCAATATTCGCTCGCTCTACGTCAAGGAGATGGCCGCGGCAGTCGAGAATGGAAGGATCACGAGTTACCGGCTCAATTCGAAAGTGACTCTGGAATTAGAAAGCACGCGTGCCGGTAAAAAATAATCGTCACATCAGTTCGTAAGACCCGCCTTGTATCTCGGCAGCTCCCGCTGCGCTCGACCGCTACCCTTGCGGGCTTTGCCGGCCATGTCGCTCGCCCCCACTCGCTCCATTCGCCGACCAGCCTTCGCATAAAGCTGCGGCGGGTTGAGAGAGGCTCCGGCGTGGCAAGAAGAACGCGAGCGCTAGTCACATCAGCTCGTACGATAGGACGCTGAGACAATAGATCGCGGCTGTTTCGACGCGGAGGATAATCGGTCCGAGCGTGATCGGCAGACAGCCATGCGTTTTCGCAAGCGCGAGCTCAGCCGGCGTGAAATCGCCTTCCGGCCCCACTAACATCAAAACACTTTTCGGCCGATCTCGATGCTGGTCGGTGTAATCGCCGAGAATTTTTTTAAAGTGAATGGCGTCGGGTTGGAGTGACCCGATCAAACGAAGATCGAAATTGCCGGCGTCGGAAAAGAAATCCTTCAGCTTTCGCGGCGCGTTCACTTGCGGCAGCCAATTTTGGCCACATTGTTTGGCGGCTTCGATCGCGATCTGTTGCCATTTTGCCTTCTTTTGTTCCGCTTCTTTTTTATCAAGATCGACAATCGTGCGCTCGGAGATGAGCGGCGCGATTTCCGCAGCTCCGATCTCGACCGCCTTTTGCACAATCAAGTCCATATTTTTTCCCTTCGGAACCGCTTGTCCGAGTGTGATCCGGCAACGGAATGGCGGCGTTTCAGTTTCCTGTAACCTGCGAAAATGAACTTCGTCTCCGGAAAGATCGACAATCTGGGCAGTGATCTCGCGTCCGCGACCGTTAAAGAGAACCGCGCGATCTCCGCGCTTCATCCTTAAAACGTCGCGGGCATGATGCGCCTCCGCTCTGCGCAATGTGAGCGCGTCCGGATTCCAATTTTCCAAGTAAAACCGATGCATTCAGCTCGCGAGAAAAATTATTTTTCGCAACGGAAACTGCCGGTCATTTCGCGTAATTCCTGATTCTGTTTTGGCCAACGTGACCTTGTCGTTCAAGCGACGATTTGCTGAAAATAATCGACGTCATCCACGGTGGTATGAAGAAAAACAAGATTTATTCTCTGTTGCGTACCGCTGACTTCGTCCTGCAAGGCGGCGTGTCCATCAATGGTAAGCGGGACCGTTTGGGTGGCTGATGCGTTCTGCATGCTCTGTAACTTCCGGTCACGCGCGGTTTGATGGCGCTGTTCCAAAGTCATTCCCCCGACCGCGGACTTTGCGTCGGTAAACACCATTAGATACATGTCCTTGCTCTTGTTCGCGACTTGCAACCTCGCCTCTTTGTTGAGCTCCGACGTTTTCACCCAAAACCCGGAGGTCGTGACTTTCAATTTTCTATCGTCCGATGCGATCTCTTTTTTTTGGACGGTGAGATCGTGCAAACGGTCCCGGTCGGACTTAATCATGTGGAAAATCATCATGGTGGAGAATGCACTGGTAACGATCGCGGGAACGATTCCGATGTACGCGACGACCAAGCCCGCCAAAGCCATCCCCATTCCGCTTACGGCACCGCCGGATTTGCGAATCTTTGAACGCGCAACATGCCCGAAAATGATAGCGAGCACACCGACAGGCAGTGCGAAAAAGGACAGTGACCACCCGAAAATCAAGAAAGGAATCGCAAGAACCAGACTCCAAATAGCAAGCGGCTCGGTACGAGGCGCGGTCGCGGTTGTCATCGGCTGTGACGGCACCGCCGGCGGCGTTGCTTGCTCTGCCATCGCGCCGTTCTAGCGGAGGCAGATCGTCAGCGAAAGAATTCTTTCGCGCGTTCGAAAAAGCTTTTTCGGAGCGGCGTGTTTTCTTCGCCACACAATTCGGCGAACTCCTGCAGCTTCGCGCGTTGCTCGGCATTGAGACGCGTCGGGACTTCCACCATGACGCGAACGAGAAGATCGCCGTGCTCACCACGCCCGTTTACATGGACGACGCCTTTGCCCCGAAGTTTAAACATCTGCCCGCTCTGTGTGCCCGCGGGAACTTTCAAGTGGGCTTTGCCCTCCAACGTCGGCACCGGGACCTCGCCGCCGAGCGTGGCCAGTGTAAACGGAATCGGCACTTCGCAGTAGAGATTGTCTTCGTCGCGTTGGAAAATCTTATGCTCCTGAACGTGGACGACGACGTAAAGATCGCCCTGGGGACCGCCGCGAATGCCAGCCTCGCCCTTGCGCGGCGAACGAAGCCTTGATCCGTTGGCGATTCCCGCCGGAATTTTCAACTTTATCCGGCTCGGTTTTTCCAAGCGGCCTTCGCCCTCACACGCACGACACGGTTTTTCGACAATGTGACCAACGCCACGACAGCGCGGACAAGTTTGGGAGACTTGGAAAAATCCGCGGGAGCTGATTACCTGCCCTCGACCGCCGCAAACGGGACAATTAATGCTGCGTGCCCCCGACTCAGCCCCCGTGCCTCCGCATTTATCGCAGATATCCAGTTTTCGGACTTCGATTTCTTTTTCCGCGCCGACTGCGGCTTCCTCG
>QHRF01000075.1 GCA_003220055.1 Verrucomicrobiota bacterium | reverse complement strand
TTCCAGACTGGGCCGGACTTTGATCGAACCGTTGCGGGCGCTTTGCCGCTGGTCCGAAAAACACCTGCCCGAGCTGCAGGCAAATCGCGCGCGTTCTCGAGCCCAGGAGGCGAGAGACCAGTCCGCGGCTGCGTAACACGATTTTTGATCAACAATGCAACAGGCGGAAACGATTGTTCTGCTGTTAGGCCTGGTGGCGGCGCTTGTTGTCATCGCGCAAAAGCTCACGCTGCCGTATCCGGTCGTATTGGTGCTCGCCGGATTGGCTTTGAGCTTTGTGCCGCGTTTGCCGGAGGTGAAACTCAATCCGGACATTGTCTTCTATTTCTTTTTGCCGCCGCTCATTTATCCGGCGGCTCTTTTCACTTCGTGGCGCGATTTTCGGAAAAATCTTCGGCCGATCCTGTGGCTCGCGATCGGATTGGTCTTGACCACGATGATGGGCGTAGCGTGGATGGCGCATTCGCTCATCCCGTCAATTCCGTGGGCGGCCGCATTCGCGCTTGGAGCAGTCGTTTCGCCGCCAGACGCAGTCGCTGCGACTTCAGTGATCCGGCGGCTTCCGGTTCCCCACCAAATTCGAGTGGTCCTCGAAGGCGAAAGTCTGGTCAACGATGCCACCGCACTGGTGGCGCTTCAATTCGCAGTGGTAGCGCTGATGACAGGGACATTTTCGTTAGGCCAGGCGACGGTGCGTTTCGTCGTCGTCGCGCTCGGGGGCACCGCTCTTGGTCTGTTAATCGGTTTTATCGCGCGCTGGATCCATCGACACCTCGATGATCCACCGGTGCAAATCACGATTTCATTGCTCACGCCATTGGCGGCGTATTTGCTGGCGGAACGCATCCATGTTTCCGGAATTCTCGCGGTGGTCACGGCCGGAATTTATCTCGGCTGGCATGGACCGATCATCCTGAGCTCGCGGTTTCGGCTGCAAGCCTTCGCCGTTTGGGAAATGGTCGTGTTCCTTCTCAACGGTTTCGTTTTCATCACGATCGGTCTCCAGCTTCCTGGAATCTTGCGCGAGTTGCGCGGCGAATCGATCGGCGCGCTGATAGATGACGCTTTGTTAGTAAGCGGGGCGGCGGTGTTGGTTCGCATCGGCTGGGTTTTCGTGGCGACCTACCTGCCGCGTTCGTTGAGCAAGCAAGTGCGGGAACGCGACCCGTATCCGGACTGGCGAAATGTCGCAGTTGTGGCCTGGGCCGGGATGCGCGGCGTCATCTCTTTGGCCGCGGCGTTTGCATTGCCGTTTGTTCTGCCGAACGGCAACCCGTTTCCCGGTCGTAACTACATTTTGTTTTTCACCTTCTGCGTCATTCTGGTCACTTTGATCTTTCAGGGTCTTACTTTGCCGGTCTTGATCCGGAAGCTTGGGATCAAAGACGACCGTTCGATCGACGAAGAAGAACGCAAAGCACGCGTCGAGGCCAACAAAGCCGCGCTCAGTTTGGTCGAGAGCCTGGCAAACAATGGCGATTTTTCGGCGGATACGACAAGCCGTTTGCGCGCAGAGTACGATGATCGGCTCGCACAGCTCGAACTCTGCGCCCAAAGCGACGAAAATTGCGGCGGCGGAATTGCCACGCCCCAATACCAACGCCTTCAGCAACAAGCTCTCGACGTCGAACGTCAAACCATCATCCGTCTGCGCAATCAGCACGTGATTAACGACGACGCCCTGCGCCGGATTCAACGCGATCTCGATTTGGCCGAGGCACGTTTGACCGGAAACTAATGCGCTCCTAGTTGCGCAAGCGCGCCGGCATCGCGGCGAAATCCAAAGGATGGGAGAATGCGACCCCGAACGCTTTCGGGGCCGCTACAGAACTACTCCGAGTTCAACTCGAAGTTGATCTTCACGTCATAATGATCCCCTTTTCCGAGTCCGTCGGGCAACGGCTCGACGCGGCTGACGCGATTGGCGAGCGCTTTGACTGATTCGTCGAGATCGCTGTTTCCCGACGGTCGAACGATCTCGAAACTCGAAACCCGGCCGTCTTTTTCGATTCGAAGTTTCGCCAGCACGGAATTTTTTGATCCCGCCGTTGCGAGCGTCGTCGGTTGGACCCATTCGCTGTAAAAGCGGTCGTGCAACATGCTGCCGTACCAGCCAAACTGCGATTCAGGGCCCGCCCCGCCGGCGCGACCAGAGCCGTTGCCAGGCGCGGTCCCCTTGCCGCTCCCGGTTTGAGTAGCTGGAGATTTCTTTGGTTCCTTCGCGCTGGAATCGTCCTTCGCCGGAAGCGCCTTCGCGATTTCTGTTTTCTCGGCCTCGGTATCGCCTTCCTCGCTCTCCTTTTTTTCCGGGCTCGGTTTCGCGGTCGGCGACGGCTTCGGAGACGCCTTAGCCATAACCATTTTCTTTGGCGTCCGAGCCGGACTGGCGGTCGACGTCGGTTTGGGAGTGGGTTTGGGCGTTGTCTTCGCTTTCGCGGTTGGACTCGGCTTGGGACTGCGCGCCGGGGTCGCAGTTGGCGTTGGCTTAGGCGAAGGCCTCGGCGTCGACAGCTGGATGTCGCTCGGTGCCGAAGCCAGGTAGGGCCGATCTTCATCCGGCTCACGTTCCTTCAATGAATCCGCTTTCGATTCTTTGCGCGGTAACGGCGACCTCAGCGGTGCGGGTAAATTCTTCTTTTCAGTGACCAAGCCATCACCACCGCCGCCGTTGAGCCAAACTACGCTCTGTGCGCTCGCGTTCTTGCTTTCACGGCTCCAACGAATCAATCCGACGATGACCAAAATGTGCGCGAAGGCGATGAGGCCGACGTTGGTCCAGAAGCGCAGGTTTTTCGGCATCGCCTACTTCGTCTCCGCTCTCGTGGCGATACCGACCTTCATGATCTGTGCGCGCTGCAACGCGTCCATCAACGTGATCAATTTTTGCACCGGCAAGTCGCGATCCGGTCGGATGAGAACTGCGACGTCCGGATTAGCGCGCTTGATCTCTGCCAACTGCGCACTCAGCGCACTCGGATCGACAAGTTGATTGTTCAGTCGAATCATTTCGTTTCGATCGATCGAGACCGTCTGCACTTGCGATAAAGTGGCGGGCGGATTTTTGCCGGTACTCGACGGAATGATGAGACTCATGCTGCTCTCGAGCAGCGGCGTCGTGATCATGAAAATGATGAGCAACACGAACGCGAGATCGAGCAGTGGGGTAATGTTGATCTCGGAAAGCGAGGAGAGGCTCTGCCGTTGGGAATAGCGCCTCATCTGCGAAATGCGGACTCGCGCACGGCGTGGTCAACGAATTTGTGTTCGAACTCAGACGCCAGCTCGGCCGCAAAATTGTCCATCTCGACAATCATTCCGCGAATGCGCGTGACCAGAAAATTGTAACCGAACATCGCCGGGATCGCGACACAGAGCGCGGTCACGGTTGTGATCAGCGCACCGGAAACACCGGGAGCCATTGAAGCGAGATTGGGCGCACCGGCTTCGGCGACACCGGTAAACGCGTCCATCACGCCCCAAACCGTTCCGAGCAATCCAAGAAAAGGCGAACCGCTCACCGCCGTTGCGAGCAAAATCATTTGAGATTCGAGCTCGAGCGCGGTTTCGCCGACGGCGCGCTCCATCGCCGCCGTGACCGCACCCATTTGCGCCCCGGAAATTTTTTCGGAACTCCCAAGCCGCGCGCGAAAGGTTTCGTCGACTTCGGCTGAGCCAAGCAAATGAAACGTCATCTCCTGGCAACCCGCGCGATAAACGTTAAAAATCGGCGAGCCGGGGAAGCGCGCGTTTTTTTCGAACAACCGCAGCGGTTGTCGATCCTGCCGGAATGCGAAGAGAAAACGCGCGTTTTGTTTTCGGGCAAACTGGATCACGCGCAATTTCGTGACCATGACCGACCAACTGAAGATCGAAACGATCGCGAGGAGAAGGAGGACGAGCTTGCCGGCAATGGTGGCGTGCTCAAATGCAAAGAGCAGACCGCCGGCCGCAATCAATGAAAGCATCTCCGCGTCACCTGGGGAAACTAATAGCGGAGTTTCGACGAAGGGAAAGGGCTAGTCGCGTGCTGCCATCTTCTTCGGAAACGTTGGCCGCAATTTCGCGGCGATAACGAAGGCAAGCCCAATCGCGATCAGAAAGAAGGAAAAGAACTGACCGCGGGTGAAGCCGGCGATGAGAGCCGCATCCGGTTCGCGAAAATTTTCCACGATGATTCGAAGAATTGCGTAGCAAATGAAGAACAAGCCAGTGAGAACCCCGTTCGGTTGCCTCATCCGCGTGCGCACGAACCAAAGGATGGCGAACAAAATAATTCCTTCGAAAAAAGCTTCGTAAAGTTGTGATGGGTGTCGCGGAGTCAGAATTCCGCGCAGAGTTTCCTTCACCTGCGGTTCATGCCGCACCGCGGCCACAATCGCATCCGACGAATTGAGCGTGGGATCGATCTGTCGGCAGGCCGCAATCGCACGCTCGGCCTCGCCAATATTGTCGGTCAGCTCTTTCGGGAACTGCATCGCCCACGAGACATTCGTCGCGCGTCCGTAAAGCTCACCATTGATGAAATTGGCGCAGCGCCCAAAAAACAAACCGATCGGCGCTGTCACCACCAGGTTATCGCCGAGATTCGTCCATGAGATTTTGTGCCGCCAGGCATAATAAAATGTGAACGCGAGCAGGCCGAGCATCCCCCCGTGGCTTGACATTCCGCCTTCCCACACCCGCAGGATCGACATCGGCTCGCGCAACATCTCCGCCTTGTAGAAGAAAACGTAACCAAGCCGACCGCCGACGATCACGCCAAAAAGCGCGGCACCGGTAATGAAATCACCAACTTTTACGACCGGCAAATCGGCGTAACCGCGCTTCGCCAAAAGTCGAAAGAGGGCGTAGCTGCAAGCAAAGGCGAGGACGTAAGCCAATCCGTACCAGCGCGGACCGACATTGTCCCACAATCGAAAAATCAGCGGGTTAAGATCGTGAACGTAATAAGCGACCATGCGTGCAAAGCAGAGCGCGATTACTTTCGCCGATCCGCGCCTGATTGCGCGAGTGTTTTCCGCAAAAACGGTGCCGTTCGACTCGTACGATTCTTGGCGACTTGTTCCGGCGTTCCAACCGCCACAATTTTGCCGCCGTCCGCGCCAGCTTCAGGCCCAAGATCGACAATGTAATCGGCCTCCGCAATCACGCTCAAATTGTGCTCAATCACAATCACGGTGTTGCCTTCATCGACTAATCGATGCAGCACTTTCAGGAGAAGATCGATATCGGCCATGTGCAAACCGATCGTCGGTTCCTCGAGCAGATACAGGGTCGATCCCGGTTTGCGCATTTTTCGAATCCGCTCGTTTTCGGCGCGACCAATGCCGCGCTTTAATTGGGTGACCAATTTTAGCCGTTGCGCCTCGCCGCCGCTTAAGGTCGGGCTCGGCTGGCCGAGTTTGAGATAACCCAGTCCGGTTTCGACCAGCAGTGAAAGCGGACGCGCGATTTTTGGATGCGCCCGAAAAAACTCCGCGGCTTCCTCGATCGTCATCTCCATCACGTCGCCGATAGACTTTTCGTTGTAGAGCACTTCGAGCGTCTGCGGATTGTAGCGGCG
Source organism: Verrucomicrobiota bacterium (assembly GCA_003220055.1). GTDB lineage: Bacteria > Verrucomicrobiota > Verrucomicrobiia > Chthoniobacterales > UBA10450 > AV40. The sequence continues at coordinate 1,501 of QHRF01000075.1, read as the reverse complement.
ACCGCCGCAGTCTTCGCACGGCACCAACGCCTCCGGCAAAAAATTCATTTCGAGCTTGATCACGCCCTGGCCCTTGCAGCTTTCGCAACGACCGCCTTCGGCATTAAATGAGAAGCGGCTGGCCGAATAACCACGCACGCGTGATACCGGGAGTTGCGCGTACAAATTCCGGATCTCGTCGAAAACTTTAATGTAAGTGCCCGGCGTCGAGCGCGACGTCTTTCCGATCGGGGATTGATCAACTTCGTAAATCGCCTCGATTTCTTCCGTGCCGCTGACGAGCTTGAACAAGTCGCCGTTGCCGCTGCGTTTCCTCTTTTCCAATTGCTCGATCACCGCCGGCAACAGCACGTCGTGCATCAAGGTCGATTTTCCAGAGCCGGAAATTCCAGTGATAACGGACAAGCGGCCGACCGGAAACCGAACATCGACATCCTTCAAATTGTTGGCGCGGGCTCCGTGGACCTGAATCCAGTTCTCGACCGCGCCCAGCGATCGCCGCGATTTGCGAGTCGGGTGAGACAGCGGCGTTTTCAAACAGCGACCGGTCTCGGAATTCTTCGAACGTTCGAGATCGCGCAACGTTCCGGTTGCGACGACTTCGCCGCCATGGCTTCCCGCGCGGGGTCCGAGATCGACAATGTAATCGGCGCGCCGCATCGTTTCCTCGTCGTGCTCGACGATCACGAGCGAGTTTCCTTTTTCGCGCAGGGCTGCGAGCGTATCGAGCAATCGCAAATTGTCGCGCGAATGCAGGCCGATGGTGGGTTCGTCCAAAACGTAAAGAACGCCGCGCAGATTCGAGCCGAGCTGCGCCGCCAGTCGAATCCGCTGCGATTCACCACCACTTAATGTTTTCGCAGAGCGACCGAGCGCGAGGTAGCCGAGCCCGACGTTTTCCATGAAGCGGAGCCGCTGCCGAATTTCGGGAATGAGATCAGCGGCTATCGTTTGTTGCGTCCCGTGAAATTTCAGCTTGTCGATCTTGCGTGCGGCTTCGCTCGCCGAAAGGTTGGTAAACTGATCCATCGTCTGGCCTTGCACGCGCACGTGTCGCGCAACCGCGTTTAAGCGTGAGCCGTGGCAACTTGGACACTCGTGCGCTTCGGTCGCATCGATCCATTCTGATTCGCGCTCAGCCGCCAGCTCGTTCTCCAAAACCGAATCGCTGTTGTCGTCCGCGCCAGTCTGAAATTCCTGGTCCCAGATTTCGCCGAAGCCGCCGCATTCTTCGCACGCGCCGTGTGGCGAATTGAATGAGAACAATCGCGGATCGAGTTCTTCAAACGCGCGGCCGCAATTCGGACAACTCATCTCCGTGCTCATGACTGTGAGCCGGTTCTTGGAATCGAGAAGGTGCGCCGTGCCGCGACCGATCTCTAACGCGCGTTGCGCCAGGTTCCGCGCTTTCGCGATCCGCTTGGCATCGATCACGCCGACGACGACTGCGATGCTGTGTTCTTTGAAACGCTCAAGTCTTCGAAACTGCGCGATTGGAATG
>QHRF01000016.1 GCA_003220055.1 Verrucomicrobiota bacterium | reverse complement strand
TGCGCTTTTTCCTGATAAGTCCGGTTGTGTAAATAAAACATCCGGAAATTCCCCGGCCGCAGATAAGCGACCCAGCCGAGACCGATGTTTCTCTGCATCAGCCGGGTGTGCGCCTGACTCATTTCGCGCAAATTGCGATAACCGGGAAAGACGACCCGCTTTTCCGGCGGCAATGGATCGTGCCATGGGGGTTTACGCGTGACCGCTCGAATGCGTTTATGCAGCTCGCTCTCGTCCAGGAGCGGAGAGTTCGGATCGAACCGGGCGAACTTGTAAAACTGCTCGACGGTCCGGGTCATGACGAAACAGCGGCGGGTGTAGCGGTCCGGCTTCTTCCTCTCAAAGAAATTGTGGTGAGAAACGATTTTTCCCTGTTCATAGGCAAATACGGTTGTGTTCGCGAATGCGAGGGTATCGCGGGAGTAACTGAAACCCGCGGCTGAACCTGCCTGCGCGCTAGAAACGGCGAGAAAAATTGCGGCAAAGCATCCGCAAGATCGACAGCCCTTGAGTCGCATCACCAATTATGAACTCGCCGCACTCGTTTTCGATTCGGCGAAATTGCCGAGTTTCCGAAACTTTTTGTATCGCTTCTTGAGCAACTCATCCACCGGCGTGGTGATGAGACCTTTGAGATTCCGTCGCAAGGCCATGCCGAGATTTGTCGCCGCCGTTTCGTAATTGCGGTGCGCGCCGCCTTCGGGTTCGTTCACGATTTCATCGACTACGTTAAGTTTTAACAAATCCTGCGCCGTCAACTTCAACGCTTCGGCGGCTTCGGGCGCGTGGCGCCGGTCGCGCCACAAAATGGCCGAGCACGCTTCCGGGCTGATGACCGAATAGTACGCGTTCTCCAAAATCAGAACGCGGTCAGCGACCCCAATGCCAAGCGCACCGCCCGAGCCGCCTTCACCGATCACCGCGGCAATAATGGGTATCCGCAAATTCATCATCTCGCGCAGATTGACCGCGATCGCTTCGGAGATGTGCCGTTCTTCCGAACCGATTCCTGGAAACGCGCCCGGGGTGTCGATCAACGAAATTACTGGCATCGAAAATTTTTGGGCGAGCCGCATCAGGCGGAGAGCTTTGCGATAGCCCTCGGGATGGGCGCAACCGAAATTGCGCATCACGTTTTCCTTGGTGTTGCGGCCTTTTTGGTGGGTGATGACGACACAGCGTTGGGAATCGAGCATGGCAAGTCCGCTCGGCATCGCTTTGTCGTCGGCGAAATGACGGTCGCCGTGCAGTTCCGTCCAACCGGTGAAACAGCGCTCGACATAATCGAGCGCGAACGGCCGTTGCACGTGCCGCGCAATCTGGACGCGCTGCCACGCGCCCAGATTTCCGTAAACCTGGCGGCGCGTGTCGCGCAACTTGGCCTCGATCGCTTCTACTTCCGAACCAAGATCGACATCGTGCTCGCGCGAATGCGCCTTCAACTCCTGCAGACGCCGTTCCAATTCGAGGATCGGCTTTTCAAAATCGAGCGGTTGAAGGTCCATTGCGCTAATCGGTGATTGTGACCGGGGTCTTATTGTTGATCAGGCTGCTCAATTCTTCCACATCCGCCGCGGCGAGGCCAAGTCCTTGTGGAGGCGGAGGCTGCGACAAGGCCGGATGCGCCGAATCGGGAACGGAATAAATCGTGTAGGCCTGGGAGCTGAGCCTGATCCAGCGGGTGCTGCCGATAAATTCTTTGGTGCCGAAGCCGACACGTTTGCCACCGTTCCACGCCATCACTTCGGCGACCTTGGTCGTGACTTTGGATGCGACTTTGGCCGGCAATTTTTCCTCGCGCACATGGAATTGCTTGAAGAATCCGCCGTGATTGAGGAGGACAAGCAGTTTTGGTTTGCGCTGAACCACGATGGCAAAATCCGGATGCGAGACGAGCAAGCGCTCGCCGATATGAAGCATCGTGCCATTCAAATTGTTCATCCGCATGATCAACTCGGGCGTCGATTTTACTTTGCGCGCGACCTTCTGCAAAACGTCGCCGGGTTTGACGATGTATTCCTCTTTTTCGGGCGACGGCGTGCGCGAAAGAAGAATGTCGACATTCACTTCGCCCAATAAGTCCTTGGCTTCCTCGGCGTGGGGGCTGGTTGGATATTTTTGGATAAAAGCGGTGAGGGCGGCGCGCGCTTCCGGAATTTTTCCTTCCTGGCGCAATTTGGCCGCCTCTTCATATTCCGGCAGGGTCAGATCGATGCGCGGTTCGGGAGTGACTTCGCCGCGCTGCTCTTTGCGCACCTGGATATCTTCCTTGAAAACAAAGTTGTATCCGAACCAGGCAGCGCCGCCGAAAATGATAATTGCGAGAAACAGGACAAAAAGCCACTTCATGGATCAAATAGCGCGGGCGGTAATTTTGTCGCGGGCGCGGCCAATTTCCAGCCGCGATGCGCCGAAAAATTAGGTCGCTTCCTCGCGTCCTGGAAAGAAGCGGTGCCAGAGCCGGCCGATGGTGCGCTCTTCCTCATTGCTCCAAGTGTAATGGCAATCCTGGCAGTAAAATTCCTTGGGAATGATTTTCAGCGCGCAGAGAAGTCCGACCAACGCCGGAGTCATGAACTTACGCGTCATTTGCGGATACTCGATGTTCGACGATCCGCATTGCGGGCAGCGAATAATGGCGGCGGCGACATCGGGGTCGCTTGTCTCCCATTCGATCATTAAATTGTGCGCGCGGTCGAAATCGGTGTCGTCCACCATGATCTTGGCGTTGGCTTGTGGCCGGGACATGAACGCGACCGCCTGAAGGTGGCCCTCATTATGAATGTCCGCCTTGAGGCCGGCCTCTTGAAAGCGCTGCTTTAGACGCTTCGCTTTGTCCGGCTCGTTAAATGTCGCGATCGTCACCATAGGCTCATTTTGCCTTGTCGCTGCGTCCCTGAGCAAACATCAACTGCTGGCCGAGTGCAAGATTCGGCGGCGGGAACCAATGATAGAGGATGAAATAAACGAGCACGCCGGTGACCGAAACATAAAGCCAGATCGGCATCGTCCAGCGCCCAAGCCGGCGATGTCGATCCCACCGGCGCCGGAACACCGGCACCAGCGTCACGATCACCAGCGGCAGCGTGACAAACGCGAGCAACACGTGGGTGATGAGAAGCGGGAAATAAATCCACGCGATCAATCCGGTATAGCCGGAAGATTTTTCGCCCACGTGCACGTGATAGACGATGTAACCGACAAGAAAACCGGTGGATGCAATCAGGGCGATGATCATGCACGGCACATGACGCTGCCAGAGGTTGCGCCGAATCCAGAACCAGCCCGCCGAAATGAAAACGGTGCTGACGGCGTTGAGCGACGCATTGATCGCTGGGAGATCCGAAATTGTCATTGCCACAGATTCACACAGATCAAACGCAGATCAAAGAGCGCGAAAACGGCTTACGTAAAAATCAGTGTAAATCTGTGTTGATCTGTGGCTGTGTACTGCCCCGCTAATGCCAATTGTCGCTGAGAAACCTAGGAATGTTGAGTATGCGCAAGATCGCCGGTCGACCTTCGCGCACCCGCTGGCGCGTTCGATTTTGCGGTTGGCGGTTGTCCTGGTCATCGCGGCTGCGATCAGCGGCGGATGGTATCTGGCGCGGAAAGGTTTTGGCGGACGCACCCGGGCGCGGATCGTGGAGGAGTTGCACCGGCGCGGCGTCGAAGCATCGATCGCCCGTCTGACGCTCAATCCGTTTCGCGGGCTGGTCGCGCGGAATGTCCGCATTTTCAGCTATCAAGACCGCACCCACACGATCGCGTTCATCAGCGAAATCGTGCTCGATATCAATTACGCCGCTTTTTTTCATCATCAGCCGTTTCTGAACGCCCTCGATGTTCGCAACGCTGAGGTCACGCTTCCTCTGAAAGGTCCTCAGGGTAAAACCGAGCAGCCGCAGCTCAGAAGATTTCACGCGCATATCTATTTTCCCCCGGAACAGATTTTCGTCAGTCAGGCCGAAGGAATTCTTTGCGGCGTGCGGGTCTCCGCTACCGGTCAATTGATCAAGCGGGCGGATTATCAGCCATCGCCGTCGCTTTCGGAGGAGGAGCGACAAAAGCGATTATCGATTCTGCGCCGGGTCGTGTCGGAACTGCAGCGATTTAGTTTTCCGAACGGTCCGCCTTCGCTGCAGGTAAAATTCAGCGGCAACCTCGCCCAGCTCGAAGACGCCCGTGGCGAAGCGACGCTGCAAGGCAATTTGCTTATCAGAAAAGGTTACGAGATGCGCGATTTTGTCGTGGCGGCGGAGTGGAGCGATCAGACCCTCAACATTTCGCGATGTGAATGGAACGATCGTTTGGGCGGCTTTGCCGCAACTGCGAACTGGAGCCGGCGAACGGACGCCGCAAATTTTCAAGCTCGGAGCAGCCTCGATCTCAAATCATTGCTCGACGCGGCGGACGCCGGGGCCTCGCTGGCCGACGCCACCTTCAATTCGCCGCCCGTGATCGACGTTTCGGGGTCGGCGAATTTCAGCGGCGAGCGCCCCCAGCTGAAGTTGATCGGACACGCCGCGGTCAACAATGTCTCTTACAAAAATTTGCCGCTCTCGGAATGTCGGCTGGAATTTTCCTGGGACGGCGAGCGCACCTGGCTGCGCGATATCCGGATTCGACATCCAACCGGCGACTTGCGCGCGGAAGTGTTCGAGGCGCCTAACGAGTTTCGGTTAAACATCGACGGGCCGCTCGCGCCGAGTGAAGTACGTCCGTTCCTGCCTTCGGAAATACAGGAATTTTTGGGGGAATGGGAATGCCCGCGCCCGCCGTTGATTCAACTCGCCATTCGCGGGAAAGATCGACATCCGGAAAGCTGGCAAGGTGACGGGAATATCGCGCTCGATCGCACCCGTTTTCGCGGCCAATGGATGAACAGTGCGACCTCGAAAGTGCATTTCGCAAACGGCGCGGCCACTTACGAAGATTTCCGCATCACGCGCGACGAAGGCGTTGGCACCGGAACTTTCACTTACGACTTCGCCAAGCACGAAGTTCGCGTCTCGAATATCAAAGCGAATGTTCGCCCGGCCGAAGTAAGTTTTTGGATCGATCCCGATCTCGCGAAAAACGTCGCGCCTTACAAATTTCATCAGCCGCCGACGATCACGGCGAACGGCGTTTATCAATTTAACGGCGGCACCGGCACGCGACTCGAGATCAATGTCGATGCGCCGAACGGAATGGATTACGTTTTTTTGGGCAAAACTTTGCCCTTCCATAAAATCGCCGGACGACTTCTTTTCACGGACGATCATCTCCAGATTGTCGATCTTAAAGGCGGACTTTTTGCCGGGAACGTGCAGGGCAGCGCGGACATTTCGCTGGCCCATGGCGATCCTCATTATCAGGCCAAGCTCGCCGTCGACGGCGTCGATTTCCCGCGCCTGACCGATCTCTATTACAACTACAAAACCGCGCACGGCCAGCTTAGCGGCACCTACGATTTCACCGGCTTCGGCGATGACTCGCGAGCAATGCAAGGCAGCGGCAAAATGAATGTCGCCAATGGCGACGTTTTCGCCATTCCCGTCTTCGGCCCGCTCTCCGGAATTTTAAATCTGGTTGTTCCGGGCGCCGGCTACAGCATCGCCCGGAATGCGACCGCCGACTTCACCGTCCAAAAAGGGATCATTCACACCGAAAACTTCGAAGTCGCTGGAAAACTTTTTTCCATGGTCGGTCGCGGCGATATCTATTTCATGGACGACAAACTCGACTTTGACATGCGGATCGATCCGAAAGGCCCCGGTATCCTGCTCGCGCCGGTTTACAAACTCTTCGAATACAAAGGCGAGGGCAGCTTGAAGAATCCGGATTGGCACCCGAAAAGGTTTTAGCTCCTTGTCATTCCGAGCGAAGTCGAGGAATCTCTTGCCGTTTCTGAAACATTCAGAGATGTCTCCGCTTCGGTCGGCATGACAATTTTTTAATGAAGAAAATCGGAATCCTATTTGGCCAGGAACACAGTTTTCCGCCGGCGTTTGTCGAGCGGGTAAACCAGAAGACCGGTGGACACGACATCGTCGCTGAGTTCGTCAAGATCGACAAAGTGATCCAGGGCGAGCCGTGCGGCTACGACGTCGTGATCGACCGCATTTCGCAGGACGTGCCATTTTATCGGGCATGGCTGAAAAACGCCGCCCTTACGGGAACCGCTGTCGTAAACAATCCCTTTTGGTGGAGCGCGGACGAGAAATTCTTCAACAACGCGCTCGCGACCAAGATTGGCGTGGCCGTTCCACGGACGGTTCTGCTTCCCTCAAATCAGCCGCCACCGGACACGAATGAAAAATCGTTTCGCAATCTGGAATATCCACTGAACTGGGAGGCGATTTTCAGCTACGTCGGCTGGCCGGCGTTCTTTAAACCGTTCGCCGGCGGCGGTTGGAAAAATGTTTATCGATTGCACAACCCGGAAGAATTTTACCGAGCCTACAACGAGACCGGCCAGCTGGTGATGATGCTCCAGGAGGAAGTGAAGTTCGACATCTACTTCCGTTGTTACTCGATCGATCAGCGTCACGTTCGCGTCATGCCTTATGAGCCGCGGCATCCGTATCACTTGCGTTATCAAACCGAATGGCAGGTGCCGTCGGAAATTTTGCGGAAAGTCGAACAGGGCGTGCTGCGGTTGAACGAATATCTTGGTTACGATTTGAACACGGTTGAGTTCGCAATCCGCGACGGCGTTCCGGTCGCGATCGACTTTTGCAACCCGGCGCCGGATGCCGAAGCCGCCAATGTCGGCCAGGCCAATTTCGAGTGGGTGGTGGAGGCGGTTTCCGAAATGGCCATCCGCAAGGCGCGCGAACACGTCCCCGGTCGGGACAATTTGAGCTGGGGCAAATATCTCCAAGCCGCGGTGGCGAAACGTTCGTTAGACGAGCTCAAGTAAGATCGACAAGAAGAAATGACGAATGGCAAATGTCGAATGACGAAAGAATGACGAAGTCACAATAACTTTAGTCATTTAGATATTCGAGCTTCCCTCGACATTCGTCATTCGGATTTCGTCATTGATTTCGACAGCGCATTATTTTTGAGGAACATTTGTGCCCGCTAATGAGCGCCAAGCCCCACACTTACACCCTGGGTATCGAAGAGGAGTTTGCGATTGTCGATCCGGAGACGCGCGAGCTGCGGTCGCACATCCAGGAAATTCTCGAGGGTGGAAAGGTCATGCTCAAGGAGCAGATCAAGCCGGAGATGCACCAATCGGTCGTCGAACTCGGCACCGAGATTTGCGATTCGATTTCCTGTGCGCGCGACCATGTCATCGAATTACGCAGCAAGCTTGCGCAACTCGCCGGAAACAGTGGATTAAAAATCGCGTCAGTAGGCACTCATCCGTTTTCCCACTGGCGCGACCAACTCATCACTCAAGGCGAGCGCTATCAGGAAATCGTCAAGGACATGCAGCAACTCGCACGCGCGAATCTCATTTTTGGATTGCACGTGCACGTTGGTATTCCCAATCGCGAATCAGCGATTCACGTGATGAATCAGGCGCGTTATTTTCTC
>QHRF01000095.1 GCA_003220055.1 Verrucomicrobiota bacterium | reverse complement strand
ACAACATCGACAAACACTTCGTCGCGCTGCCGCGAAATCACGATCGGCTTGGGGTGCAATACCTGTTTGTTTTCACCCAGCTGCTTTACGAATTCCTCGATGCCGTGTTTGTAAAGAAATGCTTCCTTCTTCGGCGCATCGCCACGTTCATCGGTCAGATTGATTTCGAGACCTGGATTTAGAAACGCCAGCTCCCGCAACCGGGTCGCCAGACGCTCAAATTTAAATTCGGTCGTGATCGTGAAGATCGTCGGATCAGGCAGGAAGGTGATCAGTGTACCGGTGACCTTTTTGCCCTTGACCTCGCCGATGACTTCCAGTTTTTGGGTCGTTTTTCCTTTGGCAAAGGCCATGTGATAGACCTTGCCATCGCGCGAAACCTCCACCTTGAACCATTCCGAAAGCGCGTTGGTACACTTTGCACCGACACCGTGCAGACCACCGGAATATTTGTAAGCGCCTTGCCCGAATTTTCCGCCCGCGTGCAGGTTGGTTAGGACCAGCTCGACCGCCGGCATTTTCCATTTCGGGTGAATATCGACCGGAATACCACGGCCATTGTCCCGCACCGAGACGCTGCCATCGACGTGAACTTCTACATCAATCTTGTCGCAAAATCCGGCGAGATGTTCGTCGATCGAATTGTCGAGAACTTCGAACACCATGTGGTGCAAACCGCGCTCGTCCGGATCGCCGATATACATCCCGGGCCGTTTCCGGACTGCCTCCAAGCCCTCGAGCTTGTCGATCTGCGCGGCGTCGTATTTTTGCAGTTTGTTGACGTTGGAGAACTCGCGCTGACGATTTCTTTCGATCGATTTTTCGTCGTCTGGATCGACGGAGACGGCGGCTCGAGCTGGCATCGTAAGAAGCTAGCGAAAACGTCTCAAAAAACAACTAATAATCTCGTGCTGCCAAGAGACTTATTTCCGCTACAGGTTGGAGGCTGGGGGCGGCCAAAGCCCACGATATTGTGGTCGGCCGTCCCAACTTATTCACAGCTTTTTTTGCCCTCTTGACCAGCCTCTTTTGTGCCCCGAAAATGTGCGCTCTCCATGCGCCTCCAAACCCTCGCCGAAGCTCGCTGGATTCTTGCGATTTTATTTTTTCTCGCACTCGTGAGCTGGTTTCTTAACGCTTGGTTGTCTCTGTTGTTTTTCGTCCTGATTCTCTACACGCTTTTCTTTTTTCGAGATCCGGATCGAAATATTCCGGCCGATCGGAACGCGGTTCTCGCCGCTGCGGACGGGACCGTGACGGACATTTCCGAAGTCGAAGAGAGCGAAGTTTTGAAAACCAGGATGCGCCGGGTGGGGATTTTCTTGTCGATTTTCGACGTGCACACCAATCGCGCGCCAATTGAGGGCCGAATCACTTACCGGCAACACCATGAAGGACTCTGTCTCGATGCACGTAGTCCGGATTGCTCGGAGAAAAACGAAGCGATGACCTGGGGAATTGAAAATCCGCGCGCGACCGTCGTGGTGAGACAACTCACCGGCGCTATCGCGCGACGGATTGTTGCCTGGGCGGACGTCGGGGACCAATTAGCCAAGGGCGAGCGCTTTGGAATGATTCGCTTTGGCTCCCGAACGGAAGTATACTTGCCGCTCACCGCCAGCGTGCTGGTGAAAGCGGGCGAACACGTGGCTGGTGGATCGACAATCATCGCACGGCTCTCCGATTCATGAACGAGCAACCGTCCAAGATTTATCTTATCCCGAATTTAATGACCGCGGGGAACTTGTTCTGCGGTTTCACGGCCACGCTCAAGATTTTAGAAGGCGCGCTTTTGCAAAGCACAAACGCGGATGCTGCCGCCGATCTTTTTCACGCCGCCATCTGGTTTATCCTTGGCGCTTTCGTTTTCGATTTTTTGGATGGACGACTAGCACGTCTGGGCGGACACGAAAGCGCGTTCGGCCGCGAATTCGATTCGCTGGCCGACATTGTTTCCTTTGGGCTCGCACCGGCGCTGATGGTTTATCGGGTCGTCCTCAACGAATTTCCGAACGCGTGTTGGATCATTGCTTTCGTTTACTTGTCTTGTGGCGCGCTTCGGCTGGCCCGTTTCAACACGGCATCGGCCAATCACGAAAGAGAAGCCGTTGCTAACGGCGGGAAAAATTTCACCGGTTTCCCGATTCCCGCCGCCGCCGGGTTGATCGCGTCGATCACACTGTTTTTGCTTTGGCTCGCCGAAGGCGAACACCATCTCGGCCGATGGAAATTCGTTTTGCCACCCCTGCTGCTTTTCCTTTCCTTCATGATGTTCAGTCGGTTCGAATATCCCAGTTTCAAAGCGATCAACTGGAAAACGAAGAAATCGATCCCGCGCTTTCTCGTTATTTTCGTTGTCCTCGTTTTTACCGCGATCAATTACGAATGGATGCCGGCGATCTTGTTTCTGGCCTATCTGCTCTACGGTTTTCTAAGGCCGTGGCTCTCGCGCGAATGGCGCCGCGAGATCGAGGAAGAGATCGGTGAAGAAGGATCGGATGAGCCGACCGAGCAGCCCTCGTAAGGTCGGCGATGTTGTAGCTGGCGCCGTCTCGCCGGCAGAATTCTCCTAGACTGCCGATCAGGACATCGGCAGCTACAACGCGTTCAGCTTCGCGAGGGTTTCAGGATCGCGCACATCCGCCCACTCGCCGGTGAGCTCGAGCGCCTGCACTTTCTTGCCCGATTGCGCGAGCTCGCGGATCGCGTCGGTGAGTTCGTATTCCCCGCGCGGTGAGGGTTTCAATTTGGCGGTGAAACTGAAAATGCTCGGTCGAAACGCGTAAAGACCGGCGTTGTACCACGGGCTGGTTGCTTCGCCCGGTTTCGATTTTTCACGAAGATCGACCAGCTCGAATTTGTTGTTCAGAAAAACCGCGCCGCCTTTGCTCACATCCTCGCCCCGGATCACACTGATGAGAGCTTCGACATCATCCCCAAGCTCGACAACGCGTTCGTAGTTTGCCGGGTCGACCAAAATGTCACCATAGGCGAGAACAAACGGCGAATCGCCGGCGAAACTGCGCGCCAGATCGACAACGCGGCCGGTCCCATCTTGCGTAACTTGCGTCGCATATTGGATGTCGATCCGGTAGCGAGAGCCGTCCCCGAAGAAATTCTGCACCGCGTCTGCGCGATAACCGACGATGACAAGAAATTTTCGAACGCCGGCATCACGCAAACCTTCCACGATATGTTGGAGAACTGGTTTGCCCCGCACTTCTATCATCGGCTTTGGCAAATCCGCCGTTAGTTCGCGCATCCGCGTGCCGCGCCCGGCCGCGAGCAGGACTGCCTTATCGATCTTAATCATTAAATGAGGCAATTCGAAAAGTGCCAGTCCGGCTCGGACTTTAAATTGAAATTTCGCGAGGGCTCGCTGAAAGTCGCGCCGGTGGCCGCATTGCAATTCCTCAGCAAGTACCGCGAGACCGGTTTGCTTTTGTTTCGCGCCAGTCTCGGTCTGATTTTCATTATTCTAATCGCGCCGATTTTGTGGAGCGGAACAAACAGTTGGGAACATTTCGGTTCGGCGATGCGGCATCTCGATTTTCATTCGCACTACAAATTTTGGGGATTCGTCGGCGCGATTCTCGGCTGCGCCGGCGCGATCCTGATGATTTTGGGTTTGTTTTTTCGAATCGGAGTCCTGTTTGCGCTCGCAGTCACGCTCGTTCACTTCGTCGCTGTCTGGCATAGTCGGGGCGAATTTCTCGTCCGACTGCCGTCATTCGAGATGTCGATCTTGCTGATCAGTCTTCTCTTCATCGGGCCCGGCAAGTACAGCGTCGATAAAAATTAGGACGACTTCGTTTCTTTCGGAGTCTCGGTTTTCGGCGGCGTAATAATGAGCGCCGGCAAATTCGCCTGTTTGATCATATCGCTGACTTTCACCACGTCCTGGGATTTGAGTTGCGACCATTTCGCCAATTGCTCATCGAGCCGTTTGCCCAGTGTTTGAAACACCTCGAGCTGGGACTTCGTTGGTTCGGTGCTGTCGCCTGCGTCAATGAAATGGCTGAACGCGTCGAAGCGCTCGTTCAACACGCTCGGGAACGCCAGATTCCCCTCTGAGCCTTTCATGTTTACCTGAATCAGTTCCTTTTCGACGTCGGACATTTTGTGATCGAGATCGTCCGCGGCCGCGAGCGCCGGTTTGAGCTTTTCATCATCGCCGAAACGAAAATGGAGCGTTTTGATCTGCGCTTTGAGATCTCGAATCTCATTGATCGCCTGGTGCAGCTGCGAAATGCGATCGGTCACCTGCGTCGAGAGCGTGAATTGTTTTTGCAGCGCAGCCTCCGCGCCTTTGTTGCGCGGATCGATCATTAATTTCAGCGGCACGGTCTGAGATTTTCCCGCGACCGTCAGCTTCACCTGGTAATTCCCCGGCAGGGCGAGCGAACCTTTCGGACCCGTTCCGCCATAGAACGCGCCCGGCGTCTGGATCGGATCGTTGTAACGAATATCCCATGCGAACCGGTTCATTCCTTCATTCGCGGGAATTGTTTTGACGCGCTCCACCCGGTCCGGCCATTCCGGCGGTTGTTCGCCTTCCTTTTTCTCTTTGCTCGACAAATGCCGGACGACTTTTCCCTGTCCGTCGAGAATATCGAGCGTGACTTCATCTTTCGGCGCAGTCTTGAAATAGTAATCAATCATCGCGCCCGCCGGCGGGTTGTCACCGACCGGTTGGCGTTTGTCGAATTCCTCCGGGTAATGCAAGCGCAACGCGGTCTGCGGTTGATAGAGAATGAAATCTGAATTTGTCGCTGGTGCACTCAACTGTCGAAGCGGCGTAATATTATCCAGTACCCAAAACGATCGCCCATGCGTCGCCACAACCAAGTCGTCGTTTTTCACGACCAAATCGTGAATCGGCGATCGCGGAAGATTTAACTGCAACGGTTGCCAGTGCGCTCCGGCGTCAAACGAAACGTAAACCCCAAGCTCCGTGCCGGCGTAAAGCAGTCCGCTCTTTTTCGGATCTTCACGCACCGCGTGCACGTACGCGCCATCCGGAATTCCATTAATGATCGAACTCCATGTTTTGCCCAAGTCGGTCGTCTTGACGATGTACGGTTTGAAGTCGTCGAGTTTATGTCGATCGATCGCGGCATAAGCCGTCTTGCCGTCGTAGGGCGATGCTTCGATCAAATCGACTGTGCTCCATTCCGGCATTTTCGGCGTCACGTTGCTCCAATGCGCGCCGTCATCCGTCGAAACGTGAATCAGTCCGTCGTCCGTTCCGGCCCACAATGTGCCTTTGTCTACCGGCGACTCGGTTAGCGCGAAAATCGTGTCATAATATTCGACCGAGGTGATGTCGTTCGTCAGCGGGCCGCCGCTCGGCTGTTGCTTGGTTTTGTCGTTCTTGGTTAAGTCTCCGCTGATCTGTGTCCAGCTCTGGCCGTGATCCGCGGATTTAAAAACACATTCCGCTGCAGTGTAGATCACGTCCGGATCGTGTGGCGAAAGCAATAACGGCGACACCCACTGAAAACGGTGAGTGAGATCGACCGCGCCGTGTCCGGAATTGTCCAACGGCAGAGGACTGATGTCCTGATCGTCTTCGGTGCTTTTGTTATAGCGAGCGATGTAGCCTTCGCTGTTTGAATAAATGATGTGCCAATCGCGCGGATCCGGCACGACGAACCCACACTCACCGCCGCCGGCCTGGAACCAATTCTCGCGGCCGATTACGCCCGAATCGGTTCGGCTCGCGATACCCACGTTCGAGTTGTCCTGCTGCGCGCCGTAAATGTGATACGGAAAAGCGTTGTCGACTGCGACGTGATAGAACTGCGCGGTCGGCTGATTATTTTGCGTCGTCCATGTTTTTCCACCGTCGATCGAGATGCTGGCGCCGCCGTCATTCGCATTGCCGATCCGATTCGGATTTTCCGGATCGATCCAGAGTCCGTGGTGATCCCCGTGGCGCGCCGGAAGCAAATTAAACGTTTTCCCACCGTCGACCGATCTGAATGCGCCGGTGTTTAAGAGATAAACCGTGTCCGCCGATTTTGGATCGGCGTAAACTTTGGAGAAGTACCAGGCGCGTTGACGAAACCGGCCGTCGTCATTTACTCGTGTCCATTTTTGTCCGGCGTCATCCGAGCGGAACAAGCCGCCTTCTTTCGCTTCGATGATCGCGTAAACGCGATTTGAGTCCGCGCCCGAAACCGCGACGCCGATTTTGCCCAAAATTCCTTCGGGAAGGCCGTTGCCTTCCAAACGTTTCCAAGTCACGCCATTGTCTTCCGAGCGATACAAACCGCTGCCCGCTCCGCCGCTCGAAAAAAACCACGGCTGCCGTCGCGCCTGCCAGAGCGACGCGAACACAATATTCGGATTGTGTGGATCGAAAACCACGTCGATGCCGCCGGTGTTTTCATCTTTGCTTAAAACTTTCGTCCAAGTTTTGCCGCCATCAGCTGTGCGAAAAATTCCGCGCTCCGGATTCGGACCGAACGCGTGGCCAAGCGCAGCCACCAGGACCACGTCCGCATTTCTCGGATCGACAATCAGCGCGCCGATTTGGCGGCTGTCTTTTAGTCCGACGTTTTTCCAGGTCTTGCCCGCGTCGATTGATTTGTAAATGCCGATTCCGTAAGTGGTGTTGCCGCGAATTGCCGCCTCGCCCGTGCCGGCGTAAACGACATTGTGATCCGAAGGCGCGACCGCGATCGCGCCGATCGAGGAAATATCTTCCTTGTCGAACAGCGGAATCCAATTCTGGCCGCCGTCAGTTGTTTTCCAAACACCGCCCGCAACTGCGCCGAAATAATAAGTGTCCGGTTCGCCCGGTACGCCTTCGATCGCGAGGGCGCGTCCGCCCCGGAACGGTCCGATTTGACGCCACTGCATCCCGCTGAACAATTTCTCATCGATTGCGCCGGCCGGAGTCGGTTTTGGCGTCGCGGTGGGTGATTTCGTGGGCGACGGAGTCTGACCGCCTTCTTTCGGCGGTGGACTAACCGCAGAAGTGGTTAAGCAAACCAAAACGAGCGCCGCCGAAAACAGAAAACGCAAAGTGGACGAAATCATCCGCTTAAGGTGAAAAGCTTGCCGCGCGGTTCAACTGGAATCGGTCCGAGCCGGACTGGCGGTTTTATGGCGGCAGCGCGTGCCCGGCTGCAATCAAGGTTTCGCAGGCGAGACACTTATCACCAGCATTAAAGCAGCCTAAAAAGAGTAGCCGGCGATCGCACGCAATTGAACGTCTGGTTCGTCGCGCGCGCGCGTCCATTGCGCGAGCGCGGTCAATGTTCCCCACCATTTGCCGCAATGAACGGAGACATTTGGACCGCCGGAAATGACGGGGCGCTCAGCGTCCGACCATTCCGGAAATGCGAGTTCATGGACGAGTTCCGCGCCGATTGAAATGCATCGGTTAAGTTCGTAACTGGCGCCGATTGATTGCTGAAACTCCGCCTCGCGTTCCGCCAGCTCTTTGCCCTGCCACACCGCTTCCAATGTCGCGTTATATGCGAGAACCATCGGTCCGAGGTTTTTCTGCACGATCAATTTTGATTCCGATCCGAAGATCCGATCGCCGCCTTCAATCTCTTCATAAAGCGCCAAGCCGAACGGCGCCTTTTCTGGATTGTAAATCTGATAAACGAGCTCGAGCGCAGCGTCGGAGAAGGCGAAACCGTTGTTCTCTTTCGAGTTCACATAGCTCCAATCGGCCAGATAAATGCTGGCCTGCAATCTGTCTATCACGCCGAATTCAATTTCGTGGCGGAAATCGATTTCTGAAAAACTATGATCCGCTCCTTTCCGGATTTGTCCGGTGACCCAGTTCTCCAACTCGAATTCGCCCGGTTCCTCGATCGTTGCTTCGTAAACGAACGTGAAGTGCCGCTGATCCGCGAACGAACTCGTTGCGAGGATCGATCCGCCTACGCCGAAGGCTACGGCGCGGCAGGCCAACAACAAGATCGATAGCGCGCTCTTGGTCATCGAAGAAGGAAACTGCTCGCCGGAGTTAGCGCACCGGCTGCAATTCTTCGGTGATCGCTACTCGCGCTTCGGCTTTCGCTTCTTGAACAGGCTCTTCGATCGCTGGTTTGCCGCCAAAATGCCGCGCCGCATAATAAGAACCGATCACGAGAACGGCGGCGATCAACTGCGCGATCAGCGTTTCGTAAGTTGGAAAAACCGCGAACCACATTCCCATCCAACGCGGAATCATCGGGACTAGCGACGCGATTAGCGTGGTCGAAATCCAATGAGCGAGCTGCATCTCCTGCGCTTGCTCGCCTACCATCACCAGCAAAACCACACCGAGCAGAACGCCGGTTGTGATCAGCATTTTGCGATAGGGCAACTTTTGCTGCAGCACGAAGGTGAGAACCGCGACAATTCCCGAAAGCGCGATGCCAAGCAGCGCGCCTTTCAAAACCACCCCGCCCCCAAATCGCAGATTGTAACTCTGCAGAAACAAAACGACTTCAAATCCTTCGCGATAAAGCGACGTAAATCCGAGCAGGATCAGTCCCCAGAGCAACGATTGTTTTCCGATTTCGTGGCCGTTGCTGAGAAGCGCTTTGCGGCGGCGATTGTGCGCTCGGATCCAGCCGCCCCAGTAAATTTTGTGGAAGAACCAGTTCATGATCACCAGCAACACCACGACGGCGAGAAGTCCGGTCGCCGCCTGCAAATCGAGCGCCCGCATGTTGTCGCTCAGAGAATCGACAATTCGGACCGCGATGAACCAAGTGATCAAGGTTGCGCCAAATGCGACGCCGGCGCCCACTGCCACCGGCTTTCGATGAGCGCTCTTCGCGCCGGTCATGCTCGCGGTGATCGCCGCCAGCACGAGTATGCATTCAAGGCCTTCGCGAAAAACGAGAATGCCGATATCGAGAAAGGCGACCGTCGGGCTCGTGTTCGGTTGAGTCGGATCAGGCGCGCCGTGCGCAGCGACTCCCTGCCACACCATCATCCCGACAACCACGATCGCGGCGGCGAAAATGCCAACCCCGAAAATGACCCGCCACGGGCGCTCGTCCTGGCGCAAAGCAGTCGTACTCACGACGAAAAGCTTATCACAGTCGTAAACCAGCTGCTGCCGGTCGGTTGCGTTTTTTTAGCGGCGGTTTGCGCGGTCAAACCAATCAGGAACCCAGGAAAACAGGAATTGGGACAAGCCGGGCGATTGGGGTCAATCCGCCCCTACCTACTAACCTCCCGTCGCCTCGAGAACGAACAGTTGATTACATCCCGACAGAAATCTGCGGAAATGCCGAACACGGAACCCGCTCGTCTCGGCGAGTTGGATCATGCGATCTCGATTTATCAGTTCTCGATGTTCCATTGCCCCTTCGCGGCTGAATAGGCCGATGTGTCCGCCAAATTCGTGAACGCCACGGATCGAAGGGTGAGGGGTCGTCAGCACAATCTGACCGCCAGGTTTTAAAAGAGTTCGCAGCCATGTCAGCCATTTTTGCGGGTCTTCGACATGTTCGATCACCGCCAGGCCAACAATTCGTTCAAACTGATTTTCGTTATGTGACTGTGCGAATTCAGGGAGCGTGAGAAAACGATGCGCCGGAAAAAGATTTTTGGCGATCGAGATCGACTCTTCGTCCTGATCCACGCCGAGGTATCGTGTTGAGTCAACGTCGCGAGCTAATGCGCCGGTGCCGCAACCGATATCGAGTAAAGGTCCCTGACCAAGGAACGGCGCGACCGCAGCCGTTCGGCGCGATCTAAGGAACGGGGACAGCAGCCCTGTTAACTGATCAGCCATGCATGAAGCATTTCAGAGTCGAAGCAAAAATCACACAAGTTTAACCGCAGAGGACACGGAGGACGCAGAGAAAGCAATTCGGTTTCCCAGCGATTTCGGCGGTGAATCAATTCCGAACTTTGTCGAGGTCTTGTTTTCCTGGCCCGTAATCCGCGCTTCCAACGTAGCCCAGCATCAGATCAGAGTTGCCGTTCATACCTTCCAGTATTCCGATTAAGTCTTCTGGTCTGACCGTATTGTGAAAGACGATTATGATCATAACTGCGCTTTTCCAACCGCGGGCATGTTTTAGAACGTCTGCGGCTTGCGCAGCAGACACCTTTTGCTTTCGCTCGACCTCCTCGTCGGAGTAAATGCTTACCTCTGCGGGTGCATAGACAGTGTAACCCGTGGTCGCCTCCTTATGAGACGGCGTTGTGATTTCAAGCACTATGCCTCGCAGCTCGGCATGAAGCGATTTAGTTAAGAATAATAGACCAAGGATTATCGCTACTCGTTTCATGGTCTTTAGAGGGCGCGGCTCGCTACAAACGAATTACACGTCGTAGTACATCGAGAATTCGTACGGATGCGGCCTCAGCCGGAGAGCGTCGTATTCTTTTTGTTTCATGTCGATCCAGTTGGCGATGAAGTCGGCGTTGAAGACGTCGCCGCGAAGGAGGAAGGAATGGTCTGCCTGGAGCGCTTCGATCGCGCCGCGGAGCGAATCAGGCACGCTCGCGATCTGGGCGAGTTCTTCCGGCGGCAGATCGTAAAGATTTTTGTCGAGCGGATCGCCGGGATCGATCCGGTTCTGAATTCCGTCGAGACCCGCGAGCAAGAGCGCGCTGAACGCGATGTACGGATTGGCGGCCGCGTCCGGTGTGCGGAACTCGATTCGTTTCGCTTTCGGGCTTGGCGAATAGGTGGGAATACGGATCGCGGCGGAACGATTGCGCGCGGAGTAAGCGAGATTGACCGGCGCTTCGAATCCGGGCACGAGCCGCTTGTAACTGTTCGTAGTCGGGTTGGTCAGGCAAGTCAGCGCGGGCGCGTGTTTCAAAATGCCGCCGATGAAAAAGAGCGCCATGTCGCTTAGCCCGGCGTAACCGTTGCCGGCGAAGAGCGGTTTGTCCCCGTTCCAAAGCGACATGTGCGTGTGCATGCCCGAGCCGTTATCGGCGAAGAGCGGCTTCGGCATGAACGTGACCGTCTTGTTGTGCTTCTTGGCCACGTTACGCAGGATGTATTTGTAATATTGCAGGCTGTCGCCCATGCGTTTGAGCGGCGCGTAGCGGATGTCGATCTCGGCCTGGCCGGCGGTGGCGACTTCGTGATGCTGGCGCTCGATCGGAATGCCGGCGCGCTCGAGCTCGATGCACATTTCGTTGCGAATGTCCTGCAACGAATCCATCGGCGAGACCGGAAAATAACCTTCCTTCGGGCGAATCTTGTAACCCAGGTTCGGAAATTCCTCGCGCGCGCTGTTCCAATGTCCTTCGACGCTATCGACACGATGCATCGATGAATTGCCGTCGTAACTGAATCGGACGTCGTCAAAAATGAAGAACTCCGCCTCGGGTCCGAAGTAGGCGGTGTCGGCGATGCCGGTGCTCTTTAAGTAAGCCTCCGCTTTTTCGGCAACGCCGCGTGGGTCGCGATCGTAGGGCTCGCGCGTGATCGGATCAACAATCGTGCAAATGAGACTCAGGGTCGGTTCGGCGTTGAAGATGTCGATCCAGGCTGTCGCCGCGTCAGGAATGACGAGCATATCCGACGCGTTGATGACTCTCCAACCCCGGATACTGGAGCCGTCAAAGCCGAGGCCGTCGGTAAAGATCTCTTCGTTATATTCGGTGAGGGTGGTGGTGAAATGCTGCCAGGTACCGAGCAAATCCGTGAACTTGAAGTCGATCAACTTCACGTCTTTGTCTTTGATCATTTTGCTGACGTCGGATGCGGTTTTGTCTTTGGCCATATTAAGAGGTTGAGGAGTTGATCCGCCTTCGTCCCGCGGTTGCGGGACTACGGCGGACAGGGTTGTTGGGTTGAGGTTGTGAAAAAGTGACCGGGTTATTCACAAAAGCCGCTGAAAATAAATAGAGCCGAGACAACCCATTGAGGAATGGGCTGGGTGCGGCTCGCGTAATCACACTGCTTTTTCGCCGATCTCTTCCGTGCGAATCCGAATCGCGTGTTCGACCGGCAGCACAAAAACTTTTCCGTCGCCGATCTTGCCGGTCTTGGCCGCGCCCACTACGGCGGCGACCGCCTTCTCCACCATGTCGTCCGCCAGCACGACTTCGACTTTCACTTTCGGCAGAAAATCGACGGTGTATTCGCTGCCGCGGTAGATTTCGGTGTGACCTTTCTGACGGCCGAAGCCTTTCACTTCGGTCACGGTCATGCCTTCAATCCCGAGCTCGGCGAGGGCTTCCTTGACCTCCTCGAGCTTGAACGGCTTGATGATCGCTTCCAGTTTTTTCATGTCGATCTAATCGCGCTCGCTTCACCAGAAGCTGAGCGCGGCACGCGCTCTCTTACCAACGCGATGTTGTGATTGCAAACAAGAAATTTTTGCAATCACGCGCGGAAATTTTTTGCGAAAACTTGCGCTCGATTTGTCATCCTGAGCGTAAGCGAAGGATCTCACAGTCGAAGCGCAGATCACACAATCCACTTGGTGTGATCAATCAGGTTGTGCAGGATGGTTGGATTGTTTCAGAATGTGAGCCCCCCAGATGGATCGCACGTTCTACGTCTACATGATGACGAACCGCAGCCGGGTCGTCATTTACACTGGCGTTACAAACAGTCTCGAAGTTCGCCTTTGGTTTCATGCAGATGCAGGGGCGAAATCATTTACGAAGCGCTATAAAATCGACCGCCTGGTTTATTACGAAGAATACGATGATCCAAGCGACGCGATCGCTCGCGAAAAGGAGATCAAGGCTTGGCGAAGAGAAAAGAAGAATCAGCTTGTCGAAACTTTGAATCCCAAATGGGATGATCTTGGATCACAATTATTTGACGAGCCCTAGCGTTGTTATTCCGAGCAGAGCGAGGAATCTCACAATCGAAGCGAGCGTCCCGCAAGGTACTTTGTGTGATCCATCACCTTGTGAGAGATCCCTCACTTTCGTTCGGGATGACGGCACGCAGAAATTTTCTGCGCTGTAGTGCTTGGCAAATTTGACTGAACGCGGTTGACTGCATTTATATCAAAGATGCCGCGCGATTCGTTCGTTCACCTCCACCTTCACACCGAATATTCCCTGCTCGACGGCGCGGTGCGGATGAAGGAGCTGATGAAAAAAGCGGTCGAATTCGGCATGCCGGCCGTGGCCGTGACCGATCACGGCAATCTTTTCGGCGCGATCGAATTTTACCAGGAAGCGACGCGTGCCGGGGTCAAACCGATTATCGGCTGCGAGGCCTACCTTGCGCCACGCTCACACAGGGAGAAGGCGGGTTCGCTGCGGGAAGCGGCGTATCATTTCACTTTGCTCGCGCAAAACGACGTCGGCTATCGCAACCTGGTCAAACTGATCTCAACCGCGCACCTCGACGGGTTTCACTACCGACCGAGGATCGACAAGGAGCTGCTGGCGCAACATTCGGCTGGGCTGATCGGGTTGAGCGGTTGTCTCGCGGGGGAAGTCAATTCGGCGATTCAATCGAACAACATCGAGAGAGCGAAGCAGGCCGCGGCCGAGTATCGCGACATCCTGGGCGCCGAAAATTTCTTCATGGAATTGCACGATCACGGGATGGAAGAACAACGCCAGTGCAATCGCGTGTTGCCGCAAATCGCGAAAGACCTGGGTGTCGGCCTGGTCGCGGCGAACGACGTCCATTTTCTGCGACGCGACGATCATGACGCCCACGACGTGATGTTGTGCATCGGCACCGGCAAAATGGTCCAGGACGAAAGCCGGATGCGTTATGCGCCGGAGCTGTATTTCAAATCGCCCGCGGAAATGCGCGAGTTGTTCAAGGATTTCCCGGAAGCAATTACGAATACTCTTGCGATCGGAGAACGCTGTAATGTCACGATCGAATTCGGAAAATCAAAATATCCCGAGTATCCAGTGCCGGAGGGACAAACGCGCGAAGGTTATCTGCGCGAGCTTTGTTACAAAGGTCTGGAAGAGCGTTACGGCGAGCGCGCCAAGATCGACAATCAGCTGCGGGAGCGGCTCGCTTATGAACTCAGCGTGCTCGAGAAGACTGGTTTCGTCAGCTACATCCTGATCGTCTGGGATTTTATTCACTTCGCGAAAGGCCGCGGAATTCCGGTCGGACCGGGTCGCGGATCGGCCGCCGGCTCGCTCATTGCCTACGTGCTCGGGATCACTGACATCGATCCGTTACAATTCGGACTGATTTTTGAGCGCTTTCTCAATCCGGACCGTGTTTCGCCGCCGGACATCGACGTCGATTTCTGCGAAGCGCGCCGCGGCGAAGTTCTCGAATATGTTCGCCAAAAATACGGCGAGCGTCGCGTTGCCCAGATCATCACGTTCGGAAAGCTGAAAGCGAAGAGCGTGGTGCGCGATGTCGGCCGCGTGATGGGACTTTCCTATGCGGCGGCGGACCGGATTGCGCGGATGATTCCAAACGAGTTGAACATTACACTCGATTCGGCCGCGGAAAAAAATTCGGAATTGAAACGCGCGATCGCGACCGAACCGCAAACGAAGCAACTGTTCGAATACGCGAAGACGCTCGAGGGCCTCTCGCGCAATGCCGGGGTCCACGCGGCCGGCGTCGTCATCGCCGATCGCGATTTGTCCGATTACATCCCGCTCTGCCGCGACGTCAAAGGCAACGACGTGATCAGCCAGTATCCGATGGGCCCGCTGAACGATCTCGGCCTGCTCAAGATGGATTTTCTCGGGTTGAAAACGTTGACCGTGATCGAGGACACGCTCGTGCTGATTCACGAACGCGAGCCGGAGTTTTCACTAAAGAACATTCCGCTCGATGACGCGGCGGCGTTCGGTCTCTACAACCGCGGCGAAACGATCGGTCTTTTCCAGATGGAGTCCGGTGGGATGACCAACCTTTCGAAGCAATTCGAGGTCAAGAAGCTCGATGACATCATCGCGTTGATTGCGCTCTATCGGCCGGGGCCGATGGAGCTGATTCCCGAGTACGTCAAAGCAAAAAAGGGAGTGACGCCGATCAAATATCTACATCCGCTCTTGGAAGAAATCTGCGCCGACACCTATGGCGTGATGATTTACCAGGAACAGGTGATGGCGGCGGCGAGCAAACTCGGGGGCTACTCTCTCGCGCAAGCCGATCTGCTTCGCCGCGCGATGGGCAAGAAGGACAAAAAAACCATGGCGAAAGAGCGCAACAACTTCATCGAAGGTTGCGCGCACACGAACAAGATCCCGGAGAAAAAAGCGAACGCGATCTTCGATTTGCTCGAAAAATTCGCGGGTTACGGATTCAACAAGAGCCACAGCGCGGCTTACGGCGTCATCAGTTATCACACGGCTTACTTAAAGGCGCATTATCCGGTCGAGTTCATGGCCGGACTCCTCAGCAACGAAATCAACAACACCGATAAAATTTCGATTTTCGTCGGCGAGTGTAAGCAAATGGGAATTTCGATCGTGCCGCCGGACATCAACAGGAGCGGTTTGAAGTTCACACCTGAGTCTCAGGACGGAAAAATGGCAATCCGCTACGGACTGGCGGCGATCAAAAACGTGGGCGAGGCCGCAATGGAGATGTCGATCCAGGACCGCGAGCGGGCAGGGGAATACACTTCGCTGGAAGATTTTTGCGGAAGAATCGGGACGCGAATCGCGAATCGCAAAATGTTGGAGAGTTTAATCAAGGCCGGCGCGTTTGATTTTGTTGGGCGCGACCGCGCGGAACTTTTTGCTTGCATCGACGAATCGCTTTCGTGCGCCGCGGCGGCGCAGCGCGATCGGACCGTCGGCCAGGTTTCGCTCTTCGACGAAGAAACTCACGCGGCAACAACGAGGAAGCGCATCGTTACTCCGTGGAGCGACCACGAAAAACTCTCCTACGAAAAAGAGCTGCTGGGATTTTATGTCAGCGGGCACCCTTTAGACGCGTATGCCGATGTTTTCGCATCAAAAAATTACCAGCCAATCAGTTCGTTAGGCGATCTGGACGATCGTTCGCAATTCAGAATCGGGGGCGCGATTGTGCAGGTGGAAAAGAAATTCACGCGACGGGAAGGGAAACCGTTCGCAGTGGTGTGGGTCGAAGACAGGACTGGCACCCTCGAGGTTGTGGTTTGGAACGATGTCTACGTTGTCGTGTCGGAAATTCTTGTTCCCGGCCGCGTAGTGGAAGTGCGCGGAACGATCGACACTCGTGGCGATTCGTTGCGCGCGACGGCGCAGAAAATAAGAGTACCGTGCGCGAACAAAGCCAACGACGCTTCGAACGGGAATGCCGGCCTTGGCGAGGCAACCTCTCGGCCGGAAAGATCGACCCGCCTTCGCGACGCTACGGCGGGGCAGGCCTCTGCCGAAAGTGAGCCGGCCGTACTCCTCCAATTTTCGCCGGCGACGACGAAAGAGGAATTGCGCGAAGTGCGCGAGCTCCTGGAGAGCTCGCCCGGCCGGCGCCGAGTGCAACTCCTTTTCGATCGGCCGAGTGGCGAACCGTTACGAGTCGATGCCGGCGAGGACTTGTGCGTCGAACTGACCAGCGATTTGGAGCAGAAACTCGTGCGCTGGTTGGTAACAACGAAAGCCGAGCGGCGCGGCGTCCCGATCGATTCTGCGGCCTAACGACGCCGGCCGCGTTTGCGGCTCGGAGATGGCGAAGGTTGTGGTCGCGGGGGCACGCCGAACCTTAATGATTGCTCCGCAGGCTTGTCTCCGAAGCACAACGGCGTCGGATTCAGCGCAACTGGTTGAGGTGGCACGGCCGCTTCAATAAGCTCCATTGTCCAACGGCCGTCGAAAATCCCGCCTCGAATCCCAATTTGGTCGATCACTGGCGCGAGTGTGACGCCGATCGGCTCAAGATCGATCCGATTTATACAAGTTGGCCGAGCGTCCGTCAGCAGGTAAATGGGTACGCTAGGATATATCCCAATTTTAACATCAGCCGAATCGCGCAAATTCACTACGCCGCGTAACGAAAGATCGACGCCCCCGGTTGCAGCGTTGACGAATTCGATCACTGCATGGTCCCCGGTAAAAGTCAGTCGTCCGCTCACTCGGGCCAGGTCGAGCGGCGCATTTTGCAAAACGCCGTTGAGCAACTGCACCTCGCCGGTGATGTTCGGATGCTCGAGGTTCTGACTGAGTGAGATCGTTCCGCTGAGGATTCCTTCATTGAAAAGTGCCGGATGCAGAAATTGCGGAGCGCTGGCGAGGACGAGCGCGGGAAAATGAATCGTCGCCTCCAGCGGCGACGCCAGGAATGTTTTCCAGTCCTGGCCGATTTTTAATGAAAATTTCGCCGCCAAATCGACCGGACTCGATCCGGGTAGAGTGAAGACGGCCTTCGTGTCCCACGAACCGGAAGAGATTTTAGTGTCGAGCTGGACGGGTATGGCCGCTCCGTTCGAAACGCCGCGACCGAGCAGGAAATATTCGGATGCATCACCGACCTTCGCTTCGATGCTGCCGGAGTAATCGCTCTCGTGCGCGACATCGATTTTGCCTTGCGCACGAATGAAATCTTTTTTCCGGGCGACTTCGAATTGCTCAAGCTCGATCGTATCAGCCTTCAGATTTATTTTGGCCGTTAATCGATCAATTTGTCTCTTAAATAGAGAGAGGGAATTTCCACTGGCAGTCAGAAATCCGCCGAGCTTGTGTTCGCGTGCGTTGAGTGTCCCTTCAATGGCGACCGCGCCCGCGAAATCGCGGGGACCGGCGCCGAAAAGTTCCGCGAATTGTCCAAGATCGGTGATCTTCCCGAGAATTTGGCCGCGGAAATCGGGATTGAGCCAGTCTGTCGATTTGGAAGGAATCGCGCCTTGACCACTCATAGTCAGCTCGTTTTTGCGTTGCTTGATGTAGAGCTGTTGGAGTTGGATCTGACGATTGTAGAAGATCGCGCCGAGCATGATCACGTCGGCGGCACGATTGCGCCAGCTCAACCCATTCAACTCGGTCCAGACGGAAGCGGTTCCTTCCAAAGGATCGCGGGGATCGCCGCGAAAAGTGAAATTGCAGGCACGAAGCGAACCACCGAGCTGATCGGTAAATCCGAGCGCCTCGGACGTTTGGGCGAGCGAAATGCCGGTCGCGGTGCCGGCGAGGTTCCAAATTGAATGTTGCCCCGGCCATTCATTCGAAATGCTCGCGCGAATTTTTCCGCCGAAGACATCGAGATCGAATTGGAGATCGGCGCGCTCTTTATCGAGCCGCGACAAATCGATGGTGATGGATTGAAGATCGACTCCACGGGCGAGATTCATCCCGCCGATGGTGAGACGATCTTCCTGCCATTTGATCGCGCCGCGGAGTTGCGAAAATGTTTGTCGAAACAGGGGCGACGTGATCGTTAATTCGCCCGCGGAAAAACGTCCGGCTTCAATTTGGCTTCCGGAAATTGCGGCGTTCCGGAGTAAAATGACGGTGGGACCGTTCTCAACTCTAAAATCGAGGTGGGCGATACCGAAATTGGCCGGGAGGAGCGACTGGAGCGCCGTCCAATTGAAACGCATCGCCCGTACCTTTTCCGAGTAATCGCGACGGATTGCAGCGCGCGCTCTTTGGATCGACAACGTCCGGACGCCGTCGCCGCGGCCGGTCAGGATTTTGGCCAGACTGAGATGGAGAATCGCGAGCTCGGCGTTGAGCTCGATTTGAGTGGCGGCGCCGGGCTCGCTCGTGACCCGGATGCGCTCGATGGAAACAGGCCGCAAAAATGGTGCGGCGATTTTGCCGAGTTCAATTTTCAATTGCTGGCGATGCGCCTGCCAGCGCAGCCAGAGACGAACCCCATTCGAGACCACGAAGGGAGCGAAGACGATCGTGCCCAACGCCACGATCAAAGCAGCGAGCGAGATCAACAACAAACGATTTTTCGGCATCGGCGCCCATTGCTTTAATGGCAAATCGTTTGCGCGCAAAGCAGCTTCGCAAAATTATCCTATTGCTTTACGGCGGGCGACTCGATCTGCGGCGCGTTGATGAAGACAAGCTTGAGCGGCTGACGCGCACGGATCCGTTTACGTAATTGGCGTTGCAGTTCCTGCTCAGCTTCTCCCGCTAAGTCTGTCTCAAAAGCCTGGCGCCGCGCCATTTCCGAGAGCTGGGCCAATTCGTTTTGCAGGTCAGCGCCGGAAACGCGATTCCATAGCCCGTTTTCGAGCGCGAGCACGTCGACATGCTTTTCTTCGACCCCGACAATTTCAGCATGCGGGAGTTGGATCAGGATTTGGTCAGGTCCGACATCGACCGCCACCTCTTGGCGTAAATTGAATCCCGCTTTGGCAATAAATGTTCCGCTCAATTTGATTCGCTTGGAACTGCCGGCCCAGGTGTGCAGGAATTCGCGTTTGACCTTTAACTGCTTCGTCAGAATCGCCAGTTCCGCGGTGGGCGTTGCTTCATCCACCACCGTGCGATTGTTGACCGTGATTCGCGGTTGCAAATGTGCGATCTCGATGAAAGCAGATCGCAAATCTTTTCCGAGACGTTCCAGATCTTCAGTTCCCTGACCGATCGTGCGCCCGGGCCATGTTTCCACGCGCCAAAAGACGAAGGCGGCCGCGCCGGCGAGAATCAACACAACCAGCGCCAATGCGGCGGGCCAGGAGATTTTTGCTGCCGTCGAAATTGAGCGTTGAGAGTTCAGCTGCCTGCTCGCGAATCCTTTCGAAGTTGGACGTTTCCTTTTTCTCCCCAAAAAAGTACCGCCCCCCACGCCCGATGGGCGTGAAGGGCGGCTGTTCCCCCCAGAACAATCTTCCAAAATCTGGCAGGTACTACCCGAGCTTAAACGGTGCCGCAACAAAAATTTATATAAATTATACAGCCCCGTTTAGGAACCCCTTCGCAAGCCCGGTGAGAATGTCGATCTTAAGGGTCATTCCGGCCATTTGGGACGCGAAGAATTTCCAACCACTTGCGAAAGGTTGCGATGCACGTTTTAATTTTACATGCGCAATGCGCGTCGGGAAAAACCGTGCAGTCTCGCCGGATCGCTTCTGGTCGCACATCCCAACATGCTCGACCCGAACTTCCGCCGAGCAGTCCTTTTTATTTCGGCGCATGATCCGGAGGACGGCGCGATTGGAGTGATTATCAATCGCCCTCTCGATAAAAGCGTGGCCGATTTGGTGAGCGAAACACCGCCGCAAAATCTGGCGGACGTCCCGGTTTTTTTTGGCGGGCCGGTGGGAAATAATCAACTGATGCTGGCCGCGTTCGAATGGCATAAGGGCGAAGGCCTGAAATTGAATCAACATTCGCTCAACCCGGACGAAGCGGCGGTAGATCTGTCCGGAGGCGCGGCTTCTATTCGCGCGTTTCTGGGTTATGCCGGATGGAGTGCTGGACAACTCGAGGCCGAGATGAAACAAAAAGCGTGGATTGTGCAAAAGCCCAGCCGTTCGGCGTTAAAATTCGAGCGCCTGTCGCGACTTTGGTTCGACATCATGAATCGGCTCGGCCCCTGGTATCGCATGCTTGCGGCCGCGCCGGACGATCCGTCGCTCAATTGAGTGACCGGTTTCGGATGTTTTATCTTGTCACTGGTCACTCGTCACTTATCACTTGCTGAGTGATCATCGGCGTCCCCAAGGAAATTAAAGAACAGGAACGGCGCATCGCGCTCGTCCCTTCTGCCGCGGAGCAATTGACGAAACGCGGACACACCGTGTTGGTGGAAAAAAACGGCGGCATTGGCTCCGGTTATCCGGACGAGGAATATAAAAAAGCCGGCGCGGAGATCGTCGATCTGGCCCAAGATGTTTTCGCGCGGGCCGACATGATCGTCAAAGTGAAGGAGCCGCTTCCGGCCGAATTTCCGCTTTTGCGAAAAGGACAAATTCTTTTCACCTATCTTCATCTCGCCGCCAGCAAAGCGCTCACCGACGCGCTGCTGAAGTCCGGGGTGACCGCCATTGCTTACGAAACGATTCAGATCGGCAACCGCTTGCCGTTGCTTGAGCCGATGAGCGAAATCGCCGGGCGGATGTCGGTGGTGATGGGCGCATATTTTTTGGCAAAACACAATGGTGGCAGCGGCGTTTTGCTCGGTGGTGTTCCGGGAGTCTTGCCCGGGCGGGTTGTTGTGATTGGCGGCGGCACTGCCGGTGTGAATGCCGCCCGCATGGCCACCGGTCTCGGAGCGGACGTGACGATTTTAGAAGTCGATCTCGAGCGAATGCGATTTCTCGACATCACCATGGGAAGCGCGCACACGCTTTATTCGAGCGAATCGCATCTGCGCGAGCTCATGCCGAATGTCGATCTTCTCATCGGCGCGGTTCTGGTCCCGGGAGCGAAGGCGCCAAAATTAATCACGCGCGCGATGTTGAAAGCGATGAAAACGGGCAGCGTGCTGGTGGACATCGCGATCGATCAGGGCGGCTGCGCCGAAACATCGCGACCGACCACGCATTTGCAGCCTGTCTATGTCGAAGAAGGCGTCACCCACTATTGCGTTGCCAATATGCCGGCGGCGTATGCCCGCACCGCCACTCAGGCATTAACCAACATTACCTATCGGTACGTCGAATTGCTTGCCGATTTCGGATTGGACGAGGCATGCAAGAAACAGCCGGCGCTGATTGGCGGTATCAACACCCGAGACGGCAAGCTGACCTGCCACGCCGTGGCCGAGGCGCATGGCTTTAAATATGACGCGCCGTTGTAAAGCGCACGGCCGAAATGCATTCTTGATGCGAAATACCAATTAACCGAAGGTCTCCAACTATGAAGAAATTAATCTGCATCCTGGCTGGCGCCGCGCTTCTGGCGGCTTGCGAACAAAAAACCGAAACGGTCGCCCCGGCGGCAAGCGCTTCCCCGGAAGCGACTACCGGAACAACTACGACGAGTCCCGCGCCAACACCTTAAATAATTGGTCCTCTGATTCGTCCAATACCTACATGAACAAATACGTATGCCTCTTGATTGGTGCCGCGCTTCTGGCGGCTTGTGAGCAAAAAGAAACAACGGTGACGAATCCGCCCGCGGAGAAGAAAGAAAGCAACACTACGATTGTGAACCCGTCGCCAGCCACTTCAACAAAGACGGAGACCAAGACGGACATCAACGTCAATACGTCTCCTTCTCCATAGACCGGCGCCATCGAATTATTTGCGAGGTCTTTCGTTCGCCGTGGCGAACGAAAGACTTTTGCTGTACCGAAATAATGGTAGGGGCAGTTCACCGAACCGCTCGCGGGCGATTGAGGTCAATCGCCCCTACCTGACTGGTTCCAGTCTTCTTTCCTGTTAAAGCAACATCATCAGCACGATCAAGCGCTTCACATTTCCCAAGAGTCGCCGCCTGACTCAGTCCGCGGAATTCGCGCAGGTAAAAAAGAACGGCCGCGTCTACCGCGGCCGATCGGTCTTGCTTAGCATCCTTCGAGCAAATGACGCCACTCGTTTTCGCGCTGGCTTTATCACTTCTCGCGCGCTCGGGCCCGCGGTTGCGCGGAACCGCGTGCGCCGGCGCCTGCGCGAAATTGTTCGCAAACATCAACGCGAGATCGTTGACGGGACATGGATTGTAACGATCGCGCGCGCGAACGCCGTCGGTGCAACCTATCAGCAGCTGGAAGTTGAGTGGTTGCGTCTGGCCAAGCGCGCTTCTATTCTAGCGACTCCATGCTGAAAATTCTTCGCGCTCTTATTCGCTTTTATCAGCTCACGATTTCGCCTTTGCTCTCGGCCCTCGGTGGTCCGGGCTCTGGATGCCGATTTGAACCCACCTGCTCCCGTTACTTTTTGGAGGCCGTCGAAACACACGGCATTATTTCGGGGGGCTGGCTCGGTTTGAAACGGCTGGCGCGCTGTCAGCCCTGGGGCGGTTGCGGACACGATCCGGTCCCGAAAGAAATTTGCGCTCGAAACGTTGCCAAATCGCTGCTCTGTGAATAGCGGGCGCTACCAATTTTATGGATCGAACCGCGTGGATTGCCGTTATACTTTGCGTCATCGGATTGGTGGCGTGGGAATGGTGGGTCGCCAAACAAACGCCGCGACCGCGGCCGCCAACATCTGCGCAGTTGTCTCCCACGCCAACGCCGCTCGCAGGAACTAGTCCGTCGGCAGTTCCCCTGACTGCGTCTTCGCCTCCTTCTGCTGCGACTGGGACTCCGGCTCCCGAAGCAATCCCGGCGTTCGCCGAGAAAATCGAAACGTTGCGGAACGACGATGTCGAACTTCGCCTAACGAATCGCGGCGGTGGGATCCGGGAAGCCGTTCTGCTTAATCATATCGGTCAGGGGGGCGATCGCCTTGTCATTAATTCGAAAGATCAATCGCCCATCGGCGCGATGGTCGAACAACCGAATTCGCCCAAATTCGACGAATTCACGTTAATTCGAGAAGCGGACGGGAGCTTGAGATGCGAGCGCGCCGCTGAAAATGTCACGATCCGAAAGAAGTTCTTTTTTCCGCCGGGCAAGGAGAAGAAAGACAATTTTCTCGCCGAAATGGATGTCGATCTGGTGAACGCCGGCGCGCAGCCCTATTCAAATCCGGGTTATTTCGTTGCGCTCGGCGCGGCCGTTCCGATTCATCCGAAAGATTATTCCTATTACACCCGCCTCGTTTGGTGCGTCGACGGCAAGGCCAAGGGAGTTGATGTTGGTTGGTTCGGAGGCGGTGGCGGAGTTTTCGGCATCGGTCAGCATGCGCCGCAGCCTTTTTATCAACAGGATCTCGCCAACGCCGATTGGGCTGCGGTCAGCGATCAGTTTTTTACAACGCTGATTGCGCCGTTAACGGCGAAGGGCAATGGCGTTTGGGGCCGGCGTTTCGATATCTCGCCGGAACAAAAAACTTACGGACTTGCCGGCGCCTTGCGGATGCCCGCTTTTCAATTGCCGCCCGGCCAAACCTACAGCGCGAAGTTCGAGATTTGGGCCGGACCGAAAATTTATCATCGCCTGGCCCGGCTCGATCACAACGAAGCCGAGATCATGGATTTCGGAGTGTTCAAAATCGTCAGCCAGTTTCTGCTCAACTTTCTCAACTGGCTGCACGGCTTCATTGGTTCCTACGGCTGGTCGATTCTCGCGCTCACCGCGATTATTAAAATCGTGCTTTGGCCGCTGCAGGACAAAGCCAACCGCTCGATGCGGCGGATGTCGCTCCTCAATCCGAAGATTCAAGAGCTGCGCGAAAAATACAAAGACGATCCGACGCGGATGAACCAGGAAGTGATGAGGCTCTACAAAGATTACGGGATCAATCCGGTGGGCGGCTGTTTGCCGATGATGATCCAAATCCCAATTTTCTTTGGACTATTCAAGATGCTCGGCCAGGCGGTCGAATTGCGAAACGCGCATTTTTTTTGGGTGCACGATCTCTCCCAACCAGACACGGTGGCGACCCTTCCGTTGCTCGGTTATTCGATTCCGATCAACATCATCCCGCTTTGCATGGCCGCGACCCAAATCTGGCTGATGGCGATGACGCCGAAGACGGGCGACGCGACCCAGCGCCGGGTGATGATGTTCACCCCGCTGATCTTTTTGTTTATCTGCTACAATTTTGCGGCGGCTTTGGCATTATATTACACCACCCAAAACCTTTTCAGTATCGTGCAATTTTATTATAACAAACGACAGCCGCTGCCGACGCTCGAAAAGCGTGTGCCCGCCGGAAAACGAAAATAATGACGCCGAAAGAATTACTCGACACGATTCTTGGCTATCTCGGCTTCGTCGTGCAGATCGAAGAATCGCAGAACGAGGCGGGCAATTTGGTCCTGCAAATTTATACCGAGGAAAGCCGCCGCTTGATTGGACGCGACGGCGAAACACTGGAAGCGCTCCAGTTTTTGCTCAACCGGCTTCTGCAGACGAAAGACAAAGACGCACCGAAAGTTGTGGTCGATTGCGAGATGTATCGCTCGATGCGTGAAGATCGGATCGTGCAACGCGTTCGTGGTCTGGCCGAGCGTGTCCGGGCAACCGGACGTTCGCTCCAGCTCGAGCCGATGAATTCCTACGAGCGCCGCATCGTGCACAACGCTTTCAAAGACGACCCCGACATCGCAACCTGGAGTCCGTCCGATTCCGCAAGGATCAAACAAATCACTCTTTTAAAGCGTCAGGCTAAAAAAGAACCCGCGAATAAAGAGTGATCTGTCGTCCCGAACCGGATTCGGAACAAGATATCAGAGGCGCCCTCACCTCAATCCTCTTCCTCAGGGAGAGGAAGTCGCGAAGCGGTAGGTGAGGGTAGATCAAGCTATTCTTCCGGTTGAAATCGCGCGGCCTCTTTCGTCTCGCCGGATTTTATTTCCGGTCGCCACCGAAACTTTTGCAAAAGCGGATTCGGTTTTCCTTCGACGACGTCCGCAATCAGCTCGCCCAAAACCGGCGCGAATTTAAATCCGTGCCCGCAGTCTCCCGTGGCAATGGTCAGATTCGGCCGGTCCGGATCCGGCGCGATCCAAAAATCTCCGTCGTTCGTGTCGCAATACATGCAGACGCGGGTGTAAACGATCGGCGCCTCGGTCAGACCGGGGATTGTCGATCTTAGAAATTTCCGTAAATCGTTCTCGTCTTCGCGGGTGACGACGCGCTCAGGAGAATCGGGTGACATCTCGCGGCCTGGCCCGTGGTTTGCAATTTTTACCACGCCCTGATTCAGCGGAAAACCGTAATAGCCGGTTGTCGAAATGTCCGCGCCGAAAAATGGAAAACGCTCCGGCAGGAAAAAATTCGGCTGCTTCGGTCGCAAATGAAAAACCGGATGCGCAGTCGAACGGAGAAATTCTTTCGTGAACGGCAGCAAGTGCGGCGTCCACGCCCCGGTGGCCATAATCACTGCGTCTCCGTTGATCGAATGTCGATCTTCCAAAACAATGCCTTCGACGCGACGATCGCTTTCAGCCAGCGCAGCGAACTTGGTGTGTTCGCGTAATTCAACGCCCAGCGCTTTGGCGTGTTCGATGAGAGTTGCAACGACGCGCCCGCTTTCCACGTAGCCGGCATCCGGATCAAAGAAGCCGTCTTGAAATCGATCCTCCGCAAACGCGGGAAAACGTTGATGGAACGTAAACGAATCGAATCGTT